>NZ_ANBF01000217.1 GCF_000341025.1 Nocardiopsis salina YIM 90010 | reverse complement strand
GGAGCCCGGACAGGACGAACGCGGCGGTGCGCACCCGCCACACCCGCACACCCGAGAACGCGGCGGCGACGTCGTTGTCGCCGGTCGCCATGAGGGAGCGGCCGTAGGGCGAACGCATGAGCCAGACCGCCCCGGCCGCGGCCGCGGCGGCGATGAACAGCGCGTACGGCAGCTGGCCCAGGTAGGGGACGCCCTCGATGCCGCCCCGGCCCGCGAGCCGGAAGGCCTCGGAGAGCTCACCGGTGGGAGCCCCGCCGGTCCAGTACCGCACCGCGCCGAACAGGATCAGCATCGTGCCGAGCGTGGTGATGATCGACGGCACCTTCAGAACCGTCGTGACCAGCCCGTTGACCAGCCCCACCACCAGGCCGAAGGCGAGCATGAGCGCCAGTACCGGCAGGGTCCGGGACGCGTCGCCGTCGATGAGGCGGGCGGCGATCACCACCTGCGCGCCCACGAGCGAGCCCACCGACAGGTCGAACTCGCCGGAGACGATCACGAAGTACTGCCCGATCGCCAGCAGCACCAGCGGCGCCGCCATGCGGGCGAACGACATCAGCGGCGGGCCCTCGAAGAACGACGGGTTCTGCGTCGCGATGACGGCGAAGACCACCGCCAGCAGCAGGGCCACCGTTGCCGTGCCGCCGGACAGCAGCGACAGCGGGTTGCGGCGGGGCGTCCGGTGGGCCGCCGGCCGGGTCGCGCTCATCGTGCACCTCCCACGGCGGGTTCGGGGTCACGGGGGGCGGAACCGCCCGGTGGATCGGGGGAGTCCTCCGGCGGCGGTGCCCCGCCCGACGGGAACCGCACCCGCATCGCGGCCCGCGACAGCTGGCCGCGCGCGTACAGGGCCACGGCGGCGATGACGATGGTTCCGCGCAGCACGTCCTTGACGAAGGGGGCCACGGCCAACACGTTGAAGACCGTGTCGAGCGTGGCCAGGATCAGCACGCCCGCGATCGTCCCGGCCACGCCCCCGCGGCCGCCGAGCAGGTAGGTGCCGCCCAGGACGACCGCGGCGATCGCCTCGAGTTCGTAACCGTTGCCGTAGACCAGGGCGTTGCCGGTGCCGAAGCGCGCCGCCAGCAGCAGTCCGGCGACGCCGGCCAGCACCGAGCAGAGCACGTGCGCGGTGACCACGGGCGTGACCACCCGCACCCCGGACAGCCGCGCGACCTCCGCGTCACCGCCGACCGCGTACATGTGGTGGCCCAGGCGGGTGCGGACCAGTGCCCAGATCGCGGCGGCGGCCAGCGCGAGCATCACGACCGTCGAGACGGGCAGCAGCCCGATCCGGGCGTACCCGAACACCTGGAACGCGGCGGGGATGTCGCCGGCCGGGCCCTGGAAGTTGGTGTCCAGGTAGCCCTTGATGATCAGCCCCATACCGAGGGTCGCGATGAAGGGGTTGACCCTGAGCTTGGTGACCACCAGCCCGTTGGCCAGACCGATGAGGGCACACACCCCGAGCGCGGCGCCCACGCCCAGCGCGACCCGCCCGGGGTCGCCCGCCATGACGGTGGCGGCCACGACCGTGGACAGCGCCGCCACGTACCCCACCGACAGGTCGAGCGAGCGGCACAGGATCACCAGCGTCATGCCGATCGCCAGGAACCCCAGGAGGCTGGAGCGGGTGAGCAGGTCGACGGTGTTGGCGGGGGTGAACAGGTTCGCGCCCTGCGCCGAGACCAGCACCGCGCTCACGGCGAGGATCACCACGAGCGCCGCGTAGACCAGGCCGGTCGTGCCGACACGGGAGTAGAGGGAGCGGGGGGCTGGGAGGGAGGAGGAACCGGGGGAACGGGTCACGGCGCGGCCTCCTCGGGGTGCGGACGCGGGCCGTTCTCGGGCGGCCCGCCCATGGGCGGGCCGGCGCCCAGTGTGCGCGGGTCGTGGCGTTCCGGGTCCTGCTCGGGCGCCCCCTCCGGCGGGGCCCCTGTGGCCATCGCCATCACCGCCTCCTCGCTCGAACCGCCCGGGAGCTCGCCGGCCACCCGCCCGTCGTCGAGCACGACGAGCCGGTCCGACATCCCGATCAGCTCCGGCAGCTCGGAGGAGATGAGCACGATCGCCACACCCTCGGCCGACAGTTCCCGCATGAGCCGGTAGACCGCCTGCTTGGCGCCCACGTCGATACCGCGGGTGGGCTCGTCCATGACCATGACCCCGGGGTCGGCCGCGAGCCACTTGGCCAGCACGACCTTCTGCTGGTTGCCGCCCGAGAGGAACCGCACCTCCTGGCCGTGGCCGCCGCGCGCCACCAGCTCCAGGGAGTCGAGGATCCCGGGGAGGCGGCGGGAACGGCGGCGGGAACCCAGCGGCCACACCGCGTCCAGGGCCAGGCGGCCGTTGGCCAGGACGGACTGGTTCAGCGCCAGCCCCTGTGTCTTGCGGTCCTCGCTCACCAGGGCCACACCCGCACGCACGGCCCGGCGGGGCGACCGCGGGTCGACCCGGCGCCCGTCCACGCGGACCTCACCGCGGGTGAAGCGTTCCATGCCGAACAGGGCCCGGGCGATCTCTGTGCGTCCAGAACCCTGGAGCCCGGCCAGCCCCACGATCTCGCCGCCGCGCACGGTCAGGTCCACGCCGTCGACCTGCTCGTTCCCGCCGCCGCGTACGTCCAGGCGGACCTCGCCGACCCGGTCGTCGCGGGGCTCCACACGGCCCGGGAAGACCTGCGAGACCGGGCGGCCCACCATCGTGCGCACCAGCTCGGCCGGGCCGGTGTCCGCGGCCGGGACCGTGTCCACCCGGTGGCCGTCCTTGAGCACCGTGATGGTGGTGGCCAGGTCGAAGATCTCCTTGAGCCGGTGCGAGACGTACAGAAGCGCAACGCCGCGCTCGCGCAGCCGGGCGATGAGGCGGTAGAGCACTTCGACCTCGTGGTCGGCCAGCGAGGCGGTCGGTTCGTCCATGGAGATGATGCGCGCGTCCTGCGACAGGGCCTTGACGATCTCGACCACCTGCTGCTCGGCCACCGACAGCGACCGCACCTTGGCCCGGGGGGAGATGCCCTCCAGACCGAGGTCGTCGAGCAGGTCGCCGGTGGCGCGGTCCATCGCCCGCACGTCGACCCAGCCCCGGCGCCGGATCTCCCGGCCCAGGTGGACGTTGCCGGCGACGGTGCGTTCGGGCAGGAGATTGAACTCCTGGAAGACGGTGGCGACCCCCGCCCGCTGTGCCCGGACCGGGTGGTCGAAGGAGACCGGTGTGCCGTCGAGTTCGACGGTCCCCTCGTCGGCGCGGTGGACGCCGGCCAGCACCTTCATCAGGGTCGACTTGCCCGCCCCGTTCTCACCGACGAGCGCGTGCAGGTCGCCAGGGTACAGGTCCAGGTCCACGCCATGCAGCACACGCACGCCGAGGAACGACTTGGTGATGCCCTTCATCCGGAGCAGGGGCCGGTCGGTCACGGGCCATCCACCCCCGGGACGTCGACCCAGCCGCGTTCGCGGGCCGAGACCAGGACCGCCTCGGCCAGCACCGCGGTGCGCAGCCCGTCGGCGAAGACCGGCAGTCCGTCGGGCGACCCACCGGCCACTGCGGCTCCGGTGTCGGCGACCAGGGCGTTGAAGCAGTCCTGGTACCCCTGCGGGTGGCCGACCGGGACCTTGACCAGGCGCGCGGCGTCGGGGCTGAGCCCGGGATCGTCGCGGGAGACGATGCCGGTGCGTTCGCGGCCGCCGGCCCACAAGGTCTCGGGACGTTCCTGGTCGAAGGCGAGTGAGCCGTCGGTTCCGCTGACCTCGAGCACCAACTGGTTCTTTCGGCCGGGCGAGACCTGGCTGATCACCGAGGTTCCGACCATCCCTCCCGCGGTCGAGAACTGGAAGGCCACGAGGTCCTCGGTGGTCACCTGCCGGGCCCGCGTGCCGCGGGTCTCGGAGATCCGGGAGGTCTGGGCGCTGACCGCGGTGATGCGGTCGCCGGTGACGAACTCGAGCATGTCGCACCAGTGGGACCCGATGTCGCCGAAGGCCCGGGTGGGGCCGCCCAGCGCGGGATCGACGCGCCAGTTGTCCTCGGCGGGGTCGAGCAGCCAGTCCTGGAGGTAGCCGCCGTGGGCGAGGGTGAGCCGCCCGACCGACCCTCCGGCCACCCTGGCCCGGGCCTCCCGCGCCATGGGGTGGAAGCGGTAGACGAAGGGGACCACGGCCACCCGCCCGGACTCGTGTGCGGCGGTGACCAGTTCGCGGGCGATGGAGGACTCGGTGGCCAGCGGCTTCTCGCAGACCACGTGCTTGCCCGCCTCGAGCGCGGCCAGGCTGAACGGTGCGTGCAGGTGGTTGGGGGTGCACACGTGCACCACGTCGACGTCGTCGCGGCGGATGAGTTCGAGGGGATCGGCGTGGGTGCGGCCGATGCCGTGGGCGGTGCCGAAGCTCGCGGCCTTGTCGGCCGATGAGCCTGCGACCCCGACCACCTCGCCGCCGGTGGCCCGCACGGCGTGGGTGTGGGTCCGGCCCATGAAGCCCGTGCCGATCACGGCCGCCCGGTAGGTCTCCGGTACGGCCGCCACGGCGGAATCGGTGACTTCGCCCAGGCTTGTGACCTTTCTCACTGACATGTCCGGCAGATTACGCCGGACTTATGTCGAGCGTCAAGCATAAGTTGCCGGATCAAGGCAAGATAGATCCATGGCGGCCGATCAATAGATCCTGTGCTTCACTGGTCGCATGACGGAAGACACGCTGACCGGAACGGGGGACAGGGCTGTGACGGAGCTGCGAACCGCCGCGCCCGCGACGACGGCGCCAGGGGCCGGAACCCTGCTGCGCCTGCTGCGCGACGGACGCCCCCGCACCCGCTCCGAACTCGCCTCGGTGACTGGGCTCGCGCGCTCCACCGTCACCCAACGTGTTGACGCGCTCCTGGCCAGCGGCCTCATCGGGCCCTCCGGCGAGGCCGTCTCCACCGGCGGGCGCCCGCCCACGACCTTCTGCTTCCGGCCGGGCGCCCGTGTCGTCCTGGCCGCCGACCTCGGCGCCACCCACACCCGGATGGCCCTGACCGACATGTCGGGGGCGGTGCTGGCCGAGGACGGAATCGACCTCGAGATCGCCGCCGGGCCCGAGACCGTCCTGGACTGGGTCGTCGACCACGGCCGCACCCTGCTCGACCGCGTGGGGCGTTCCGAGGACGAACTCCTCGGCATCGGCCTGGGACTGCCCGGGCCCGTCCAGCACGCCACCGGCCGCGCCGTGAACCCGCCGATCATGCCCGGGTGGGACCACTTCGACGTGCCCGGTTACGTCAAGTCACGCCTGGACGTCCCGGTCCTGGTCGACAACGACGTCAACATCATGGCCGTCGGGGAACACCACGTCTCCTGGCCGGCCGCCAGCCACTTGATGTTCGTCAAGGTCGCCACCGGCATCGGCTGCGGCATCGTCAGCGAAGGACGCGTCTACCGGGGCGCCCAGGGCGCGGCCGGCGACATGGGCCACGTGNCCGACAACCCCTGCCGCTGCGGCAACACCGGCTGCCTGGAGGCCGTCGCCTCCGGCGCTGCCCTCGCCGAGGCGCTCACCGAACAGGGTGTGCCCGCCTCCGGCGCCCGCGAGGTCGTCGACCTGGCCCGAAGTGGTTCCGTCCCGGCGCTGCGCGCCCTGCGCCAGGCCGGCCGCGACGTCGGCGAGGTCCTCGCCGCGGCCGTCAACATGTTCAACCCGTCGGTGATCGTCATCGGTGGCGCCATGGCGCTGGCCGGAGACCACCTTCTCGCCGGGGTCCGCGAGATCATCTACCAGCGCTCGCTGCCCCTGGCGACCGAGCACCTGAGCATCGTCTCCTCCACCGCGGGGGAGGGCGCGGGCGTCGTGGGCGCGGCCGTCATGGTCATCGAGCACTGCCTCAGCCCCGGCTACGCCGACGCCCTCGTCACCCGCGTCTGAGGCGACGAGCGCGGCGCGCGGTCGATCAGGCGCGCTCGGAGGTCTGCGGCTGCATGTGCTCCAGCAGGTCGTGGAAGGTCTTCCAGCTGCCCGGTTCCACCCCGTCGCCGATCCGGAACCACAGGGTCGGTGTCAGAGGCGGGCCCAGGCGCACGGGCTCGACCGGGGCGGTCTCCACC
Organism: Nocardiopsis salina YIM 90010; assembly: GCF_000341025.1. Lineage (GTDB taxonomy): Bacteria > Actinomycetota > Actinomycetes > Streptosporangiales > Streptosporangiaceae > Nocardiopsis > Nocardiopsis salina. Next base: position 16,074 of record NZ_ANBF01000217.1, on the reverse strand, counting down.
GTCTTCCGGTCGACAGCCAGGACCCCCTCCGGGCCCACGGCGACCCCGACCGGGACCGAGACCCCCGCCCAGCGCGGGGCGTAGGTGAGGTCGGGGCGTCCCAGGGCCCGGTTCACCGTCACGCTCCGCAGCCCGTCCCGGGCGGCCAACTCGTCGATCAGGGACTCCAGAGCCTCCAGATCGGGCTCCTCACCGGGTGCGTGGCCGACGGTGAGCTCGACGTGCTCGTGCACGCCGTTCCTGTTGCGCGAGTACCGCAGTACACCGCTGAACGGCCGCACGTCGTCGCCGCCGGGCCCGTTCAGGAACACTGTGGTCGACCCCGGCGCACGCTTGCGCACCAGCCCCGTCATGCGGGCGCGGTCCCAGACCTCGTTCATGGGCTCGGCCACGCCCCATACCGCAGGGTGTGCCCCGGCCAGGCGCTGCGACACCAGCTCCACCAACTCGCCCAGTTCCAGTTCACCCGTGACGGGGTGGTCCAGGTGAACAGTCACCCGCAGCTGGGCGCCCAGGGGTTCGGCCGCTGACGCCCGGAACGCCTGATTGGGCCCCTCCTCCGGGTCGACGTCAGGGTTCCGGTCGAACCCGGTCTCCCGGTCCCACAGCAGGGGCAGACCGGTGAAACCGTCGTAGTACCGCGAGTCGGGGGCCTGTACCGCCCAGGTGGCGCCCGGTTGCGCGAACAGCCACCGCATCGCGTGCGTGAGTGTGCTCGTCGACGGGGTCAGGAGCTGCAGGCGCCGACCCTCCCGGCCGTGCTCGGCCAGGGCGTCGATCACCCATGCCGACAGCGGCACCACCGGCCGGTCCTGCACCAGGACCGCGCGTTCCTCCGTGGCCACACTCACCGCCGGGTGGTCGGTCGTACCCCACGGGTGCTCCTCGCCCCGCGGCAGGGACGACCGGGGCCTGACGACCACCCCGCCGCACTCCTGCACCAGATGGTCGGCGATCATGCGTCCGAGGTCCCCCGTGTCGCAGTCCCGTACCTCGGCACCGCGCACCTCCAGCCACAGGGGCCGGGCAGGGAGCGCGTCGCTCGTGCCCTCCCCGAGCAGGCGGTCCGCTTCGGCCGACAGCGGTAGTTCCTGGGACGCCTGCAACGCGATGACCAGGCGTCCGGAGTTCTCGAACAGGTACACGGCCGCACCGTCGGCGACGGGACGCACACGCAGGGCCGGGTTGGCCGCGCAGACCGCGTCGATGAGGATGCGGGAAGTGGGGGCGCGTTCGAGGAGGGCGACGACGTCGCGGCTCACGGGGGTTCTCCTCCGGGCTCAGGGGTGGTGGGGGCGGCGGGTCACCGGTTGTCGGCCGGCAGGGCGTTGGACTCGTCGATGGCCCCGGCGTCGTACTGGGCCTGCCGGGCCATCTCCTCGTCGCCGCTGATGTAGTGCGTGGTCGCGTCATGGGTGCCCTGGATCCCGCTGCCGGTCAGACTGAGCATGTCGGACACCATCTCGAGGTAGTGGCCGCCGAACTCGCCCAGGGCGATGGTGATGGGGGTGCTCTGGGTCCCCTGCTCCAACGACAGGAGGGTGGACTCGATGGACGTCAGGGATCCGGCGAGCCCGTCCGAGCCGTCCTCGTCACCCAGGAGCTCACCGGTCTCGCTCAGCACGGTGGAGACTTGCTGCGGGTCGATCTCGTAGTGGGCCACGTCGATCTCCTCGAGGGGCGGAAGAGGGGCAGGTACACATTCTCGGGCACTCGGGACACGATCGGGTCACCGGCCCTGTGCGTACCTGTGTGACGCAGGTTCCGGCGCGCGGGTTCTGCACGGGCCCGCACACGACGGTGGGGGTGGAGCCGGCCGGCTCCACCCCCACCTCTCACGTGTCTGGTGTGTCCCCCTGCCTCACTCCGGCCGGGGCCCGTCCTTGGCGCGTTCCTCCTCGGCGTCCTGGCGCCGGGCGCGCAGCTCCGCGGCACGGTACTCCTCCTGGCTCACGTCGGGGAGGATGCCCTCCTGTTGCAGCGCGGGCCCCTGCTCGGCCTGGTTCGGGTGTCCCTCGGGGGCGGCCGGGGCGTTGGGTGCGGTGGTCGGCGACTTCTCCTCGGCGGCCGGTGAGCGCACGACCGCGGTGCGGCCCACACTGCGCAGCAGCGTCACGATCGCGATACCGGCGACCAGGTTGATCACGGCGGTCGCCAGCTGGCTCGGGACCTCTGCGACCTGGCTGAACGGGGTGACGGCCGCGATCGCGACGGCCAAGCCCATGATCCAGCCGAAGAAGGTCAGCGCACGCGGCGCCGACAGCAACAGCATGTGCAGCAGCGCGGTTGCGACGAGCGCGATCGCGCCGGCCAGGAGAGCGTAGGCGGCGGTGCTCGTGTCACCGAGATACCCGGCCTCCTCGGGAGCGAGGACGGGGATGTCGAAGACACCGCGGAAGACGAGCGTTCCAGCGAGGACCACCAGTGTCGCGACGACGGCGGTGGCGAGCCCACCGGACCAGAGCCGAGAGACGTTGACGGCCCGTTCACTTCCGATTTCGCTCATACCGATTTCCCTCTTCAGGGCGTGAAATTCGGTCGAAAGGCACATACCCGCAGGTCTTCAGAGGTAACCCAGGCGTGGAAGACTGGAGGGTATGGCACACTTCGCGCGCGCCCGCGTCGATCTCGGAGCGCTCTCCGGCAATGCCCGGCTCCTGAAGGAGCGTGCGGGTGGCACCCCGCTCATGGGTGTCGTCAAGGCCGACGGCTACGGGCACGGCATGGTGCAGGCCGCCCACGCCATGCTCGCCGGCGGCGCCACCTGGCTGGGCACGGCCCACATCGGTGAAGGCCTCGAGCTGCGCCGCGCCGGTATCAGCGCGCCCGTGCTGTCCTGGATCATCCCGCCGGGCGAACCGGTCGGTGAGGGCATCGCGGCCGACCTCGACCTCGGCGTGAGCGACATGGCGGTCCTGGAGACGGTCGTGTCGGAGGCCCGACGACTCGACCGCACCGCCCGCGTCCAGCTCAAGACCGACACCGGGCTCAACCGCGGCGGGGTCTGCCCGGGCGACTGGGAGCGAGTCGTGGCGGCCGCCGCCCGCGCAGAGGCCGACGGGACCATCAAGGTCAGCGGTATCTGGTCGCACTTCGCCTGCGCCGACGAACCCGGCCACCCCTCCATCGCCCTGCAACTGGACGCCTTCCACGAGGCCCTGGCGACCGTCGACAAGGCCGGTCTGGAGCCCGAGGTGCGCCACATCGCCAACTCCGCGGCGCTCCTCACTCTGCCGGAGGCCCGCTTCGATCTCGTACGCGCTGGGATCGCGGGTTATGGACTGTGCCCGATCCCCGATCTCGACGTGCCCGGATTGCGTCCGGCGATGACCCTGGAGTCCCGCGTCGCCCTGACCAAGCGTGTCCCGCCCGACAGCGGCGTCTCCTACGGTCACCGCTACGTCACCGACCGCGAGACCTCCCTCGCCCTGGTGCCCCTGGGGTATGCCGACGGGGTGCCCCGCGCCGCCACCAACCGGGGCCCCGTCCTGCTCGGCGACCGGTCCCGCACCATCGCGGGAACAGTCTGCATGGACCAGTTCGTTGTCGATGTCGGGGACGACGACGTGTCGGCGGGGGAGTACGCGGTCCTCTTCGGCGACCCCTCCCGGCAACCCGGCGCCCCCACCGCACAGGACTGGGCCGCCGTGCTCGACACGATCCCCTACGAGATCGTCACCAGGGTCGGCGTCCGGGTCCCGCGCGAGTACACCGCGCTCCCCTGAGCCCGGGACCGGAGAACCGTCCGCACAGGTGCCGGACCCGCCATAACCTGGATCGGGGGCGCGAACCGCGGCCGCACGGCCCGAACCCGCCTCCCGACCACATCCGACACGAGCAGCGAGCCCCATGACAGAAGCGACATCCACCGCACACGGGGCCCACGCGCGCACGGTCGGCGCCGCCACCGACGACGCCATGCGCGATCTGGGCCGCGATCTGGCCGCCCTGACACGACCGGGCGACCTGCTCATCCTCTCCGGCCCCCTCGGTGCCGGGAAGACCACCTTCACCCAGGGCCTCGGCGACGGCCTCGGTGTGCGCGGGTCGGTCACCTCACCCACGTTCGTCATCTCCCGTATCCACCCCTCCCTCGTCGGCGGGCCCGCGCTCGTGCACGTGGACGCCTACCGCCTCTCCGGTGCCGACGAGATCGACGACATCGACCTCGACATGACCCTCCCCGACTCCGTCACCGTCGTGGAGTGGGGCGAGGACGTCGCCGAGGGCCTGGCGGAGGAACGGCTCGAGATCGACATCGAACGCCACCCCGACGACACCCGCACCGTCCACCTGCGCCCCGTGGGCGCCCGCTGGACCGGTGCCGAGCTGCCCGGCGAACCCGGGAACGGATAGGCAGGTCACCCGTGCTGCTCCTGGCCTTCGACACCGCAACACCGGCGGTCACCGCGGCGATCGGTGAGAGCGCGCCCGACGGCTCCTTCGCCCTGCGTGCCTCGGCCTCATCGGTCGACGCGCGCCGCCACGGCGAACTCCTCGCGCCGACGATCCGCGACATCACGACCGAGGCCGGACTCACCCCGGCCGACCTCGACGCGATCGCGGTCGGCATCGGCCCCGGGCCCTACACCGGCCTGCGGGTCGGACTCGCCACCGCGCACGCCCTCGCCGACGGGCTCGGCATCCCCTGCCACGGGGTCGCCACCCTGGACGCGTTGGCCCTGGCCACCGGGCGCACCGAGCCGTTCGTGGCGATGACCGATGCGCGTCGCAAGGAGGTCTTCTGGGCCCGCTACGACGACCACCGCACCCGTGTGGGCGAGATCGGGGTCGCCAGGCCGGCCGAGCTGGACACGGGCGGGCTCCCGCTGGTCGGCGACGGAGCGCGCATGTACGCCGACGTGCTCGGTGACGCAGCCGCCCGCCCCGAGCCGTTGCTTCCGGACGCCTCCGCCATGGCCGAGCTCGCCCTGGACCGCCTGCACCGTGGCGAGGCCCTGCCCGAACCCCTGCCGCTGTACCTGCGCCGCCCCGATGCCGCCGCCCCCGCCGGACCGAAGAAGGTGCGCCAGTGGGTGAAGTGAGCCCGGTGCGCCTGCGCCCCATGAACCTCGCCGACGTCGGCCCCGTCATGGCGCTGGAGAACGCCCTGTTCCCCGAGGACGCCTGGAGCCAGAACGTCCTGCTCAGCGAACTCGCCGAACCCAGCCGCCACTACGTCGTCGCCGAGTCCGACGGCGCGGTCGTGGGCTACGCGGGCCTGCGCGCGGTCCCGCCCGAGGGCGACGTGCAGACCATGGCCGTCGACCGGAAGCTGTGGGGCAGCGGAGTGGGCCGCGCCCTGCTCACCGAACTGCTCGACGAGGCCGGGCGGCGCGGCATCACCCACATGTTCCTGGAGGTGCGCGACGACAATCCGCGTGCCCAGAAGCTCTACTCCGACTTCGGCTTCGACCGGATCGGGGTACGGCGCGGCTACTACAAGGGCGCCGACGCGATCGTCATGCGCCGCGTCGACGAGGCCGGTTCCGGCCGGGAGGAGGACCGATGAGCGACCACCCGCTGATCCTCGGGATCGAGACCTCGTGCGACGAGACCGGTGTCGGTCTGGTGCGCGGACACGAACTGCTCGGTGACGAGGTCGCCTCCAGCGTCGAGCAGCACGTGCGCTTCGGCGGTGTCGTGCCCGAGGTGGCCAGCCGCGCCCACCTGGAGGCGATGGTGCCCACCGTCCAGCGGACCCTCGACTCCGCGGGGGTGAAGGCCGCCGACGTCGACGCCGTCGCCGTCACCGCGGGCCCCGGGCTCGCCGGTGCCCTCCTCGTGGGGGTCTCCGCCGCCAAGGCCTACGCCATGGCACTGGGCAAGCCCCTCTACGGCGTCAACCACCTCGTCGGCCACGTCGCCGTCGACCAGCTCGAGCACGGGCCGCTGCCCCAGCCGGCGATCGCGCTCCTGGTCTCGGGCGGGCACACCTCGTTGCTGCAGGTCAACGACCTGGCCACCGATGTGGTCTCGCTCGGCGACACCGTCGACGACGCCGCGGGCGAGGCCTACGACAAGGTCGCCCGCCTGCTCGAGCTGCCCTACCCCGGCGGCCCGCACATCGACAAGGCCGCGCAGCGCGGCAGCACGTCGGCGCTGCGGTTCCCGCGCGGCAAGTGGGGCGACGGCACCTACGACTTCTCCTTCTCGGGGCTGAAGACCGCCGTGGCCCGCCACGTCGAGGACGCGGACCGGTACGGGAACCCGCTCGTGGTCGCCGACATCGCCGCGGCCTTCCAGGACTCGGTCGTGGACGTGCTCACCCGCAAGGCCGTCGACGCCTGCGTGGAGAACGGCGTCAGCACCCTCGTCATCAGCGGCGGTGTCGCGGCCAACTCCGCGCTGCGCGCCCTGGCCGAGCAGCGCTGCGCCGAGGCCGGTGTCGAACTGCGCATTCCGCGCCCGCGCCTGTGCACCGACAACGGGGCGATGATCGCCGCGCTCGGTGCTGAGGTCGTGGCCGCCGGCCTGCCGCCTTCGTCGCTCGACCTGGCCACCGACACCTCGCTCCCGGTCTCCATGCCTCTCGCGGTCTGAGCGCCCCGGCCTCTGACACCATCGGGGAGGCCCCTGAGCAGGACGGGCCGCCGCCCCGCACCGCAGCAACCGGAGAAGAGGCACAGACCGGACGTGAGTACCGTACTGCTGATCGCGATCGCCCTCTGCGTCTTCATCGCCGTCATGAGCGGCGTGAAGGCCAAGAGGAAGAGGTGACCGGAGCACCCGCCGGAACGCGTGCCGCGTCCTTGCGGGTGTGATTCGCGGGGTGGCTGACCGGCGTGCCCGTGCAGCTGCCCCGGGCCTGGAACCATTCGCCGGCGTGTGATGGGGTGCCGGGTATGTTCGCGATCACAGCAGCACGATTCGACACCGAGGACCCGGTCTCCGCGCTCGAGGACGGGCAGCGCCCCGACCCAGAACCGCGCGAGGGGTGGACGACCGTCCGCGTGAAGGCCACCTCCCTCAACCACCACGACCTGTGGAGCCTGCGCGGTGTGGGCCTCAATGAGGACCAGCTCCCCATGGTCCTGGGCTGCGACGCCGCAGGGGTGGACGAGGACGGCAACGAGGTCGTCGTGCACGGCCTCGTCGGCGACCCCACGGCCGGCGGTGTCGAGGCCGGCGTGAAACCCTCCCTGCTCTCCGAGGTCTATGACGGCACCTTTGCGGAGAAGGTGCTCGTGCCCCGCCAGAACCTCGTGCCCAAGCCCCCGGAGCTCTCCTTCGAGGAGGCCTCCTGCCTGCCCACCGCCTGGCTGACCGCCTACAGCATGCTCTTCGGCAAGGCCGACCTGAACCCCGGTTCTTCGATCCTGGTGCAGGGCGCCGGCGGCGGGGTCTCGGCCGCGCTCATCACCCTGGCCTCCCACGTGGGGCACCGCGTGTACGTGACCAGCCGCAGCGAGGAGAAGCGGGAGCGGGCCCGTGGCCTGGGCGCGCACGCCGTCCTGGCCTCCGGCGAGCGCCTCCCCGAGCGGGTCGACGCGGTCTTCGACTCCGTCGGCCAGGCCACCTGGAAGCACTCGCTGCGCGCCGTCAAGCCCGGCGGTGCGATCCTCACCTGCGGCGCGACCAGTGGCGACGCCCCCTCGGCGGAGCTGAAGCGGGTCTTCTTCCTGCAGCTGCGGGTGATCGGGTCGACCATGGGCACCAAGCCGGAGCTGGAGGCTCTGACCCGCATGCTCGCTGCGACCGGCCTCCGCCCCGGCATCGACCGGGTCCTGCCTCTGGACCGCGCGAAGGAGGGTTTCCAGGCCATGGCGGAGGGCGACCTCTTCGGCAAGGTCGTCTTCACCGTCTGACCTGCGGGATCAGCTCAACTCTCTCCTCATCAGGGGGATCTCGCCACCGGCGAGCACCGAGTCCACCTGGTGGGGAGAGAGGTTGTGGCGCAGCTCGTAGCGTTCGCCCGAGTCACGTCCCACCGCCGTCAGCGGCCCGCCGGAGGCCAGGGCGTCGCGCAGGCCGTCCAGGACCAGCACGTCGCCGGCCGAGATGCGGTCGTGGTCGGCGGGGTCGGTGAACTCCAGCGCCAGTACCCCGAAGTTGGCCAGGTTCTGCCAGTGGATGCGCGCGTACGACTTCGCGATGACCGCGTGCAGACCCAGGTAGCGGGGTGTGATGGCGGCGTGCTCGCGCGAGGACCCCTGGCCGTAGTTCTCCCCGCCCACGATGATGTGGCCGGTCGTGTCCGCGGTCGCCGCCGCCCGCTGCGGGTAGTCGGGGTCGATCTGCGTGAACGTGAACTCGGCCAGCTTCGGGATGTTGGAACGGAACGGCAGGGCGCGTGCCCCGGCCGGGGAGATCTCGTCGGTCGAGACGTCGTCCCCGGTCTTGAGCATCACGGGCGCCTCGATACGGTCCGGGAGCTCGGTCAGGTCGGGAAGGGCGGAGATGTTCGGCCCCTTCACCAGCTCCTCCTCGCGGGCCTCCTCCGGTGAAAGCGGTGGCACGAACATCGCCGTGTTCACCGTCGCCGGGTCCGGCTGCTCGGGGCGCGGGTACTCCATCCCGAGCTCGTCCGCCAGGTCGCGCGGGTCGGTGATGACACCGGTCAGTGCCGACGCGGCCGCGGTCTCGGGCGAGCAGAGCCAGACCGAGTCCTCCTTGGTCCCCGAACGCCCCGGGAAGTTGCGGGGGAACGTGCGCAGCGAATTGCGGCCCACCGCGGGCGCCTGCCCGATCCCGATGCATCCCAGGCACCCGGCCTGGTGGATGCGCGCGCCCGCGTTGATCAGGGCGAGAACCGCGCCGGCCTTGGTCAGGTCGGACAGCGTCTGCCTCGACGACGGGTTGACGTCGAAGCTCACGGAACTGTCGGTCTGCCGCCCGCGCACCATCTCCGCGGCTACCGCGAAGTCGCGGTGGCCCGGGTTGGCCGACGACCCGATCACGACCTGGCTGACCTCCCGTCCCGACACTTCGCGTACCGGAACCACGTTGCCCGGCGAGGACGGCGCAGCGATCAGCGGTTCGACCCGCGACAGGTCGATGTGCTCGTGGTCGTCGTACTCGGCCCCCGGGTCGGCGGCCAGCTCACGGAAGTCGTCCTCTCGCCCCTGCGCGCGCAGGAACGACCGCACCGCGTCGTCGGAGGGGAACACGGTTGTCGTCGCGCCCAGCTCCGCGCCCATGTTCGCGATGACGTGGCGGTCCATGGCGGTGAGTGTCTCGACTCCGGGCCCGTGGTACTCGATGATCCGGTTCACGCCGCCGGAGACACCGTGGCGGCGCAGCATCTCCAGGATCACGTCCTTGGCCGAGCTCCATTCGGGGAGTTCGCCGTCGAGGTACACACCCCAGATGCGGGGCATACGCAGGCGCAGTGGACGCCCGGCGATCGCCAGCGCCACCTCCAGGCCACCGACCCCGATCGCGAGCATGCCCAGGGACCCGGCCGCGCAGGTGTGGGAGTCGGAACCGACCATCGTGGCGCCCGGGATCCCGAACCGCTGCATGTGGGTCGGGTGGGACACTCCGTTGCCGGCCTTGGAGTACCAGAGCCCGTAGCGCCGACACCCGGAGTGGAGGAACGTGTGGTCCTCGGCGTTCTTCTCGTCGGCCTGGAGCAGGTTGTGGTCCACGTACTGGACACTGCGCTGCGTGGCCGCCCGGTCCAGGCCCAGTGCCTCCAGCTCCTGCATGACGAGGGTGCCGGTCGCGTCCTGGGTGAGCGTCTGGTCGACGGCGATCCCGATCTCCTCACCGGGGACCATGTCGCCCCAGGCCAGATGGTCGCCGATCAGCTTGTGCGCAACGGTGCGTGCCATGTGCGCGCCTCCCTACCGCCGAGGTGGTGTGGCTTCGCTGAGGGGCTCGACCCGTTCCCTACCCGCCCACCGGCGCAGGAACGCGTCCGCGCGCCTGAGTCATGACGCACGATGGACACCGACGGCCATGAGGATCGTGAATGACCGGGAGCCCGGAGGAGGGCCTCGGGGACCTGCCCGATGCTGTCGTCGACGATCGTGAGGAGGTCGTCGTACCGGGGCAGGTCGCGAGCCGGTGGTGATGCTTCCCCTGTCCGGGTACGAGGCGTTCGGGGAGGTGCTCCACCTCCTGCGCAGCCCGGAGAATGCTCTTCGCCTGTTCGGGGCCATCGATGAACTCGAACGCGCATGGAACGGGGCCCGGCCGCGCGGTGCGGCCGGGCCCCGTCGGGCGAGTGGCTACTCGTCGTCCTCGTCGTCGTCGCTGCGGCGCTTCTTCTTGCCGTCGCGGCCCGGACGCAGCAGCGCCTCGGCGAGCGCGAGCACGGTCTCCTCGAGGGAGGCCAGGCGCTTGCTCATGTCGTCGTGGGAGTTCTCCACCGCCTCGCTGACGGTCTCCTCGAACTCACGGCGGTCCGGGCGCTGCTTGAGCTCGCGCAGGACGGGTTCCACGGCGGAGGTGACGTGGGAGTCGATCTCGTCGAGCTTGTCGGTGTTGTCGACGAGCGGGCGCTCCACCAGCTCGGTGAGGCGTCGGTGCAGCTCGCTGACCTCCATGGTCTGCGGGAGCTGGTTGAGGCGCTGGTTGAGGGCCTCGAGCCGGTCGTCGATGGCCTCCATACGCCCGTCGACGCCCTCGAAGTGCCCGCTGACACCCTCGAACTGGCCCTCGACGCCGTTGACGCGCCCGTTGAGCCCGTCCAGGCGCCCGTCGACCCGGTCGAGCTTGCCCTCGACCGCCTCGAAGCTGCCCTCGAAGTGCCCCTCGAAGGTGTCGAAGCGGTCGGTGAGCCGACCCAGTTCGTGGTCGACCTTGCCGGTGATCTGTGACAGATGCGAGTCGACCTTGCCGGTGAGGGACTCGCGCTGGCGCTCCAGGCGCTCGTCCAGGGCGGTGCGGTGCGTCTCGACCTGCTCGGTGAGCGCCTCGGTCAGGGACCGGTGGCGTTCGGCGTCCTCGTCGGCGGAACGGTCGGTGCGCTCCTCCACGAACGTGCGCAGCTCGGCGAGATCGGCGGCGACCTTCTCCGCGTCCTCGGCGACCCGCGTCGACAGGGAGTCCGTGCGCTCGGTGAGGGTTTCGCGCAGCCGCTCGGCGGCGGCCTCGTCCTGCTCGCGGGCCTCGGTACGGGCCAGCTCCATCTGCTCGGTCACCTCGGACAGGCGCTGACGCAGGTGCGCGCGCAGGTCGTTGAGGGAGGACTCGTGGGTCTGGCGGATCTTGGCCAGCGAACCGGTCAGGTCCGCGACGGCAGCAGTGGCCTCGGCGTGGTTCTCCTCGGCGAGGGTGCTGAGCTCGCCCACGCTCTCGGGGAGCCGGTCGTGGCGTTCCTTGGCGGCCTCGGCCCGCTCGTCCAGGCCGGTGTGCAGCGCCTCGTGGCGCTCCTTCTCGGCCGTGGAGAGGGCCTCGAGCTCCTCGGCGAGCTTCGTGGTGCGCTCACCCAGCTCGCCGGTGTTCTCCTGCAACCGCTCCAGAAGCGTGGAGTGCTGCTCGGCGGTTCGCTCCTCGACGAACGTGCGCAGTTCCGCGGCGGCGGTGTCGAGCTTGCCGGTGACGTCCTCGCCCAGCTGGGTGCCGGCGGCCGACAGGGCGTCGCGGGCCTCGGCCAGAGCCGTGGAAAGCGCCTCGCGGCCCTCCTTGACGGCCTCGGCGAGCTCGTCCTTGCCGTTGGTCAGCGACTCGGTGATCGCGTCCTTGTTCTGCGCGAGGGCTTCGGTGAGCGTCTCGTGCCGCTCGCCGGAGGACTCGCTGAGGGTGTTGAGCGTGGCCTCGACCGCCTCGGTGCGCTCCGACAGCGAGGCCAGGGCCTCGTCCAGGGAGGTCAGGCGGGTCTCGACGGTCTCGCTCAGGCCGGACAGCCGCTCACCGAGCGCGTCGACCTGCTCAGCCGTCTTGTTGCCGGTCTCGGCCATGCGCTGGAGGCGGGTGAGGGCGGTGTCCAGGTGCCCGGCGACGCGGTGGGTGTCGGCGCGCAGCGACGGCAGGTCAGCGAGGGGTTTGACCTGTTGCCCGACGAGCTCGATGTGCTCCGCGAGGGTCTCGGCCCACTCCGGGGGACGGGCGAGGAAATCGTCGATACGGCCGTCGACCTTGTCGATCGACTCGGCCAGGGAGTTCAGCTCGCGCTCGCGCAGTTCGCGCAGCAGCCACTCCATGCCCTCCAACCGCTGGCGCATCTCCTCGCTGACCGCCCCCTGGGACTTCTGCTCGGAAGTGTGCTCCTGCGCGGCCTGGGAGAGAAGGTCGCGCATCCGGTCGGAGATCCCGGCCTGACCTCCCCCGTTGAGGAAGTTGTGATTGGTCTGTTCCACCGAGGTGCTCCTTATGGTTTCGGCGCTCCCGAACACGCCCGGGGAGTGGACGAATGGTCCGGGCGGTCGGGACTCTCGATGCTCCCCGGGGCGGGCTCCGCCCCGCACAGGTACCGCCGCACTGTGACGCAAGTGTGACTGAGGGTGTTAAGTGCGGGCAGGATGGCTGAGCCGGTCGAACCGCGTCGCGGGTCGCTCAATGGGGCCTTCCGGGGGAATCCATGAGAAGGGAAGGGTTCGTGTCCAAGCCTAACCAACGCGGGCCCTCCACCCCCAGGGGGCGCAGGAACTTCCGCCCTTCTCGCATAACGATCCGGAACGCCCGTGGTCCAGGGGCTTGCGTCCTCACTCCACTTCGCGGCAGACCAGCGCCCAAGGACGGTCCCCGACCCGGGTCAGGACCACCGTCGCCGCCTCCGGGCCGGACGGTCTCAGGTCGCGCCGCAGCCGCTCGGTGTCCACCGCCGACCCGCGCTTCTTGACCGTCACGGTCCCCACCCCGCGTTCACGCAGCGCCGCCCGGAGCTTCTTCAGGGAGAACGGCATGACCGCGTCGATCTCCAGCACCCGCCACAGCGGCGAGACCTCGGATCGGTCGGCGGTGAAGTAGGCGATGCGCTCGTCCAGCAGCGCGCCGTCCACCCGCGCCGCCGCTTCCGCGACCAGGTGCGAGCGGACCACGGCCGGGTCCGGGTCGTACAGGAACCGTCGCGCCCCGGCCACCGGTGCTGGCCCCGCGTCCGGATCGGCCTCCAGTTGGGCGATCTCCCCCTCGCGCTCGCGCAGGCCCGGGCGCTCGTGCAGCACGGTCGCGCGACGTCGGGGGTCCTCTGCGAGCGCCCCGAACCACAGCGCGGCCTCCTTCAGCTCGCCGTCCACCGAGATCCACTCGGCCGAGGCCTCCTCCGGGAGTACCTCGTGGGGGAGGCCGGGTGCCGCCTTCAGGCAGGCCGCCTCCGATCCCTGCGCGAGCTCCACGGCCGTGCCCCACGGCGGGGAGTAGGACTCGGGGTCGAACACGCGCCCGCGCCCGCCCCGGCGTGCGGGATCGCAGCACAGCGCCGGGTGCCGCCCGGGTTCGACGGCGCTGACNCCCGCCCCCCTGCCGTACCGAGGCGAGGTCCTCCAGTCCCAGCGCCGCGATGTTGGCTCGCGCCACTGCCACCGTCAGCGGGTCCAGGTCGATGCCTTCGACCGCAACCCCGCGTTCGGCGAGTGCGAGCAGGTCGGAGCCGATGCCGCAGCACAGGTCACCGGCCGGGCGGGAGCCGGAGAGTTCCACGCCCGCCGCGGCAATGCGCCCGGCCCGGTAGGCGGCCACGCTCGCCCGGGTGGCCTGTTCTGCACCGTCGGGGGTGAAGAACATCGAGGTCGCGCGGTCCCCGAACTTGGCCTGTGCGCGTTCACGGAGGGTGATCTGGGTGAGGAGTGCGTTGACCAGGTCGGAAACGGGTAGGTCCGGGGCCAGCGCGGTGACGGCGGGCTCCGTGCGCAGGCGCGAGGCCACCGTGAGGCGGTCCTTCGCCGCCTCCGCCGGGTCGATCCCTCCCAGGACCTCCCGCCCCGCCTCGGTGAGCAACGCCTCGAACGCGGCCGCGTGCATGGATCCCCCCGTGGGCGGTTTCTGTGGTGGTGAGTGAGGCTCCCCCGTCGGGGATCACGGTCACATTTCCATTCTGGCACTCTCGGGGGTAGAGTGCTAACCGCGACGAGGCCGGTCTGGCACCCGCGACGACAGGCCGCCGCGGTCGCCCCTTTTTCTCGTAGACGGTCCGCGTCCCCGCGGGCCGCAGTGCAAGTCACCAGAACCTGTGAAGGGGGAGGTCAGACAGTGTCGACCGCCACCAAGACCGTGCTGAAGCCGCTCGAGGACCGCGTCGTGGTCAAGACCCTGGAGGCTGAGCAGACCACCGCGTCCGGCCTGGTCATCCCGGACACCGCCAAGGAGAAGCCCCAGGAGGGCGAGGTCCTGGCCGTGGGCCCGGGCAAGCTCGACGACAAGGGCAGCCGCGTCGCGCTCGACGTCAACGTCGGCGACGTCGTTCTCTACAGCAAGTTCGGCGGCACCGAGGTCAAGTACGAGGGCGAGGAGTACCTGGTCCTCTCCGCGCGCGACCTCCTCGCGGTCGTCGAGAAGTAAGCCGCAGCGGCGCCCCGCGCCGCACCACGGATCACGCATCCCGCATCCGGTCGGCCCTCTGCCGGGCGGGGCGGGATGCTTTCTTTCTTCTCACCACCGGCCCGACGAGGAGTCACACCCATGGCCAAGATTCTTGAGTTCGAGGACGACGCCCGCCGCGCGCTCGAGCGCGGCGTCGACCGTCTCGCCGACGCCGTCAAGGTGACGCTGGGCCCGCGCGGCCGCAACGTCGTCATCGACAAGAAGTTCGGCGCCCCCACCATCACGAACGACGGTGTGACCGTCGCCCGTGAGATCGAGCTGGACGACCCCTACGAGGACCTGGGGGCCCAGCTGGTCAAGGAGGTCGCCACCAAGACCAACGACGCCGCCGGCGACGGCACCACCACCGCCACCGTGCTGGCCCGGTCCCTCGTCCGCGAGGGTCTGCGCAGCGTGGCCGCCGGTGCCTCCCCGATGTCCCTGAAGAAGGGCATCGACTCCGCCGCCGAGCACGTCGCCAAGACCCTGGTCGAGCGCGCCGTGCCGATCGAGGAGCGCGAGGACATCGCCTACGTGGCGACCAACTCCGCCCAGGACGACCAGATCGGCGAGCTCATCGCCGAGGCCTTCGACAAGGTCGGCAAGGACGGCGTCATCACCGTCGAGGAGGCGCCCACCTTCGGTCTCGACCTCGACTTCACCGAGGGCCTCCAGTTCGACAAGGGGTACGTCTCCCCGTACTTCGTCACGGACAACGACCGCCAGGAGGCGGTCCTGGACGACGCGCTGATCCTGATCCACCAGGGCAAGATCAGCAGCCTCAACGACCTCCTCCCGCTGCTTGAGCAGGTCCTGCAGAACAAGAAGCCGCTGCTGATCATCGCCGAGGACATCGAGGGCGACGCCCTGGGTGCCCTGGTGCTGAACAAGATGCGCGGCACGCTCGACGTCGCCGCCGTCAAGGCGCCCGGCTTCGGCGAGCGCCGTAAGGCCATGCTGCAGGACATCGCCGTTCTCACCGGCGGCCAGGTCATCGCCGAAGAGGTCGGTCTGACCCTGCAGAACGCCGGTATGGAGACCCTCGGCCGTGCCCGTCGCATCACCGTCACCAAGGACGACACCACCATCGTCGACGGTGCGGGCGAGCAGAGCGAGGTCGACGACCGCGTCCGCCAGATCCGCGGTGAGATCGAGAACAGCGACTCCGACTGGGACCGCGAGAAGCTCCAGGAGCGCCTCGCGAAGCTGGCCGGCGGTGTCTCCGTCCTGCGGGTCGGCGCGGCCACCGAGGTCGAGCTCAAGGAGAAGAAGCACCGCCTCGAGGACGCCATCTCGGCGACCCGCGCGGCGATCGAGGAGGGCATCGTCGCCGGCGGCGGTGCCTCCCTGGTGCACGCGGCCAAGTCCCTGGAGGGCCTGGGCCTGGACGACGACGCCCGGACCGGTGCCGACATCGTGCGCCGCGCCCTGGTCGAGCCCGCCCGTTGGATCGCCGAGAACTCCGGCGCCGAGGGTTACGTCGTCACGCACCGCATCTCCGAGCTGGAGGTGGGCCACGGGTACAACGCCTCGACCGACTCCTACGAGGACCTCACTGCCCAGGGCATCCTCGACCCGGTCAAGGTCACCCGTTCGGCTGTGCAGAACGCCGCGTCCATCGCGGGCATGCTCCTGACCACCGAGGCGCTGGTCGTGGACAAGCCC
>NZ_ANBF01000216.1 GCF_000341025.1 Nocardiopsis salina YIM 90010 | reverse complement strand
CCCCCCGGGGTCCCCCCCCCCGTCCACTACCATGAGGAACACGCGACCGACAGGGATCAAGTGGGCGATTTCGACTGTTTTCTGCGAAATGTAACCATTCCGTAGTCCGCCATTGGATCGGTCGGGTCCCGCGCGCGGGGCATCATTTCTGACGTGACGGATGCAGGCGCCCACGGTGGCGTTGCCGCGAAGCGGCCAGGAGCGCACGGGGCCGGAGAAGCCTCGGCGCCCGACCAGGGCCTGAATCACCTGGGAACACGCGCTGTTGCGGGTGAGGACGGGGCCATGGACTCCCTCCTCAGGGAGGTCCGCCCGATGGTGGTCCGCTACTGTCGTGCCAGACTGGCCCGGGTCTCCGGACTCGCCCACCACTCCGACGACGTGGCGCAAGAGGTCTGCGTCGCCCTGCTCTCGGCGCTGCCCCGGTACGAGGACAGAGGCCGCCCCTTCGCCTCCTTCGTCTACGGGATCGCGGCCCACAAGGTCGCCGACACCCTCCGTGTGGCGGGCCGAGTGGAGACGGTGCCCACCGACACGCTCCCCGAACGCGCGGACGACGGTCCCGGCCCGGAGGAGGCGGCGGTCCGGGTCATCGAGGCCCAGAGGGCCAGAGAACTACTCGACGAGCTCCCCGACCAGCAGCGAAGACTGCTCGTCATGAGGGTGATCGTCGGTCTGACAGCGGATGAGACGGGACATGTCCTTGGGATGTCGGCAGGAGCGGTACGGGTTGCCCAGCACAGGGCTATTGCTCGGCTTCGGAAGGTGGCCGTGGCGCAACGCCTCCTCCCTTGAGCCGCCCCGCCGCACACGCTCCCGGCGCGTCTGTCCCTCCCGCCCCACCGGCCCCCGCGGTTATTGCCGACTCGGCCGCACCGCCCCCGTCCGCCGCTGACGCCTCTCCACCGACCTCACGTAGTGAACCGGAGGCCGAGGGTGACTCGTGTGTCCGTACAGTGCCTGCGCACGCACGCTCCCTGGAGTGATCGGTCGAACATCCGGTTTCACCTGGGGAGTACCGGTGAACGTCCTAGGATGAGACGACACGCGGGGCTGCCGCCGAGTGAACGCCGGATAGCGGAGGTTGTGTCATGGTCCAGGAGTACAGCGACTACGGGGACAAGCTGCTCCCTCCGGGGCTGACATACGACGACGTACTCCTCGTGCCCGGTTACTCGGACCTCCAGCCCGGGGACGTCGACACCACCACGCAGCTCTCCCGCAACATCCAGCTCCGCATCCCGCTGCTGTCGGCCGCCATGGACACCGTCACCGAGGCGCGCATGGCCGTGGCCATGGCCCGCCAGGGCGGCGCCGGCGTGCTCCACCGCAACCTCTCCGCCGAGGAACAGGCCGACCAGATCGACCTCGTCAAGCGCTCCGAGGCCGGCATGGTCACCGACCCGGTCACGTGCCAGCCCGAGGACACCCTCGCCGAGGTGGAGCGCCTGTGCGCCCACTACCGCATCTCCGGCGTCCCGGTCACCGACGGCGCGGGCGCGCTCGTCGGCATCGTCACCAACCGCGACATGCGTTTCGAGGACGACCGCTCCCGCACGGTGCGCGACGTCATGACCACCGAGGGCCTCATCACCGCCCCGGTCGGCGTCTCCCGTGAGCAGGCCTTCGAGCTGCTGCGCAGGTACAAGGTCGAGAAGCTCCCACTCGTGGACGACCGCAACCGGCTGCGCGGCCTCATCACCGTCAAGGACTTCATCAAGAGCGAGCAGTTCCCCGACGCCACCAAGGACGCCGACGGCCGTTTGGTCGTCGGCGGCGCCGTCGGTGTGGGGGCCGAGGCCGAGGAGCGCGCCAAACTCCTGGTCGAGGCAGGCGTCGACTTCGTCGTCGTCGACACCGCGCACGGCCACTCCACCGGCCTGGCCGACATGATCGCCAAGCTCAAGGCCAACTCCCGCGCCGACGTCGTGGCCGGCAACGTCGCCTCGCGTGCCGGAGCCCAGCTCCTCGTCGACGCCGGGGCCGACGCAGTAAAGGTGGGTGTGGGCCCCGGCTCCATCTGCACCACCCGAGTGGTCGCCGGTGTCGGCGCCCCGCAGCTCACCGCGATCCTCGAGTCCTCCCGCGCCTGCGGCCCCGCACGGGTCCCGCTCATCGCCGACGGCGGCCTGCAGTACTCCGGTGAGATCGCCAAGGCGCTCGTTGCAGGTGCGAGCACGGTGATGCTCGGCAGCCTCCTCGCCGGTGTCGAAGAGAGCCCGGGCGAGCTGATCTTCATCAACGGCAAGCAGTACAAGGCCTACCGGGGCATGGGCTCGCTCGGTGCCATGCGCGGACGCTCCTTCTCCAAGGACCGCTACGCGCAGGCCGAGGTCTCCACCGAGGACAAGCTCATCCCCGAGGGCATCGAGGGCCAGGTGCCCTACCGCGGCCAGCTCTCCGCCGTCGCCCACCAGCTCACCGGGGGGCTGCACCAGTCCATGTGGTACGCGGGGACCCGCACGATCCCGGAGCTGACCGAGCGCGGCCAGTTGATGCGCATCACCAGCGCGGGCCTGCGCGAGAGCCACCCGCACGACATCAAGATGACCGTCGAGGCGCCCAACTACAACGCGCGTTAGGTGTACCGGCCACGGGGCCCGGTGACAGCTCTGCTGATCGCAGAGGTCGAGCACACCTCGGCCCGCAGCTGCTCCAGGGCAGGCGCCCGTCCCGGGCAACGGGGCGGGCGCCTGTTGCTGCGCGAGGCCGGGACCGACCGTTCCCTTCCCCCGGACCGATAGACTCGCCTGCGCAATCCTGCGCCGGCCCCGAGGGCCGGCGACACACGTCAGAGGGGATCGAAGCGTTGGCTCAGGTGGAGATCGGGCTGGGCAAGAACGGGCGCCGGGCCTACGAGCTCGACGAGATCGGGATCGTGCCCGCCCGACGGACGCGTGACCCGGAAGAGGTGTCGATCGCGTGGCAGATCGACGCCTACCGGTTCGAGACGCCGCTGGTCGTCAGCCCCATGGACAGTGTCGCCTCGCCCGAGACGGTGGTCTCCGTCGGCCGCCAGGGCGGTCTGGGTGTGCTGGACCTCGAGGGTCTCTGGACCCGCTACGAGGACCCCGAGCCGCTGCTCCAGGAGATCCGCGAGCTCGACGAGGAGGCCGCCACCAAGCGCCTCCAGGAGATCTACGCGGCACCGATCCAGGAGGACCTCATCGGCCGCAGGATCGAGGAGATCCGCAGCACCGGCCTGATCACCGCGGCCCGCCTGTCGCCGCAGCGCACCGCCCAGTACCACCGTGCGGTCGTCGACGCCGGCGTGGACATCTTCGTGATCCGCGGCACGACGGTCTCGGCCGAGCACGTGTCCGGCCGCGCCGAGCCGCTCAACCTCAAGCAGTTCATCTACGATCTGGACGTGCCGGTCGTGGTCGGCGGCTGCGCGACCTACACCGCTGCCCTGCACCTGATGCGCACCGGTGCCGCGGGGGTGCTCGTGGGCTTCGGCGGCGGGTCGGGCCACACCACGCGCTCCGTGCTCGGC
>NZ_ANBF01000215.1 GCF_000341025.1 Nocardiopsis salina YIM 90010 | reverse complement strand
CCGGCGGCCGCTACGTGCATGTCATCGCTGACGGCGGCATGACCGGCAGCGGCGACATCGCCAAGGCCCTGGCCTGCGGATCCGACGCCGTGATGGTCGGTTCGCCGCTCGCACGCGCCACCGAGGCGCCCGGCCGCGGCTACCACTGGGGCAGCGAGGCCCACCACGGCGAGCTGCCCCGCGGGCACCGTGTCGAGGTCGGCACCATCGGCAGCCTCGAGTCGATCCTGCACGGGCCGGCCTCCACCAGTGACGGCTCCATGAACCTCATGGGTGCCCTGCGCCGCACGATGGCCACCTCCGGCTACAGCGACCTCAAGGAGTTCCAGCGCGTCGAGGTCGTGGTCAACCCCCACGGCTGATCGGCCCCTCTGCGCATCGGGCGTCCCCCGGGCTTCGGGGGGCGCCCGATGTGCGAGCATGGGCGGGATTTCGTGTCAGACCCGGGGGACGACCCTTCGATGGAGGACATGCATGGGTGGCAGTGCATCCGGAACCGCCCGCAAGGGACGGGGACCGGTGGTCGCGGCCTGCGTGACCCTCGCGGTGTGCCTGGTGCTCACCGGGGGCGTGCTCTACGTGGTCGACCGGGTCTCCACCGCCATGGGTGAGTGGGAACCCCCCACGGGTGCGCCGGTCGAGCCCTCCGACGGCACCATCGAGACCCCGCCGCGCAGTGAGATCGACGGTCCGCCCGAACGGGCCGAGGTCACCGGTCAGGACGAGGGCGACGCCGACGAACGGGCCGCCCCCGACGGTGCCGCGACGCGGCCCGACGACACCTGGCTCGACCAGGTCTCCGACGACACCGGGATCCCGCACCGCGCCCTGGAGGGTTATGCCGGGGCCCAGCTGGTCGTCAACGCCGATACCCCTTCCTGCGAACTCTCCTGGCCGACCCTGGCCGGGATCGGGTACGTGGAGTCGCAGCACGGCACGTTCGCCGGCGGGGAGATCGGCGAGGACGGCACCACGACCGTCGACGTCATCGGGATCCCGCTGGACGGCACCAACGACACCCAGGCGATCCCCGACACCGACAACGGCGAACACGACGGGGACACCGAGTGGGACCGGGCCGTGGGACCTATGCAGTTCATCCCGGCTACTTGGGAGCGCTGGGGCGAGTCGCTGGAGGGTGGCGCACCCGACCCCCACAACATCGACGACGCCTCTCTCACGGCCGCGCGGTACCTGTGCGCCGACCAACGAGACCTCACCGCCTCCGACGACTGGGAGGCCGCGGTGCTGGCCTACAACCGCTCGGGCGAGTACGTGGACGACGTGCTGGCCTACGCACACGCCTACGCCGACGCCTCCTGAGGCCTTCCGTCAGCGGGGGTCGTCCTGCTCGTCGGCACCGGTCTCGATCCACTCCCAGGCCTCGTTCTCGCACTCGGTCCTGAAGGAGCGCAGATCGGTGCCGGTGAAGCGGTCGGCCCGGTCGGCCAGGAACCCGAGGAGCCGTTCGTCGCTGACGACCGCCAGGCGGTCCAGACCGTCACCGTACTCGCGCAGGAACTCGACACGGTGGCGCACGGTGGACAGCTCCGCGTACGGCCACCCGCGCATCCGCAGGAGCAATCGGATGCGCCCGTGGGAATCGACGGCTTCCCTCACCTCGTCCAGGAGCTGTGCCATCTCCCTGGGCGTCCCCCGCCCCGCCACTTGGTAGGCGAGGACGTTGTCGTGGCTGCTGCCCAACTTCCGGTACATGTCCGCTGGTTACCCGGAGGCTCCCGGTCCCAAGCGGGGCCCGGTGCGGGTGGGGTAGGCCACAGGTTCGGCGTGTCTTCGCAGGTCAGCAACGCGTGTGTCGTATGGGGCATCTGAGGCGTGGGTAGCCTGATGTCGAACGGTCCGGTGGACGGGACCCGTGGCGGGTATGCGCCCTCCGAGACACCTGTCGAATGGAAGGGACTTCCGCATGGCGACCACGTGGCTAGGACCCAAGGGCCGGGATGCCGCTCTCGCGTCCATGGCCGACGAGGAACTCGACGTCCTCGTCGTCGGAGGGGGGATCGTCGGCGCCGGCATCGCCCTGGACGCGGTATCCCGCGGGCTCTCGGTCGGGCTGATCGAGGCGCGCGACTTCGCCTCCGGCACCTCCAGCAGATCCAGCAAGCTCATCCACGGCGGGTTGCGCTACCTCGAGCAGTTCGACATCGAACTCGTGCAGGAGGCCCTCCACGAGCGCGGTCTGCTGCTGACCACCATCGCGCCGCACCTGGTACGCCCGGTTCCGTTCCTGTTCCCGTTCAGCCACCACTGGGAACGCTTCTACATCGGCGCAGGCGTGACGCTCTACGACGCGCTCGCGCACACCTCCCGCAACAACCGCGGGCTGCCCTCGCACCGGCACCTGTCCCGGTCGGGCGCCCTGCGTGTGTTCCCCGCACTCAAGCGCGACTCCGTGGCCGGCGCCGTCCAGTACTGGGACGCCCAGGTCGACGACGCCCGCTTCGTGAGCACGGTCCTACGCACCGCCGCAGGCCTGGGCGCGCACATCGCTTCGCGAGTGCAGGCCGTCGGGTTCCTGCGCGAGGGCGAGCACGTGGTCGGCGCGACCGTCAAGGATCTGGAGAGGGGCGAGGAGAAGCAGATCCGCGCCCGCCAGGTCGTCAACGCCGCCGGCGTGTGGACCGACGAGATCCAGGAGATGGTCGGCGGGCGCGGACAGATCCACGTCAGCGCGTCCAAGGGCATCCACCTGGTCGTCCCGCGCGACCGCATCCAGGCCTCCTCCGGGATGATCCTGCGCACCGAGAAGAGCGTGCTGTTCGTGATCCCGTGGGGCCGCCACTGGATCATCGGCACCACCGACACCGCCTGGGACCTCGACAAGGCGCACCCGGCCGCGAGCCGCGCCGACATCGACTACGTGCTCGACCACCTCAACAAGGTCCTGCGCACCCCGCTGACCCGCGACGACGTCGAAGGCGTCTATGCGGGGCTGCGTCCGCTGCTGTCGGGCGAGTCGGACGAGACGTCCAAGCTCTCCCGGGAGCACACCGTCGCCCACCCCGTGCCCGGTCTCGTGCTCATCGCCGGCGGGAAGTACACGACCTACCGCGTCATGGCCAAGGACGCGGTGGACGCCGTCGCACACGGACTGGGCGGGGCCCTGCCTCAGTCGGTGACCGACAAGCTCCCGCTCGTCGGTGCCTCCGGCTACCAGGCCCTGGTCAACCAGCGCCACCAGCTGGCCCGTGACTCGGGGCTGCACGTCTCCCGCATCACGCACCTGCTGCGGCGCTTCGGCACCGCCACGCGCGACCTGCTCCAGATGGTGCGCGAGCGCCCGGACCTGGGCCGCCCCCTGGAGGCGTCCGAGGACTACCTCCGTGCGGAGATCGTCTACGCGGTCGAGGCCGAGGGCGCCCGCCACCTCGACGACGTGCTCACCCGCAGGACCCGCATCACGTTCGAGACCTGGGACCGCGGAATCGCCGCTGCCGAGGAGGCAGCACGTCTCATGGCCGAGCCGCTGGGCTGGTCCGACGAACAGGTCGAGCGCGAGGTCGAGTACTACCGCAAGGGCATCGAGTCCGAGCGCGCCGCCCAGGAACAGGACACCGATCAGGAGGCCGACGCCGTGCAGCACGGCGCACCCGAGATCGTCCCCGGGGCCGAGGTGCGCCGGGGCTGATCCGGGGCCGCCTGTGGCCCACAGCACAGCTCATGGCTAGGGTGTGCACGAAACACGCCCTGGGGTGCGGTAACGACACATCGCACCACGCAACCGGAGGACCCGGACGCCATGATCAAGGTGCTGCTCGCCGAGGACGACGTACGCCTCGCCGACGCGCTGGCCGGAGCGCTGGAGGGCAGCGGCTTCGAGGTCGCCCAGGTGCGCACAGCCGCTGGGGCCCTCGAGGCCGCACCGGTCGACGTCGTCCTGCTCGACCTTGGGCTGCCCGACATGGACGGTATCGAGCTGTGCGGGCGCCTGCGCGACCGGAACGACTTCGGCGACACCGCGATCATCATGGTCACCGCCCGCGGCCGCCAGCGCGAACGCATCCGCGGTCTGCGGTCGGGTGCCGACGACTACGTGGTCAAACCCCTCGCGATCGAAGAGCTCTGCGCGCGTATGGAGGCGGTCCTGCGCCGCACCCGGCCGCGGCACGACCCGGCCGTGCGGGTGGGGCCCCTCCGTATCGATCTTGACGCGCGCACCGTGTCCGGGGTCGATGGGCCCATCGAGCTCACCCGCAAGGAGTTCGACCTCCTGGCGGTCCTGGCCCGGGAGGAGGGCGCCGTCGTCACCCGGGAACAGCTGTTGCTGCGGGTGTGGCGCACCACCTGGCCGGGCACGCTGCGCACTCTCGAGGTGCACGTGGGGACCTTGCGGTCCAAGCTCGGGGTGTCCGGTCTCATCGAGACGGTGCGGGGCGTGGGGTACCGACTGGCCGCGGTCGGAGCCGCGCCCCCGGCCGCCTCCGGGACCGCCCGGACCGGGCGGTCCTGACCACGATGCGCCGGCGTGTGACCACGGTGTACGTGACCCTGCTCGTGGTCGCGTGCCTGGGGCTGGCCTGGCCGCTGAGCGGGAGCATCGCCGCTCGCGGTACCTCCGAGATGCTCCTCGACCGCATCAACGACACCGCCCGGCTTTCCGGGATCGCCGAACCGACGGTGCTCACCGGTTCGGTCGGAACGCTCTCCGGGGAACTGGCCGCCTACGACGAGCTCTACGGCGTGGCCGGGGTGGTCATCGACCGGGACGGCCGCCTCGTTGCCTCCTCCCGGGACGACCTCGAGGGCACCGGCCTGGAGGAGATCGTGCGCGGCGACCCCGCCGACCTTCCCGGCGAGGTGCGTACCGCTCTGGCCGGGGCGCGGCTGGGCACGGACACCGTCGTGTGGCCGTGGCGCACCGACCCGCTCGTGGTGGCCGAGCCGGTCGGTTCCGGCGAGGTCGTGGGCGTGGTCGTGACAGCCTCGCCGACAGGAGGGCTGCGCCGCGCGATCCTCCTGCAGTGGGTGGGCGTGTGGATCGTGGCGCTCACGGTACTGGTCGTCGGCATCGCAGCGGCCGGCCCCCTGACCCGGTGGGTACTGCGTCCCATCGACCATCTCGACGAGGCGACGCGCGCCGTCAGCGAGGGCAGCCTCGACGCGCGGGTCCGCGCCCGCGACGGGCCCCTGGAACTGCGCCGCCTGGGAGAGTCCTTCAACCGGATGGCCGACACCATCTCCTCGATGCTGGAGAGCCAGCGCACCTTCGTCGCCTACGCCGGCCACCAGGTCCGCAACCCTCTCGCCGCGTTGCGCCTGCGCGTGGAGTCCCTGNGGCTGGCGCTGGACGAGGTCGACCGCCTCACCCGCATCTGCGACAGCCTGCTCACCCTGGCGCGAACCGAGGACGCCGACCATTCACTGGTGGAGGAGGACGTCCGGGAGGCCGCCGAGGACCGTGTCGCCGCCTGGCTACCCATCGCCGAACGCGCCGGGGCCCGTCTGGAGTGCTCGGGCGAGGCAGCGGCCACGGTGCACTGTGTGGAAGGCACCCTCGACCAGGCCCTGGACGCGCTCATCGACAACGCTCTCAAGTACGGCGGCGCGGGTGTGCACATCCGGGTGCTGGTGGAGGCTTCGGGCACGGTGCGGGTGGT
>NZ_ANBF01000214.1 GCF_000341025.1 Nocardiopsis salina YIM 90010 | reverse complement strand
CCCCCGCCCCTTCTGGCGCGACGGCGGACACGGTGGTTCGGGGCTGGGGCTGTCGATCGTGGTCACCCTGCTGGAGATGCAGGGCGGCGGCCTCACGCTGAGCCCGGCCGAGCCGCACGGCATCGACGCGCGCATCAGGTTCCCGGAGGCGCCGTGACCGTCCACGGGTCGTGTGCGTACTTGACGGAGCGGTAGTACCGGGTCGCCCCCGGGTGCAGCGGGACCGGCAGTGTCGCGATCGCGGAGCGGGTGTCCAGGTGCAGCGCCACCGGGTGGATGCCGGTCAGCTCCGAGCGCGACTCGAACAGGACGCGGGTCAGGTCGCGGGCGTCGTCGTCAGGCATGTGGGCGCCGACCACCAGCAGGCTCGGAACCCCGATGGTGCGGACCGCGGGTACACCAGGGTAGGTGTGTGCGGGCACGGCCAGCTCGGAGAAGTACTCCCCGTGCTCGGCCACCAGGTCGGGTACGTGCTGGGCGAGGTCCAGCAGGCGGATCGGCGTCTCCTCGGCCAGGTCGGCCACAGCGCGGGTCGGAAGCCCTCCCGACCAGACGAACGCCTCGATCCGGCCCTCGGCCAGCGCCTCCGCGGAGTCCTCGATCGGCAGGCGGCGTCGGTCCACCCCTTCGGCGCCGGCCGAGTGGAGCAGGCGTTCGGCCATCATCTCGGTCCCCGAACCGGGAGCTCCCACCGAGACAGGGGTCTCCTCCAGGTCGGCGACCTCCTCGTAGGGGGAACCGTCCCGCACCACCACGTGGGTGTGGTTGTCNAGGGGCTCGTCGAAGGGGGCCTCACCCTCCACCGACAGCGCCGCCACGTCGGCCAGGGTGAAGGCGGCGTCGAGCTCGCCGCGTGCGACCAGTTCCAGGTTCTCCACGCTCGCGCCGGTCACCTGGGTGGAGATCTCGGTGTTCGGGAAGTCGGCCGTGACCTCGGCGAGCCCGTCGCCGTAGACCTGGTAGACCCCGCCGGCGCCGCCGGTGCCGACCGAGACACGCAGCACCCGTGCGCCCTCCGGGTGGGACAGCGTCAGCACCAGGGAGAGCACGAGCACGGCGGAGGCCGGCAGGAGCACTCTGCCGGCGCGGCGGGAGGGGGCCCGTTGCATGGCGCCACTGTAGCCGTGCGGGCCGAGTGGTCGGCCGAACCGGCCCTGACCTCGGGCGTCGCCCGTGTGGGAGAGATGCGCCGGCCACCTCAGAAGAGGCTCAAATCCACGCGCGGGGACTACTGATGACGGGCGCGTGACGGTTAGGTTTCCGACAGCGGAGTGGCACGCGCCACATCCCCCGACAGGACAGCCCGCCCCTCCGAGAGGACCCAGACCATGCGTCGCTCCCTGCTGAAGGCCGCCGCGATCCCCGCCGGCGTCCTCCTGCTCTCCGCCTGTTCACAGCCGGCCGACAACGCCGACGGCCCCGTCGAGAACCTCAGCATCGCCACCGGTGGGACCAGCGGCGTCTACTACCCCATCGGAGGGGTCCTGGCCACGATCGTCGAGAATGAGTTCGAGGGCCATCAGGCCTCCGTCGAGGCGACCGGTGCCAGCGTGGAGAACATCCGCCTCATCGACACCGGCGACTCCCACCTGGCCATCGTCCAGGGCGACTCCGCCGACCAGGCCATCAGCGGCACCGCCGACTTCGAGGGCGAGGAGATCCAGACGCGCACGCTCGCGGTGCTCTACCCCAACGTCTTCCACGCCGTCACTCTGGATTCGATCGCCGAGTCCCAGGGCTACGAGTGCTTCTCCGACNGGGGGCCCCCCGCTACTCGGTCGGCGACATCGGCAGCGGCAACGAGACCACGACCAACCAGGTCTTCGAGAGCCTCGGCATCGACGAGGGCGACATCGAACTCGACCAGCTCGGCTACGCCGAGACCGCCACCGCGCTCCAGAACGGCCAGCTCGACGCCGGTTCATGGGTCGTCGGGGAGGGCCACTCCGGCATCGTCGAGCTCGGTACCACCGACGACATCTCGATGATCCCCATGTGCGACGAGGAGCTCGACCAGATCGTCGAGGGTGACGGCGACTACACCGAGCACACCATCGAGGGCGGCACCTACCCGGGTGTCGACGAGGACGTCACCACCGTCGCCACCTGGAACGCCCTCGTGGTCTCGGAGGACTTCGACGACGACCAGGCCTACGAGATCACCGAGGCCATGTACGACAACATCGACGAGGTCATCGGCGCCTACGCCCCCGGCGAGGAGTACCTGGTGCCCGAGAGCATCGAGAACGCACCCGTGCCGGTGCACCCGGGCGCCCAGCGCTTCTACGAGGAGCAGGACGTCGAGGTCCCCGAGGACGTACAGGAATAGCACTGTGCGCTCCCGGTGGATGCGGGCCGGGGCGTTGGCGGCGACCGTCCTCGCCGTTGCGCTCCTGCTCTGGCCGGCCCGGCCCGCGTTGCGCGTCAGCGACGAGGGCCGGGACCTGGGCCACCTGCCGCTCGCCGAGGGCGAGGCCCTGACCGTGGCCTACACACACTCCATCGACGGGCTGCCCGTCGAGGAGGATCTCCTGGTCGAGGACGGCCGCCTCGTCGTGGACGCCACGCGGCTCCGCCAGTTCGGAGCCGGGATGGGGCAGATCCCCGGCGAGGGCAGCGGCCGCGCCGACGGGCCGTGGTGGGTCGTGGAGGACCTCGNTGGTCCTGCGGGTCGGATCGGCCGATGTCGACCACCGGCTCCGGGTACCCGGCACCGAGGTGGAACTGTCGCCGTGCTTGTCGGGGCAGCGAGTCACCGTCGAACCGGTCCGCGTCTCGACCCTGCGCCTCTGGCTCGACGGCGGCCCCCGGCCCGACTGCTGATCCCCGCACGCCCCCGCGCCCACCCCGAGCCCCCGCCCCCCGTACGATCCCGAACCGCCGAACCACCCGAGGTGGACCATGACCGACAGCCCGAGACAGGACCGGGGCGAGGTACCCGAGGGCCCCGACCCCACCGAGGGAACCGACACCGCGGAGGCCGCACACGGACCCGCGTTCGGGTCCGGGCACAGAACGACCAGGACCTCCGCCGACGCCCTCCCCGACATCGAGGGGCGCGACGAGCAGCTCCCTCCCGTCTGGAGCCGCATCGCCGGTGAGCGCTGGGGCACCGGGCGCGCCGCCGACGTCGTGGGCGTGCTCGTGCTCGTGCTGGCCACGGCCCTGACCGCGTTCCAGCTCTACGTGGCACTGGCGGCCGGGGTCGACGCGCGTCAGCAGCGGCTCGTGCACCTGATGTTCGTGATGCTGCTGGTCTTCCTCATCATGCCGCCGCTCAAGATGGCCGAGGACGAGGACGGCGGCGTACTCGACACCCCCGGCAACCGCACCCGGGGCGCGATCGGACTGGTCATCGACGCCGCCGCGATCGGGCTGGCCGTGGTCACCAGCCTCTACCCGATCGTGTTCCAGGCCGACCTGGCCTCGCGCGCCGGCGGTTACGAGGACATCGACTGGATCATGGGACTGCTGGCGATCCTCGTGCTGCTGGAGGCCACACGCCGCGCGGTCGGTTGGGTGATGGTGATCCTGGTGGTGCTGTTCATGTACTACGCGTGGCTCGGACCACTGATCCCCGGCGAATTCGGGCACACCGGCGCCACGGTCCAGCGCATCGCCACCCACAGCTATCTGGGCAACGACGGCATCTACGGGATGACTCTCGGCGTGGTCGTCACGTTCGTGTTCGTCTTCATCCTGTTCGGCGCGATCCTGTCCAAGAGCGGCGGCGGCAACTTCTTCGTCGGTCTGGCCTACGTGTTGACCGGGCGGATGGTCGGCGGTCCGGCCAAGGGTGCAGTACTGGCCAGTGCGCTCATGGGTTCCATCAACGGCAGCGCCATCGCCAACGTCGTCACGTCCGGCCCGTTCACGATCCCCCTGATGAAGAAGGTNGGAAGCCGCCGCGTCCACCGGCGGCCAGATCCTGCCGCCCATCATGGGCGCCGGCGCGTTCATCATGGCCGAGCGCCTCGGCGTGCCCTACGCCGACATCGTCAAGGTCGCGATCATCCCGGCGGTCATGTACTTCGCGGTGATGTTCCTGTTCGTGGACATCCTCGCCCGCAAGTACCGGATCGGTGCGCTGGGTGCCGACGAGGTGCCCCGGTTCTCGACCGTGATGAAGGCCGGCTGGCACTTCCTGGCCCCGCTCGTACTGCTCATCGTGCTTCTGCTCAACTACGTGCACCCCGCGCAAGCCGGGCTCTACGCCTGCGGTGCGCTGCTCGTGGTCGCGATGGTGAGGGTGAGCAGCCGACTGAGCGTGCGCGACTTCTTCGAGATCTTCGTGACGGCCGCGCGCAACACCCTGGTGGTGTCGGTGGCCTGCGCCGTCGCCGGCATCATCGTCGGCATGGTGGGCCTGACCGGGCTCGGGTTGGTCTTCTCGAACGTGCTCGTCACCGCGTTCGCCGGAAGCCTGTTCCTGACCCTGCTCATGGTCGCCCTGGCCTCTCTGGTCCTCGGCATCGGGCTGCCGGTCACGGCCTCCTACGTGGTGCTGGTGATCCTGGCCGGTCCCGCCCTGGAGGAACTCGGCCTGGCGCTGATCGTCGCGCACATGATCGTGTACTGGTTCAGCCAGGACTCCAACGTCACCCCACCGGTGGCCTTCGCCGCGTTCGCCGCGGCTGGCATCGCCGGGGCGAAGCCGATGCGGTCGGGTGTGTCCGCGTGGAAGTTCGCCAAGGGGCTCTACCTGATCCCGTTCCTGATGGCCTACTCCGCGCTCATGGCGTTGGACGGACCCGTGATCGACGTGGTGATCGCCGTGGTCACCGGCTGTGTTGCCCTGGCCGCCACGGCGGTGGCGATCGAAGGGTTCTTCCTGCGAAGGGTCATGATCGTCGAACGCCTCGGGCTGATCACGGCCGCGCTGCTGGTGATGATCGCCCCCGAGTGGACCGGCCTCTTCCAGACCGTGCTCTCGCTCGGTGTCCACCACTACTGGTTCGTGCTCGCAGGGTCCGTGCTCGCCGTGGCCCTGCTGACCCTGCACGTGGTCAGCCACCGCGTCGCCCAGCGCTCGGGCCGCGGTGAGGAGCCGTCCGGGACCGAGGTCGGCGCCCGCGCCGACTGACCGGCCCCCGGTGCGCGTANCGCGGGGAGGAGGAAGCCGCGGCCGCCCCTCTCGTCCGGGTGGTTGCCGAGCAGCGCTTAGGCTCGGGAAGCATGTGGCGTTTCGGTTGGAATCGTAAGAGGGTGCTGCGCGGCACCGACATCGACGCGCTCCTGGTGCCCGCCGGGTACGGGACCGACCCCGTGGTTCGCGCGGTGTGCGAGTCCGCCCTCGAGGGGGACCTCGGGCCCGGGCTCACTCTGCTCGCCGACACCCGCGACGACCACCACGTCCGCGTCCAGGTCGCCGAAGCGCTGGGACGCGCCTCCGTGGAACGGCCGGGTGACGTAGCCGAACTCGCGGAGGACGGCGCGGACCAGGCCGACGTGCTCCTGTGGGTGGGCCATGCTCTGCTCTCCGGGGCCCAGCGCCGACCCGCCGGTTCCTCCCAGGCAGACCGCAAGGGCATGGAGGCCGCCCTCCACGAGGTGCGCATCCCCCTGGGCAACGCGGCCGAGCTGCGCCCCGACGACCCGGCGCCCTGGGTGGCGCTGCAGACCGTCGCCATGGGTCTGGGCGCCGACCGTGACGAGAAGGACCGCCTCTGGCGGGAGATCACCGACCGGGCCCCCGCGCTCTTCCCCGCCCACATGACCCGCGTGCGCGCTCTCTCACCGACGCGCGGCGGTACCACCGAGGAGATGTTCGCCGCTGCCGGGGCCTCGGCCGACGTCGCACCCGAGGGCGATCCGCTGCCGGCCGTGCTCGCCCTCGCCCATGCCGAGCACCTGCGCGGTGAGGAGAAGCGCCTGGTCGCCGAGGGCAAGAGCCCCGACATCGCCCACCTGGGTCTGGGACGACTGCACGGCGAACCCGTCCAGGAGCTCTTCGGGCTCGCACGCGCCTGGGCCGAGCACGCCGTGGCCCACGTCTACGACATTCAGGCACATCACCTGTTCGGGTGGGCCTTCCACCGCGCCGGCATGCACGAGCCGGCCCGCTGGCACCTGGGCGCCGTCGGCCGGTACGCGTGCGACTTGCCGTGGTCGTTCTTCGGTGCGCCCCGCACAGAGATCGCCGGTGCCATGGCCGAGCTCGGTGTCGACCCCACCGCCCACGACACCGACGAGGGTGGTGACGACCGCGGCGCTTAGTCTGCTTCGGCGCGCGGCGCCTCAGCTCTGCGTGTCCCTCCCGGCGTGGGCACGCCAACCCTCCAGGTGGGCGCGGACCTTCTGCGTACGGTCGTCCTCCGCCCCGTGGGACCGGATGTGGTCGGCGACGAGCTCTTCGTAGAGTGCCACCGCCTCGTGCACATGTCCGCAGTGTCCCGTGTAGGCGGCCAGGTAGTGGCGGGCCCTCAGGGTCGTCGGATCGTCGGCCCCGCGGACCCGCTCCAGGTCGGGCACCAGGGCAGCGAGCAGGTCGACCGCGGTGGCTGCGTCGCCCGACCGGCCCGTGGCGAAAGCGGCTGCGAGCCGGCTCGTCAGGGCCCGGCCCGATTCGCGCCCGGCGACCTCGGCCAGAGCCGTGGCCAGTTCCGAGTGCAGACGAGCGGCCTCGGCGTGGTTCCCTGCTGCATCGGTGTAGGTGGCGAGGTAGTGGCGGGCCGCCAAGGTGTCCGCTCGGAGAGGGCCCTGTGCGCGCACCAGATCCGGCAGGAGGGACTCGAACGCGTGCACGGCCCGGGTGGGGTCGCCGTTCTTGCCGGTCGCGTAGGCCTCGCGGTGACGGGCCCTCAGCGTCTCCGGGTGGTCGCGCCCGAGAACCTCGTGCAGCCGGGGCAGGAGGGTGCGCAACGCGTCGGCCGCGCCGGCGAAATCGCCGCGGTCACAGTCGCGGTAGGCCGCATCGGCCCGGGAGAGCAGCTGCTCCGATTGCTCCGGTTCCTCGGGGCCGGCCTCCTCCGTGTAGGGCAGGGTCGGCCCCTGCTCGGTCCCCGACGGCCTGCGTACAGGCGACGGGGGCAAGTACGGGGCGAGCCGCTTCATGACCTCCTCGGCACCGCCCGGACGGTCCCCCGGGTGCTTCGCCAGCATCGAGAGGACCAACCGCGAGAGCCCCACCGGGATCTCCGGGCGCAGGGCCGCGGGGGCGACGGGCTTCTGCGTCTGGTGTTGCC
>NZ_ANBF01000213.1 GCF_000341025.1 Nocardiopsis salina YIM 90010 | reverse complement strand
GCCTGCCGGTGAGGAGCCGGTACAGGATCGCGCCCAGTGAGTACAGGTCGCCTGCGGGCCCGACCCGCTCACCGCGGATCTGCTCCGGGGGTATGTACAGGGGCGTCCCGATGACCTCCCCCGTCTGGGTGATGCGTTCCGGGCGTCCGGCCTCGGTCAGGGTCGCGATCCCGAAGTCCAGGACCTTGAGCGTTCCCGCGCCGCTTCCCCGCTCGACCACCATGAGATTGCCGGGTTTGACGTCGCGGTGGACGATACCGGCCTTGTGCGCCGCGTCCAGGCGGGCGGCAGCCTGCGCCACCAGCGTGGCGGCCCGGCCCAGGGGCAGTCGGCCGTCCTCACGCACCACCCGGGTGAGCGGCCGCCCGGTCACCAGCTCCATCACGGTGAAGACGGTCCCAGGACCCCCGGAAGGGTCGGCCTCCTGCCCGAAATCGTGGAGGATCACGACATTGGGATGGCCGGCCAGCCGGGCGGTCACCAGAGCCTCACGACGGAAGCGGGCCATGACCTGGGGTGATCCGATGCGGTCGGGGAGGATCAGCTTGACCGCGACCGGGCGGTCCAACACCTGGTCCACGGCCTGCCACACCTGGCCCATGCCGCCCGCGCCGATCTGGGAGATGAGCCGATAGCGCCCGCTGAGAACGTGTTCCTGCAGCATCGGCACCTTTCGACAGAGACGGCGTGCCAGCCTACAGAAGCGCCGCTACGGTGTGTGTGGTGCCTCCGCGCCACCTGAGCCCCGACCCCCCTTTCGGAATCGAGCGACAGAAGCCGTGACCTCCAGTCTCCATGTCGGCCCCGACACCGAACCAGACAAGTACCGGCTGATCCGGTCGGTGGGACGTGGTGGCGAAGCCACGCTCTACCTGGCCGAGGTCGACCTGGCCGGGCAGACCGAGCCCGTGGTCGTCAAGGTCCTGAACTCCGACGTGACCGACAACGACGAGCAGTTCGCACAGCTCAGCGCACGCTGGAGCGAGCAGGCGGAACTGCTGCGCTTCATCAACCGGTTGGGCGTGGTCGGTGTCCGGGAGCACTTCGAGGGCGCACCCGAACACCCGGCCGGGGGAGCGGAAGGCTCCGAGCACCGCGCCCTCTACCTCGTCATGAACCATGTCGAGGGCCTGGACCTGCGCGACTGGCGGGCCGAGCACGCGGTCGAGGGTGCTGCGGGGCAACGGAAGGTGCTCCAGTACCTCGAGCAGGTCGCCCAGGTCCTCGACGTGCTGCACTCGGGGCGTGCGACGCCGTCCAAGCGGGTCGTCCTGCACGGTGACCTCTCACCCGGCAACATCATGATCGGTGAGGAGGGCCAGGCCACGCTGGTCGACTTCGGCCTGAGCCGGATCGCAGCACGCCACATGACGGCCCGGCCCTGGTTCACTCCCGGGTACGCGGCCCCGGAGATCTTCAACGGGGAGTACTCGGCCGCGACCGACCGCTACGCCTTCGGTGCGATCGCCTACTTCGCCCTGACCGGTGAGGCCCCGCCGCCCGCCCCCGAACAGCTGCGCGAACGGTTCGCTGCTCTGCCACTGCTGGCCGGGGCCGAGGAAAACCGGCGCGGGATCGTCATGGCCATGTTCTCGGCCGACGCCTCGGACCGCCCGGAAGCCTCCGAGTGGGTGCGCGCGCTCCGGTCCCTCGCGACGTCGGTCCCGTGGACCGGCCCGGTCGACGAACCCGAGG
>NZ_ANBF01000212.1 GCF_000341025.1 Nocardiopsis salina YIM 90010 | reverse complement strand
CCGGCCGGACCTGCCACGGCCCCCGGGGCCGCAGGGGCACCCGGCCGGCCCGGTGCCCCCGATGGTCCGAACGCCCCGGGAGCGCCCACCGGACCTGTTCCGCAGTCCGGCCCTCCGCCTCGGAGCGGGCCTTCGGGTCCGGTCCCGCCTTCCTGCCCGGTCCCGCCTTCGGGTCCGGTTCCGCGTCCGGGGACGACCGGCCCCGTGNCGGGCCCCGCCGGCCCGCGCCCGACGGGACCCGGTGGTGGTCCTGTTGGCGGCCCGAACGGTCCTGGTGGCCGCCCCCCTGCGGGACCGGGGAGCGGTCCCGTGGCCGGTCCGGGGGGACCCGTACCGCCTCCGGACGCGGCCCGGCTGCACAGCGGTTCGGTGCACTCCGGCCCCGCCGTTCCGCCCGCCGACCCACCGCGGACGGAGGACGCCGGCGGGAAGAAGCGGCCCCGCAAGCCCCTCCTGGTGGGCCTGGCCGTGTTGGCCGTGCTCTTCATGGTCATCGGTTCGGGCGCGACCTACATGGTGATGGACCGGCTCGGGGACACCACCGTGGAGCCGGGAGGGGTCGACGATGCCGCCGCCGACGCCTCCAGCCCCGAACCGTCGCCCACATCTTCGCCCAGCCCCACACCCACCCCGACGGAGGAGCCCACCGGAGAACCGGCCGGTGAGCCCTCGGACGACCCTTCCGAGGACCCATCCGCCGACCCCACCGAGGGTGTCGAGGACGGCGAGACCATGCTCACCCGCATGGAGCCGGTGGACAACGACTCGTGGGACCCCTCCGCCGAGCGCGTCGAAATCGACGGCGAGGTCTACAACCGTGCTCTGTTCTCGGAGGACTGCGGTGCCCATATGTCTTGCGCGGGGTGGGCGGAGTACAACCTCAGCCGGAACTGGGACACCTTCACCACCTCCGTCGGCATCACCGACGAGTCCGCTTCCGGAGAGACCGCCACGTTCTCCGTCCAGGTCGACGGTGAGACTGTCGCGACCGAGAGCACCGCTCTGGGCGAGCTGGTGGAGATCGAGGTCGATGTCTCGGACGCGCTGCGTATGCGCGTGGAGGTGGAGACCGACAACAGCGACGTCTTTCCGGCGTGGACCGACCCGACCCTGCTCCAGGACTGACGCGGATCCGGGCCTACCGGTGGTCGGAGGGGCGCTTCTGCACGGACCCGTGACGGTTGTCCACAGGCAGAGGAAAAAGCACTGGTTCTGTGGATGTGGCTCCGTGAGAATGCAGGTGTGCTTCTGACGATCACGACCACGCAGACCCCGTCCGCCCCCGCGAGCGACCTCGGTTTCCTGTTGCACAAGCATCCGGACCGGGCACAGAGTTTCGAGCAGTCCTTCGGCACGGCGCACGTGTTCTACCCCGATGCCGGGGACGAGCGCTGTACCGCCGCGCTCCTGCTCGAGGTCGACCCGCAGGCACTGCTGCGTACCCGCGCGTCGGTGAGCACCCCCGATTTCGCCCTCGCCCAGTACGTCAACGACCGGCCCTACGCCACGTCGTCGCTGTTCACGGCGGCGCTCGGCCGGGTCATGCGCACGGCGCTGCGCGGCCGCTGCGAGCAGCGCCCCGAGCTCGCCCGCACGCCTCTGCCGCTCGAGCTCCACCTGCCCGCGGTCCCGTGCCGCCCGGGCCCCGAACGCGCCCGCGCCCTGTTCGAGCCGCTGGGGTGGACGGTGCACGCCGAGCCGGTGCCGCTCGACCCCGGGCTGCCCGGCTGGGGCGACTCCCACTACCTGTCGCTCACCCTCACCGGCACCCTGCGGCTGTCGGAGGCGCTCAACCACCTGTACGTGCTGCTGCCCGCCATGGACGGGGGCCGCAAGCACTACTGGGTCGACGAGAGCGAGGTCGACAAGCTCCTGCGGGCCGGCGGGGTCGTCGATGCGGCGGAGGAGGACCTCGGCGGAGCCGCCGAGGAGCCCGGGTGGCTGGCCACCCACCCCGAGCGTTCCTGGATCACCCGGCGCTTCCTCGACCGTCGTCAGCGCTACGTGCGCACGGCGCTGGGTCGGCTGCGGGAGGCCGAGAGCATCCTCCGCACCGAGGCCGAGGACGACCCCGCCGTCGAGGAGTGGGAACCGAACCTGGGCGAGCAGCGCATCGGTGCGGTGCTCTCCCTGCTGCGTTCCGAGCAGGCAGAGAGCGTCATCGACCTCGGATGCGGCAGCGGAACGCTCCTCACCCACCTCGTGCGCGAGCCCGCACTCCGCCGCGTCACCGGCGTGGACGTCAGTACCGGTGCCCTCGCCCGCGTGCGCGAGAGCCGTGCGGAGCTCCTCGTGGGCTCGGTCGTGCACCGGGATCCGCGGTTCCGGGGCCACGACGCCGCCGTTCTGATGGAGGTGATCGAGCACCTGGACCCGTCGCGGCTGCCCGCCGTGGAGGAGGTCGTGTTCGGCGACGCCGCACCTCGTCTGGCCGTCGTGACCACACCCAATGCCGAGTACAACACCCACTACGAAGGCCTGGCCGAGGGCGCCTTCCGCCACAGCGACCACCGGTTCGAGTGGACGCGCGCCGAGTTCGGGGCCTGGTCCGACCGGGTCGCGCAGACCTACGGGTACACCGTCCGGCGGCTTCCCGTGGGCCCCGACCACCCCGACACCGGAGCACCCACCCAGCTGGCCGCCTTCACCCGCCACAGCCCGGAAGAGAGGGCAGGTTCATGACCACCGACAACACCGGCACCGAGCCGCGCGTCCTCGGGGTCCCCGAAATGGGGCTCGTCCTGCTCATCGGCGTCTCCGGGTCCGGCAAGTCGACCTTCGCCGCGCAGCACTTCCTGCCCACCCAGATCGTCAGCTCCGACGACTGCCGGGGCCGGGTCAGCGACGACCCCGACGACCAGTCCGCGAGCGCCGACGCGTTCTCGCTCCTGCACACGATCGTCGACATCCGGCTGCGCCGCGGACTGCTCACCGTCGTCGACGCCACCAATGTGCAGCGCCGCGCCCGCGGTGAGCTCGTGCGTATCGCCAAGGCCAACAACCTCTTGACCACCGCGATCGTGCTCGACGTGCCCGAGGCCCTGGCCCGCGAACGCAACGAGGAGCGCCCCGACCGCGACTTCGGGCCGCACGTGATCCACCGCCAGCGGCGCGACCTGAGGTCCTCGATCAAGCGGCTCGACAAGGAGGGCGTCCGCAAGGTGCACGTGTTGCGCGGGCCCGACGAGATCGCCCGCGCCCGCATCGGCCTCGAACGACCCTGGCCCGACAAGCGCGAGCTCACCGGGCCCTTCGACGTCATCGGCGACGTGCACGGCTGCCGCTCCGAACTCGAGACCCTGCTGGAGCGCCTGGGTTACGCACTCACCCGCGACACCCACGGCCGTGCCGTGGGCGCCCGCCACCCCGAGGGTCGCACCGCCGTGTTCGTCGGCGACCTCGTCGACCGCGGTCCCGACAGCCCCGGAGCGCTGCGCCTGGCCATGAACATGGTCGACGACGGCGATGCCCTGTGCGTGCCCGGCAACCACGAGAACAAGCTCGTACGTGTGCTCAGGGGCCGTACCGCCCGCCTCACACACGGCCTCGACCGCACCGTGGAACAGCTGGAGAAGGAGACCCCCGAGTTCCGCGACCGGGTGCTGGCGTTCTGCGACGGCCTGGTGAGCCACCTCGTGCTCGACGGCGGAAGGCTCGTCATCGCTCACGCCGGGCTCAAGGAGGACTACCACCTGCGCGCCTCCGGGCGGGTGCGCTCCTTCGCCCTGTACGGCGACACCACCGGTGAGAGCGACGAGTACGGGCTGCCCGTGCGCCTGCCGTGGGCGCGCGACTACCGGGGCCGGGCCGCCGTCGTGTACGGACACACCGTGGTGCCGCGCGCCGAGTGGCTCAACAACACGCTGTGCATCGACACCGGGTGTGTGTTCGGCGGGGAGCTCACCGCGCTGCGCTGGCCCGAGAAGGAGACCGTTGCCGTGCCGGCCGAACGCACCTGGTTCGAGCCGGTGCGTCCCGCGGTGCCCGAACCCGCGGCCGACGGCCCGCCCCCGGCGGTCGTCGACGTACGAGACCTGGGCATCGACACCGGGCGCGGCCTGCACGTGGAGACCCCGGACGGTGCCGTGCGCACCGACGAGGGCAGTACGCTGGCCGCATTCGAGGCGATGAGCCGCTTCGCCGTCGACCCGCGGTGGCTGTTGTACCTGCCGCCGACCATGGCTCCCGCGCCCACCGCGGCCTCTCCCACACTGTTGGAACACCCGGCGGAGGCGTTCGCCGCGTTCCGGGGGGCCGGGGTCGGACAGGTCGTGTGCCAGGAGAAGCACATGGGTTCGCGTGCCGTGGCCGTGCTGTGCCGGGACGAGGCCGCAGCCGAGCGCCGCTTCGTTCCCGGCGAGCTGGGCGCGGTGTACACCCGCACCGGGCGACCGTTCTTCCCCGACACCGATGTGGGGCGGGAGGTCGTCGACCGGCTGAGGGCCGCCGTCACCGACGCCGGTCTGTGGGACGGCCTGGGCACCGACTGGATCGCCCTGGACGGCGAGATGCTGCCCTGGTCGGCCAAGGCGCACGGGCTGATCCGTGACCAGTACGCGTCCGTGGGGGCCGCCGCGCGGGCCTCGCTGCCTGCGGCCCGGGACGCCCTTGCCGCGGCCGCCGCGCGCGGGGTCGGCGTCGAGGCGCTCCGGGGGACCGTCGAGCGGCGCATCGAACAGATGGAGGGCTTCAGCCGGGTCTATCGCCGGTACACCTGGGACACCGACGGGGCCGCCGGGCTCCGGTACGCACCGTTCATGGTGCTGGCCTCCGAGGGGCGCGAGTACTCCGGCGCCGACCACCTGTGGCACATGGCGATGGCCGAGAAGCTCGCCGAGGTAGGCGCCATGGTGCACCCCACCCGATACCGGACCGTGGACACGACCGACCCGCGGGACTGCGACGCCGCAGCCGCGTGGTGGACCGACCTGGCGGCCGCCGGGGGAGAGGGCGCGGTCGTCAAGCCTGTCGTGGGCGCCGGTGCGCGGGGACGAAAGGGTCTGACGCAGCCCGGGCTCAAGGTGCGTGGGCCGGAGTACCTGCGCATCGTCTACGGCGCGGACTACACCGACCCCGAACGCCTGGCCGTGCTGAAGGAACGCCGGAACCTGGGGCGCAAGAACGGCATGGCGATGCGCGAGCACAAGCTCGGCCTGGANGGGCCCCCCAGCCGGTCTTCGCCGCGCTCGCGCTGGAGAGCGAACCGGTCGACCCGCGGTTGTGACACCCGCTCACCAGGGGATACGGAGCTTGCCCTCTGGTGATCGGGTGGGCCCGCGGCTGCGCCGGCCCTGGTTGTCCAGGATGTTGGCCGCCAGTTTCGGTGTCCGCAGGACGACGCTGCGGTCGACGATCTCCACCTGCTCGAGCTGTTCTTCGATCGCCGCCTCCAGACGGCTCACCTCGTTGATGTTGCGCAGCCAGACGTTCAGAACGATGTTCGTGGGACCCACGGTCACGAAGACCGTCCTGATCTCCGGCAGACGGCTCAACAGGGACGCCACCCGCTGTACGCGTCCGGCCGGTACCCGGACGAAGTACCAGGCGCTGATCGGCCACCCCGAGGCCGAACGGCTGATCTCCGTCCTGAGCACCGCCCGCCGGGTCCTGATCAGCCGTGCGATCGTCTCGCGGACCCGCCGGACCGGGGCTCCGACACGCTTCGCGATCTCCGTGGCCGAGGCGCGGCCGTCCAGAACGAGTTCGGCACAGATCGCCGACTCCAACTCCGACAGGCACGACCAGGGCACCGGCTGCGACACGGGCTCCGGAGGATCCTCGGAGAGCCGGGCGACCTGGTCCTCGGTGAGCTCGCGGAGCCGCCACGCGCTCGCGTCCGTCAGGATCCCGGCCAGGACGTGGGTGCGGACCGACCGCACGCCGTCCAAGCGGGCGATCGTGTCCAGCGCGTAGTCGGCCAGCGCCTCGTGGTCCGCCCCGACCACGGTTACCAGGAGGTCGCGTCCCCCCGCCGTCACGTCGATCGTGAAGCACTCCGGATCCCGGACGAGTTTCTCCGCGACGGAAGTGGTGGTGCCGGCGCACTCCACCTCGACGACGGCGCTCGAACCGGTCGGTGCAGAGGTGTCCGGGTAGGCGGTGACCCACACGAGCCCGGCCTCCTGCAGCCGGGCCCAGCGGCGGGCCGCGGTCACCTCGCCGATCCCCAGGATCGCGGCGACCTTGCTCCACGTCGCACGCGGCTGGATCTGCAGGGCGTTGACGATCCGCCGATCGAGTTCGTCGACTGCCGTTTCCTTCATCGATCACCAGGTTAAGTACTCGATCCTGCATTTCCTAGGCCTGCAGTTGCCGGGCGTCCGATACTCGTCGCCATTCAGTTCGCAGCCAGGATCGAAGAGGTTCTCCATGACACCGGAAGAGGCCAGGGAAAAGGCGGGAACGCGCGTCGACGGCGCCCGGGACACCTTGCTCGAGCTCGGTCGGGCCCTGCACGCTGACCCGGAGACGGCCTTCGAGGAATACCGGGCGGCAGAGCGGGTCGGTGCGCTCCTCGGCGGGGCCGGCTTCACGGTGAAGACCGGCGTGTACGGTCTGGACACCGCGGTCGAGGCCACGTTCGGCTCCGGGGACCTGCGGGTGGTGGTCTGTGCCGAGTACGACGCCCTGCCCGGTCTCGGCCATGCGTGTGGGCACAACATCATCTCCGCCGCCGGGGTCGGCGCCGCCCTGGGCCTGGCCGAGGTCGCCGATGAGCTCGGTCTCACCGTCGTCCTGCTCGGTACCCCCGCCGAGGAGCACGGCGGCGGCAAGGTCCTGATGCTCGAGGCAGGGGCATGGGACGAGGCCACCCTCTCCCTCATGGTCCACCCCATGCCGGGCCACGACATCTCGGGCCGGGCCTTCACCGCGCAGGCCGTCGACCGCTTCCGGGTGACCTACTCGGGCGCGGCAGCGCACGCGGCGGCCGCGCCGAGCCAAGGTGTCAACGCGGCCGACGCGGCAACGGTCGCCCAGGTGGGTATCGGTCTCCTGCGCCAGCAGCTGCCCGACGACGTCCGGTTGTCGGCGAACGTGGTCCGTGCTGGGGAGGCCACCAACATCATCCCGGCCGAGTCGGTGATGGAGGCCGAGGTCAGGGGCTACGACCTGGACACACTCGAGAATGTCAAGAAGCGCATGCTGGCCTGCTTCGAGGCGGGGGCGATCGCCTCGGGCTGCGACTGGGTCCACG
Organism: Nocardiopsis salina YIM 90010; assembly: GCF_000341025.1. Taxonomy (GTDB): domain Bacteria; phylum Actinomycetota; class Actinomycetes; order Streptosporangiales; family Streptosporangiaceae; genus Nocardiopsis; species Nocardiopsis salina. The sequence goes on along the minus strand of NZ_ANBF01000212.1, from coordinate 2,737 downwards.
AGGAGACCGAGCCGCGTTACGAGAACGTCGTCCAGGAACCGGCCCTGGCCGAGCTCTGGGACGAGAACCTCCGGCGTACGGGACGCACCATCCGTCCCCGTGAGGGGTCCGGCGGCGGCTCGACCGACATGGGCAACGTGTCCCACTACCTGCCGTCCATCCACCCGACGATCGCGGTCCTCGGGGCCTCGGCCGCGCCCCACACCACCGGGTTCGCCGAGGCCGCGGGCACGGCCGAGGGGGACGAGGCAGCGCTGGACGCAGCCAGGGCCCTCGCCTGGACGGTCATCGGCGCAGCGAGCGATCCCGGAACCAGGGAGGACCTCCTGGAACGCCAGGACCACCGGAGCCCCTACCGGAAGGAGCGGCACCGCTCGGAGGGACAGTGCTGAGCCGGCTCCCGGACCACCTGAAGGACTGGCGGCTGCACGCTGCGATCCTGGCGATCGTGCTGATCGCGGAGTTCATCGGTCCGCTCTCGCTCTCGATCGGTCCGGGAATGCTGCCGATCCTGCCGATGATCTACGCGTTCCTCCTGGGCATCGCTCTGCTGTTCACCCCCGTTGTGAATGAGCGGCAGTCGAAGAACGCGCAGCCGATCACCAACGCCATCATCCTGATCCTCGTCGCGAAGGTCAGTCTGAACATCGGCCCTGCGCTCGACATCATCGTGCAGGTCGGTCCCGCCATTCTCCTGCAGGAGATCGGCAACCTCGGGACCGTGCTGATCGGTCTACCCCTGGCGCTGCTCCTCGGTGCCAAACGGGAAGCCATCGGTATGACCTTCTCCATCGCGCGGGAGGGCAGCCTGGCCATCATCAACGACAAATTCGGTTTCGATTCCCCGGAAACCAGGGGTGTCTTCTCGGTCTACCTGTTCGGGTCGATCTTCGGGGCCGTCATCTTCGGAATGATGGCGAGCGTGCTCGCCGCGTTCACCCCGCTGGACCCGTTGGCGCTCGCGATGGCCGGCGGCGTGGGAAGCGCGAGCATGATGGCGGCGTCGAGCAGCTCATTGAGCGCCCTGTATCCCGAGATGGCGGGGGAGATCCAGTCCCTGGCTTCGGCCGGCATGATCCTGTCCATCGCCACCGGGTTCTTCATGGCCATCTTCATCGCTCTGCCCATGGCAGAACGGATGTACGGGCTCCTCACGAGGAAGAGATCAAGGGCGACCGCGGAGGAAGAGGACGTGAGGGAGTGATGAGGCGATGACACGTCACGTTCGCGACATGGTTCTGGCCTTCGTGGTGGCGGGCCTGGTGATCGCGGTCGGGAACTGGGTCGGTTACGAGACCGTGCCGACCGAAGCGCTGCCGGGGCTCTTGCTCGTCATCGGCATTTCCCTGGCCGGGGTGGGGGTGCAGAAGGTCCTCCCGGGGAACATCCCGACGGTTCTGTACGTGGCCGTCATCGCCATCGTGCTCTCCCTGCCCGTCACGCCGGGTTCCACGCAGATGATCGCGTGGGCCGACGCCATCGACGTACAGGCGATCACGACCCCGCTGCTCGCTTACGTGGCCATCGGGGTCGGGTCGTCGCTGGCGGATTTCGCCAAGCTCGGCTGGAAGAGCGTGATCGTGGGCTCCGGGGTCTTCCTGGGCACGTTCCTGGGGTCGGCGCTCATCGCGGAGGTCGTACTGCGCCTGCAAGGGGTGGTCTGAGGGCTGTGCGTGACCTGCTTCCCCGTTCGCAGGGGACGGGTGGTGCGCGGCACCGCTGCGGTGGCTCGGGGCAGGGGCGCGGGGCATTGCCGTGTTGCCTCGGGGGTGGGGTTCGTGGACGGGCGGGGGCGCGGTCCCTGGTTCGGCCGCCGGTTTTCTCGCGGACCGTTTCGGCGCATCGTTCGTCGGGGCGTTTGGACCGGGGTCGTGTGGCCGGGGTGGGGGCGGGGTTTGTGGTGGGCGGTCTGTGGTTGAGGCCCTGTGGGGGGCGGTTTGTGGTTGGGGTGGGTGGTGTTCGTCGTCGGGTCGAGCGTAGCCCGGCCGGGGCCTGCCGCAACCCGCGTCGGCGCCACCCCCTGTTCGTTGGTCTGGGTGGGGGTGTGTCGGAGTTCTGCGGGGTTGTTCTCGGCGCCTCGGGGTGTGCGGTCCGCCCCTTTCCCGGGCTGGACCGCTCTCGCCGACGAACACCCTCCGGCCCGCCCCGCAACCGAAAAGGTGTGGGGTCCAAAAGCAGACCCCCTGGGGTGGCCCCATTGCGACCAACGCTTGCGGCGTGCGGGTGGTGGCTCGCTCCTGCGGAGGCAACGGCACGCCCCGCGCACTCCCGGCGGGGCATTGAGTGTCGGGGGCGCGTGGGTGTGTGGCCGCCCTCCGGGCCCCGCTGCCGACTGGGCCTGGCCTGAGCCGGGGGCGCACACCGCTTCGGAGATTCTCTATCTGTGTGGCGGGCGGAGCGTGGGCACACTTTATCCCGTTCCAGAATACCCCGGAAAACCATCGCCGTGGAGTTATCCACAGACCATTTCCTGCGGTGAATAGGACGCCCGCAATCGGGTTTTATCCGTGGCCGTGGGGCCGTAATGGGTAAGGGTTGTGTGGTCTTTGAGGTACTCCCCTTTTCCAGGGTTTCCCGCTTATTGTTGAATCATGGCGAACAACACCGCAGACCCCACCGACACGGCCCCGGGCAGTGCCCCGAACGCGGCCGTGTCCGCCCTGGTGGCTGCGGTGCAGACCTTCACCGCCACCCTGGCCGGGGAAGTGCCGTTCGGTGCGGCCGCAACGGTGTTGGA
>NZ_ANBF01000211.1 GCF_000341025.1 Nocardiopsis salina YIM 90010 | reverse complement strand
GTCGGGCAGAGGGCTTACGGGCCCGCCGCTTGACATAGAAGCGTCCCGCGAGCGGCCCGCCCTCCCGGTTGCTGGTGGGACCAGTGTGACGGGCGCCCGGTTCTGCGGCGTTGTTAGTGCTGTTATCAGCACTACTGGCGGGTGCTAGTGCCCTTGTGGGCACTAACAACGACCGGGCGGGCGCCGGAGGCGCCCGTGCCGCCGATGCCCCGGCGCGCCGTCCGCACCCCCGCCGCCGTCGGAGCCGGCGCGGTCGGGGCCGGTGCCGCGTGCGGTTTCTGGAGAATCTCCAAACCGGAGAGTGTCGGGCGCACGCCTGTCAGCCCGGGACTCAATGCCCTGCCGGGAGTGCCGGGGCCGCCTGTGCCGTTGCCGTTGCCGTCGCGGGAGCGAGGGGCCACCCGCACGCCGCAAGCGTTGGTCGCAATGCAGCGCCACAGCGGGTCGGCCGTTGCAGTCAGCCCTTGAACCCGTTCCTTTGGGCAGCCAGGGGGAGCGGGTGGTTCGTCGATGCGGGTCGGGTCAGCCCGGCGAACAGGGCCGGAACGCACACCCCGAGGCAACACCACAGAAACCCACACCCCACCCACAAGCTCAACGGCCGACCACGCACAACGCTCGGTGGGAAAATCCCAGCCGACCACCTGCCCGACCTACCGCCGCCCACAAGGGCCATCAGGTGTTGCGAAGCCCCCAGATTCCACCCCGAGGGCGGGCCTATTCTCCCTTCGGAGTCAAGACCGGGCTCCCGTCGGCCCGGGCGCCCAGGGCGCTGAGGGCGCACAGCACGCCGAAGCCCCCGGCGACGAGCAGCGCGGCGGTGCGATCTTCGCCCGTGGGCAGGGCCGTTCCCATGATGGCGGCGTCCCCGGCGTCGGAGGCGACGCGGATGCCGATGGCGGTGAGCAGCGGCCACCCCGCGGGGACGAGCATCATGGCCGCGCCGCAGGCGAGGTCGCGCACCAGCATGGTGCGGGTGAGCAGCGCGAGGTCGGGGGCGGGCGCGGCCTCGGACAGCCCGATGGCCGCGGTCATCGTCTCGGGCCGCACGAGGACGACCACCGCGTAGCCGACGGTGACCGCGCCCATCACTCGGGGGAAGGCGCGCAGCAGCAGGCGCCCGGTGCTCCGTGAGGCGCGGCGGGTCCGGGGCGGTACACGTTCGGAGGACACGGGGTCACATCCGTCTCTGGGGGTGCGGGGTCGCGGGGAGAGTAACCCGCCCACCGGTTCCCGACCGCCGTGGCACGCCCGGGGCCGGGAACGGGGGCCTTGACCGGCCTTTCACGGGTGGCTAATCTCGTGGGCAGGTTGTTCGTCATAAGAACAAGTATTCACAATGCGAACGGAGGCCTCATGGTCCTGCCCCTGGACGAGGCGGTCCGCACCCTCATCCGCGACGGGGACACCGTCGCCCTCGAAGGGTTCACCCACCTCATCCCCGTCGCCGCGGGGCACGAGATCATCCGCCAGGGCCTGCGCGACCTCACCCTGGTGCGGATGACCCCCGACATCGTCTACGACCAGCTCATCGGCGCCGGGTGCGCGCGCAAGCTCGTCTTCTCCTGGGGCGGCAACCCCGGAGTGGGCTCGCTGCACCGGTTCCGCGACGCGGTCACACACAGCTGGCCCGTCCCCCTTGAGGTCGAGGAGCACAGCCACGCCGGCATGGCCAACCGCTACGTCGCGGGCGCCTCCGGCCTTCCCTTCGCGATCCTGCGCGGTTACAGCGGCACCGACCTCGTGGGCAGCAACCCCAACATCAGCACCGTGACCTGCCCCTTCACCGGGCAGGAGGTGGCTGCCGTCCCCGCGGTCAACCCCGACGTCACGGTCGTCCACGCCCAGCGCGCCGACCACGACGGCAACGTGCAGCTGTGGGGCATCACCGGGATCCAGAAGGAGGCCGCCCTGGCCGCCGAACGCGTGCTGGTCACGGTGGAGGAGGTCGTCGACACCCTCGAGCCCGTACCCGGCCAGGTCCTGCTGCCCGGCCGGGTCGTCGACGCGGTCAGTGTGGTTCCCGGCGGCGCGGCCCCCTCCTACGCCCACGGTTACTACGAGCGCGACAACTCCGCCTACAAGGAATGGGACAGGATCGGCCGCGACCGCGAGGCCTTCACCTCCTGGCTCGACGAACTCACCGCAACCCCCGGAGCCCGCCCCGAGCGGTCGGGCGAGACCACCCCCGACCCGGCAGGGAGCACCTCGTGACCACCGTGACCTGGACCTCCGACGAAATCATGACCGTCACCGCGGCGCGTTCGCTCGAGGACGGGATGTCCTGCTTCGTCGGCATCGGCCTGCCCAGCACCGCCGCGAACGTCGCCCGGCGCACCCACGCGCCCGGGCTGTGGATGATCTACGAGTCCGGAACACTCGGAACGGTCCCCCACCACCTGCCGCTCTCCATCGGCGACGGCATCCTCACCGACACCGCCGACACCGTGGTCTCGGTCCCGGAGGTCTTCAACTACTGGCTGCAGGCCGGGCGCATCGACGTCGGGTTCCTCGGCGCGGCACAGCTCGACCGCTACGCCAACATCAACACGACGGTGATCGGCGACTACGAGGACCCGAAGGTTCGCCTTCCCGGTGCCGGCGGCGCGCCCGAGATCGCAGCGTCCTGCCGCGAGGTCATCGTGATCATGCGCCACAGCAGCCGCGCCTTCGTCGACCGGGTGGACTTCGTGACCTCCGTCGGACACGGGCGCGGCAAGGGCGACCGCGAGCGCCTGGGCCTGCGCGGCGCCGGCCCGACCCGGGTCATCACCGACCTCGGCGTGCTCGAACCCGATCCGGAGACCAGCGAGCTGGTGCTCACCGGCGTGCACCCGGGTGTGGAGGTCGAGCAGGTCGTCGAGGCCACCGGCTGGGACCTGAGGATCGCCGACGACCTCGTGCGCACCCCCGCCCCCACCGACGGCGAACTGTCCGTGGTTCGCTCTCTCACCGGGGCCCGCTGACACCGGCCCCACCGCCCGACCGGCCCGCAAAGACCGTCCCCACCCACACGACCAGGAGGCCCCGGTGAGCGACACCTACGTCCTCGACGCCGTCCGTACCCCCTTCGGAAAGTTCGGCGGAGCGCTGTCCGGCGTCCGCCCCGACGACCTCGCCGCACACGTCGTCGGCGCCCTCGTCGACCGCGCACCCGGCCTGGAGCGTTCCGAGGCCCCCGTCGGCCCGGGGGGCAGCGAGGGAGAACCGCCCGTCGACGAGGTGCTGCTGGGCAACGCCAACGGCGCCGGCGAGGAGAACCGCAATGTCGCCCGGATGGCGGCGATCCTGGCGGGGCTGCCCACCTCGGTCCCCGGGTCGACGGTCAACCGGCTGTGCGGGTCCGGGCTCGAGGCAGCGGTACAGGGCAGCCGCGCGATCCAGACCGGTGACGCCTCCCTGGTCCTGGCGGGGGGCGTGGAGTCGATGAGCCGTGCCCCCTGGGTCCTGCCCAAGCCACCCAAGGGGTTCCCGGCCGGCGACGCGACCCTGCACTCCACGACTCTGGGCTGGCGCATGGTCAACCCGCGCATGCCCGACCGGTGGACGGTGTCGCTGGGTGAGGCGACCGAGCGCCTGGCGGACAAGTTCGGCATCGACCGCGACGAACAGGACGCCTTCGCCCTGGACAGCCACGACAAGGCCGCGAAGGCGTGGGAGAAGGGCGCCTTCGACGACGAGATCGTGCAGGTGTCCGGCGCACACCTGGACCGCGACGAGTGTGTGCGGGAGACGTCCCTGGCCAAGCTCGGCGGGCTCAAGACCGTGTTCCGGTCCGAGGGCACCGTCACCGCGGGCAACGCCTCACCCCTCAACGACGGGGCCGCGGCCCTGCTGCTGGGCGACCGTGCCGCGGCCGACCGCACCGGGCTGGAGCCGCTCGCGCGCATCGCCGGCCGGGGCGCGGCCGGGGTGGACCCGGACGTGTTCGGGGTCGGTCCGGTGCGTGCCGCCGAGATCGCCCTGCAGCGCGCGGGCATCGGCTGGGGCGACCTGTCGGTGGTCGAGCTCAACGAGGCCTTCGCCGCCCAGTCCCTGGCCTGCCTGCGCTCCTGGGAGGGCTTGGACCCGGCCGCCGTCAACCCCAACGGCGGCGCCATCGCCCTGGGTCACCCGCTGGGTGCGTCCGGGGCCCGTATCCTCGGCTCCCTCGCCCACGAGCTGCGCCGGCGCGGCGGCGGGTGGGGCCTGGCCACACTCTGCATCGGGGTCGGCCAGGGGCTGGCCGTCGTCCTCGAGGCCTGAGCCACGCGCCCGCGCACGAACCGAAAGGACCACACGATGTCCACCACCCCCGAGGCGAGGACGGGGTCGGGGCTGTACGTGCCCCAGTACGTCCGCGACCACGACACCCATCCCCCGCTGGACTACCCCGGGTACAACAGCACGGCGCTGCGCCACCCGAAGCGGCCGCTCACGCTGCTGCCGCACACGCTGACCGAGATCACGTCCCCGGTGCTGGGCCACGAGCGGGTCGGGGAGCTCGACCACGACCTGACCCGCCAGCACGAGGGCGGTGAACCCCAGGGCCAGCGGATCACGGTGCACGGGCAGGTGCGCGACAGCNCCAACGCGGCCGGGCGCTACCGCCACACCGGCGACAACTGGCCGGCCCCGCTGGACCCCTACTTCACGGGGGTCGGGCGCGCGATGACCGACGCCGACGGGTACTACCGGTTCGTGACCGTGCGGCCGGGCGCCTACCCCTGGAAGAACCACCGGAACGCGTGGCGGCCGGCGCACATCCACTTCTCCCTGTTCGGGCAGGCCTTCACCCAGCGGCTCGTCACGCAGATGTACTTCCCGGACGACCCGCTGTTCTTCCAGGACCCGATGTGGAACTCGGTGCCTGAGGAGGCCCGCGAGCGCATGCTCGCCCGGTTCGACTACGGCAACACCGAACCCGAGTGGGCGCTGGCCTACCGCTGGGACATCGTGCTGCGCGGACACGGCCAGACCCCGTTCGAGTCCGAGGAAGAGATCGCGGAGGACGACGAGTGAGCACCTACCCCACCACCCCGTCCCAGACGGTGGGCCCGTACCTGCACATCGGTCTGCCCTGGCCGGACGGCCCGTTCGCGGTCGACGAGGGCACACGGGGTGCGGTGTGGATCCGCGGGACGGTGCGCGACGGGGCCGGGGAACCGGTCTCCGACGCTCTCGTCGAGACCTGGCAGGCCGACCCGGACGGGCGTTTCGACCACCCGGACGATCCGCGCGGCGCACGTTCGTTCCCGGGGTTCCGTGCGTTCGGGCGCTGCCCCACCGACGGTGAGGGCACCTACGGCATCCTCACCCTGAAGCCGGGACCGGTACCGGGGCCGGACGGGGACCAGGCGCCCCACATCGACGTGTCGGTCTTCGCCCGCGGGATGCTGCACCGGGTCGTCACACGCCTGTACTTCCCTGAGGAGGAGGCCGCCAACGCCGCGGATCCGGTGCTCGGCAGCGTGGAGGCCCCGGAGGCGCGGGCCACGCTCGTGGCGGGCCCGGCCCCCGACGGCTACCGTTTCGACATCCGTCTGCAGGGTGAGGGAGAGACGGTCTTCTTCGACATCTGACAGTCCGCCCGGGCGCCGCCTACCGCGGCGCCCGTCCACCGAGGGAGCCACATGACCGGCCTGTTCGACGGGGTCCTCACGCGGGGCCCCGTCGGTCCGTGCACCGACGACACCGCCTGGCTGCGGGCGCTGCTCGACACCGAGGCGGCGTTGGCGCGTTCCCTGGCCGACACCGGCCTGATGGCGCCCGCGCAGGCCGAGGCCGTGGCCGGCGCGTGCGACCCGGAACTGTACGACACCGGGGCGCTGGGAGAGGCGGCCGCGGGCGGGGGCAACCCCGTGATCCCGCTGGTCAAGGAGCTCACCGACCGTGTGCGAACCGTGGACGCCGAGGCCGCGCGCCACGTGCACCAGGGCGCGACCAGCCAGGACGTCATGGACACCGCCGCGATGCTCCTCTCGCGACGGGCCGGGGACGTGGTCCTGGCCGACCTCGACCACGCGGCGGCATGTCTGCGTTCCCTGGCCGCCGAGCACCGGGACACCCCCATGGCCGGGCGGACCCTGCTGCAGCAGGCGTTGCCCACGACCTTCGGTGCGGTCGCGGCCGGGTGGGCGCACGGGCTCTCCACAGCCGGCAACGGGCTGCGGCGGGCGCTCGAGGAGAGCATCGCCGTGCAGTTCGGCGGGGCGGTGGGCACCCTGGCCTCNCGCCGCGCTCGCCCGCCGGCTGGACCTGGCCGAACCGCTGCTGCCCTGGCACACCGAGCGCGGCCGTGTCGCCGACCTCGCCGGCGTCCTCGGGCGAGTGGCCGGGGCCGTGGGGACCGCCGCGCAGGACGTGGTCCTGCTGTCCCAGACCGAGGTCGGCGAGGTCACCGAGGACGGCGGGCCGGGGGTCGGCGGTTCCTCGACCCTGCCGCACAAACGCAACCCCGTCGCCGCCGTCAGCGCCCTGGCCTGTGCCCGGCAGGCGCCAGGCCTGGTGTCGTCCCTGATGGCCGCGCAGGTCCAGG
>NZ_ANBF01000210.1:23232-56165 GCF_000341025.1 Nocardiopsis salina YIM 90010 | reverse complement strand
CGGATGCGCAGCGGACTGGACGCCACCGGCGGGACCGCGCTCAGCGAACGGGTCACCACCGACCTGGCCCCGGAGCTGGGGCGCCTGGAGGCCCACCACCTCGTCTCGGACGCCTGCGCAGAGGCCGTCGAGACCGGACACGACCTGGTCGGGGTGCTCGCCGAGCGCCTCGACGGGGTCCGGACCCCCGACCGGATCCGCGCCCTGCTCGACCCCTCCGGCTACCTGGGGTCGGCCGGCCTGTTCACCGACCGCGTCACCGGCGCGGGCACGGCGGGGCGTAGCGGCAGCACGAACAGCGAAGAAGGACACCCTTGACTTACTCTCCTCCCTGACGGGAGGGGATTACGGAACCACTTACCGGTGGTTCGGGGCCCTCGCACGTTTCTGTAAGTCCAGCCAGGAAGGAGAAGGGCGTTTCCTCCCCGCCTGAAGACGGGGGTTTCCACGCCCGAGAACCCCATGAGCGTTGAACTCCACCACACCGTCAGCGGCCNNNNCCGCCGACATGTGGCAGCCGCAGGTCGAGGCGCTCTCGGCCCATTTCCGGGTGATCTGCTTCGACACCCGCGGGCACGGGGGCTCCCCCGTCCCGGACGGCCCCTACTCCATCGCCGAGCTGGCCGGGGACGTCCTGCGCCTGATGGACGACCTGGGGGTGCGCCGCGCCCACTACGCCGGACTGTCGCTGGGCGGCATGATCGGCCAGTGGCTGGCGGTGCACGCACCCGAGCGCATCGACCGGCTCGCGCTGCTGGCGACCTCGCCGCGCATGGCCCCTGCGCAGAACTGGCTGGACCGGGCCAAGCTGGTGCGGGCCGAGGGCACCTCAGCTGTCGCCGACGGGGTCGTGGACCGCTGGTTCACCCCCGCTTTCGCCGCGGAGCACCCCGAGCAGGTGCAGACCCGCCGCGACCGGGTCGCCGCCACCGCCGCCGAGGGGTATGCGTCGGTGGCCGAGGCGATCGCTGAGTGGGACATCGTCGCCGACCTTCCGCGCGTCGTGGCCCCGACCCTGGTCATCGCCGGCGCCGACGACCCGGCCACCCCTCCGGAGGGGCACGGTTCGACCATCGCCGAGCAGATCCCCGGTGCACGCCTGGCCGTGCTGGACCGGGCGGCCCACCTGCTCTCGTGGGAGCAGGCCGAACGGGTGAACACACTCCTGGTCGAGCACTTCACCGCCGGGGACCGGCATGCCGCGGGGATGCGGGTGCGTCGTTCGGTGCTCGGCGACACCCACGTGGACCGCGCCGAGGAGCGCAAGACCCCGTTCACCGAACCGTTCCAGGACCTCATCACCCGCTACGCCTGGGGTGAGATCTGGACCCGGCCCGGCCTGGACCGCCGCACCCGCAGCTGCATGGTGCTCACCGCGCTGACCGCGCACGGACACTGGGACGAGCTGGGCATGCACGTGCGCGCCGCCCGCCGCAACGGGTTGAGCGCCGACGAGATCGGCGAGGTGTTCCTGCAGGCCGCGATCTACTGCGGGGTTCCCGCGGCGAACAAGGCCTTCGCGATCGCTCAGGGGATCCTGGCCGAGGAGGCCTGACCTACACGGGTACGCCCCTTGCNGGAGCCGTGCCCTGGGCTCGGCTCGGCCCCGCGGACCGGTTCGCAGGGCGGGCCGGCTCCGTACCGGCCCGCCCGGGCCTCAGACGCCCGACCCCTCGGTGACCCGTTCGAGCATGTGCTCGGAGGACTCGCGGGCCCGCTCCTCCCAGGCGAACACGCACGAGGTCACCACCCCGTCGAACTCCACGTCCCGCAAGGTCCGGAAGGACTCCTCCCGGTCCACCTCCCCCTGGCCCGCGTCCCGGTGCTGATGGTTCCGGGCGGGGTGCCCGGTGGGTCGAGGACGTACCGGGGCTCCGAGGAGGCCCTGTGGTCGGAGGTGTCGGCCACGTGCACGTGCTCGAGCCTGTCGTACTCCATCATCCGGCGCACGTCCGCCTTGTCCTCCCCTGCCAGGTGCAAGGTGTGCGGGGCGCAGCGGAGGAGGGCATGAAGTCGAGAGTTCGATGCGCTCGTGCCCCGGGTCACCGAGACGGCCCGGGCCGTCTCGGTGACCGGCAGCTCCCGGAACAGGGTCGAAGGCGATCTTCACTGTGCATCTCCGTAGAGCGCGGGCCGCGGTGCCATACCGACCGGGACGACCTCACCGCTGTGCAGGGCCTGGACGGCCGCGTCGCACACGGCCGCCGCTGCGTAGCCGTCCCACGCGCCGGCACCCGCGGGCTCGGCGCCGCGGCGCACCGTGTCCACCCACTCGGTGAACTCGGCGTCGAACGCGGGGTCGAACCGGTCGACCCAGTCCTGGGGGACCTCCGTGCCCGCCGATCCGGAGGAGCGCACCACGGGCGCGGGCACCTCGGGCAGGCGCACCGTGCCCTTCTCCCCCACGATCTCGCAGCCGATCTCGTAGCCGTACTGGCAGTTGACGAAGACCTCGATGTCCACCCGCGATCCGTCGGCCATCTCCAGCAGGATGATCTGCGGGTCGACCAGGTGCTCGTGCCTCAGCGCGGTGCGGCGCGGGGTGAGCACCTGGGCCGTGGCCACCTCCTGCCCGGTGAGCCAGCGCAGGGTGTCGATCTCGTGGACGGCGGTGTCGCGGGCCTCCATCTCCGAGTGGTAGGCCTCGGGGACCGACTGATTGCGGTGGACGCAGTGCGCCATCAAGGGGGTTCCGAGGTCCCCGCTGTCCAGGACCCGCTTCATCTGCAGGTAACCGGCGTCGTAGCGGCGCATGAAACCCACCTGCACGAGGCGGGACCCGTGTGCGGCCTCGGCCTCCATGATGCGGTGGCAGTCCTCCACGCTGGTGGCCAGGGGCTTCTCACACAGCACCGGCTTGCCCGCCTTGATCGCGGCCAGGACGGACTCGGCGTGTGCCGGCCCCCACGAGGCGACCACCACCGCGTCCACGTCTTGGGCGGCGATGACCTCCTCCTCGCTCGACAGGACACGCGCTCCTGTCCCCTCCACTGCTCCGGCTGCACGATCGGCGTCGATGTCGGTCACCGCGACGACCTCTGCACCGCAGATCGACGTGGTGATTCTGCGGATGTGTTCGGCCCCGATCCATCCGGTGCCGACCACTCCGATCCTGACGGTCATCAGACCCACTCCTCGTTCTCTTCCCCGGAACGGCCCACCGTGCTGGGCCACCGCTCGTCTCGTTCGGGTCGCGCTCACTGGCCGCCGGTTCGGCCCTGTCGACCGGATCAGGGCCGCTTCTGATGGCGCGCCCCCAGTCCGCAGCTGTTGAGGTAGCGGCGGGTGCGTTCCGCGATCGGCTTGGGCACGTCGGGCTCGCACGGATACAGGTCCTGCTCGACGATGACGAAGACACCCGCGTCCACCTCGGCGAGCGCGTCGACCACGGCGGCCGGTGCGGGTTCGCCGGCGGGCGGCTCCACGCACACACCCCGCTTGACCGCCTCACCGAAGCTGAGGCCTTCGTCGTCGACCTGCTGGATGATCTGCGGGTCCATCTGCTTGATGTGCACGTAACCGANNCCCCCCCCCGCCGTAGGCGACGTGGCCGGTGTCCAGACACAGCGACACGAGCTCGGGGTCGGTGCCGTCCAGGAAGCGTTCGATCTCCGGCTGGGTCTGGATGTGGGAATCGGCGTGCGAGTGCAGGCGCAGGCCGACCCCGAACTCCCCCTGGAGGATGCGGCCCAGTTCGTCGGCGGAGCGTGTGAGGTTCTTCCACTGGTCCGCGTCCAGGTCCGGGGATTCCGTGAAAGCACCGGTCTTCTCGTCCCGGTACATGGGTGGGATGAAGACCAGGTGGCCGGCCCCGACGGCAGCGGTCAGACCGGCGACCGCACGAGCGGTCGCGACCGTCTCCTCCCAGTTGTCGGCGTTGTGCAGGTCCCCGAAGACTGTGCCGCCGCTGACCTTCAGGCCGCGTGAGCCGACCTCGTCGTTGAGCCGGTCGGGGTCCGTGGGCAGGTAGCCGTAGGGGCCGAGCTCGAGCCAGTCGTAACCGGACTCGACGAGCTCGTCCAGGAAGCGGTTCCAGGGGGTCTGGAATTCGTCCTCGGGGAACCACACGCCCCACGAGTCGGGGGCCGATCCGAGGACCATGCGGTCCTTGGCCGAGCCGGTACGAGGCGTGGTGTCGGTGACTGTCATCGGGGCAACCTCTCTGGTCTGCGAGGGCGGAAGGTCAGCTGTGGCTGGGGAAGTTGAAGGCGGCCTCGACCGAGCGGCCCACCCGGGGCCACCGGCTCGTGACGACCTTGGCGCGGGTGTAGAAGGCCACGCCTTCGGGTCCGTGGATGTGGGTGTCGCCGAACAACGAGTCCTTCCAGCCGCCGAAGGAGTAGTGCGAGTTCGGCACGGGGATCGGCACGTTCACACCGACCATCCCGACGCTCACACCGCGCTGGAAGCGGCGCGCGGCCTCACCGTCGTTGGTGAAGATCGCGGTCCCGTTGCCGTAGGGGTTGCCGTTGACGATCTCGAGCGCCTCGTCCAGGTCGCCAGCGCGCACCACCACCAGCAGGGGCCCGAAGACCTCCTCGCGGTAGACGTCCATCTGCGGGGTGACGTGGTCCAGGAGCGAGGGGCCGATGAAGAAGCCCTCCTCGTGGCCTTCCACGCGCGTCCCGCGCCCGTCGACCACGGCCCGGGCCCCCTGCTCGATGCCCGAGGCCACGAACGAGGCCACCCGGTCCCGGGCCTGGCCGGTGATGACGGGCCCCATGTCGTTGCCGCTGTCCTGGCCCGGGCCGACCTGCACCTCGCGGGCCTTGTCGGCCAGCACCTCCACCAGGGCGTCGGCCGCGTCCCCCACGGCCACGGCCACCGAGACGGCCATGCACCGCTGGCCGGCCGAGCCGAACGCACCCGCGGTCAGGTGGTCGGCCGCGAACTCCACGTCGGCGTCGGGCAGGACCACGGCGTGGTTCTTCGCCCCGCCCAGGGCCTGGACCCGCTTGCCCGAGGCGGTGGCCCGCTCGTGCACGTGCTGGGCGATGGGGGTCGAACCCACGAACGAGACGGCGTCCACACCCGAGTGGTCCAGCAAGGTGTCCACCGCGGTCTTGTCGCCGTGCACGACGTTGAACACCCCCTCCGGCAGGCCGGCCTCGGCGTAGAGCTCGGCGATCAGATTGGCGGCCGAGGGGTCGCGCTCGCTGGGCTTGAGCACGAAGGTGTTGCCGCAGGCGATCGCGATCGGGTGCATCCACAGCGGCACCATGACGGGGAAGTTGAACGGGGTGATGCCCGCGACCACGCCGAGCGGCTGGCGCAGGGAGAAGGTGTCCACCCCGCCGGAGACCTGGTCGGAGTAGCCGCCCTGCAGGGCGCTGGTGATCCCGCAGGCGTACTCGACGACCTCGCGCCCGCGCACGATCTCCCCGCGGGCGTCGTCGACGACCTTGCCGTGTTCGGCCGCGACCAGGCGGCCGAGTTCGTCCTCGTGGCGGGTCAGCAGCTCGCGCAGCCGGAACATGATCCGGGTGCGCTGGGTCAGGGAAGTCTGGCTCCAGGTCTCGAACGCCGCACGGGCCGAGGCCACGGCGGTGTCGACGTCGGAGGGTTCGGCGAGCAGGACGCGGGCCTGCTCGGATCCTGTGGCTGGGTTCCACACCGGGGCGGTGCGGGAGGAATCGCCCGTGGCGGGCTTGCCGTCGATCCAGTGCGCGATGGTGTTCACGGTCGTTGTCCTTGACTCGAGGCGGAGAACGCGCTCACAGGTAGTGGCGCTGTTGTTGCTTGTGCTCGTCGTAGACCCGGCGGGCCTCCCGGGTGCTGTCGAGCTCGGAGACCTCGCTGACCGGTACGTCCCACCAGCCGCTGCCCGGCGGGTTGGGCCCGTACAGGTCGGTCTCCACGTGCACGACGGTGGTGGTCTCGGAGGCCTTGGCCTCGACCAGGGCCTCGCGGAGGTCGGGAAGACCATCGGCGCGGATCACGTGCGCCCCGAGGCTCGCGGCGTTGGCGGCCAGGTCCACGGGCAGGACTCCCCCGTCCAGTCGGCCCGTGCCGGGGTCGCGGTAGCGGTAGCGCGTACCGAAGCGTTGGGAGCCCAGGTCCTCCGACAGGGCCCCGATGGAGGCGAACCCGTGGTTCTGCACCAGGACGATGACGACCTTGATCCCTTCGGAGACCATGGTCGCGACCTCTTGGGCCATCATCAGGTAGGAGCCGTCGCCGACCAGGACCACGACCTCGCGGTCCGGGGCCGCCATCTTCACGCCGAGACCCGCAGCGACCTCGTAGCCCATGCAGGAGTAGGCGTACTCCACGTGGTAGGTCTTCGGGTCGCGGGCCCGCCACAGCATCTGCAGGTCGCCGGGCATGCTGCCTGCCGCATTGATGATCACGTCGCGGTCGTCGAGTGTGTCGTTGAGGGTGCCCAGGACCGCCGTCTGCGCAGGCAGGCCGTCGCGCCCCTCGGCCCGGTGGCACCGGTCGACCTCCGCCTGCCAGGAGGTCGCGGCCTCCTCGGCCCGCTGCCGGTGATCGGCCGGAGCGTGCCAGCCCTCGAGCTCGGAGCGCAGGGCGGCCAGAGCCTCCCGGGCGTCGGCCACGACCTGGGTGGCGGCGTGCTTGGCCGCGTCCAGGCGTGCCACGTTGACGTTGACGAACCGGACGTCGGGGTTCCGGAACGCGGTGTGGCTGGCCGTGGTGAAGTCGCTGTAGCGGGTCCCCACCCCGATGACGACGTCGGCGTCACGGGCCAGGTCGTTGGCGCTGCGGGCGCCGGTCGAACCGATACCGCCCACCGAGGCCGGATGGTCCCAGGCCAGCGCCCCCTTGCCCGCGTGGGTGTCGGCGACCGGCACCCCAGTGGCCTCGGCGAACGCGCGCAGTTCCGCTTCGCCCCCGGAGTAGACGACCCCTCCCCCGGCCACGAGCAGCGGACGCCGTGCGCTGCGGATGGCCTCAGCGGCACGGGCGACGGCGTCGGGTTCGGCCGGGGGCCGTCCCACGTGCCAGACGCGGCGGCGGAAGAACTCCACGGGCCAGTCGAAGGCCTCGGCCTGCACGTCCTGGGGCAGGCAGAGGGTCACCGCCCCGGTCTCGACGGGGTCGGTCAGGACCCGGACCGCCGCCTGGGCCGCGGGGATGAGCTGTTCGGGACGGATGACCCGGTCCCAGTACTTGGAGACGGGGCGCAGGGAGTCGTTGACGGTGACGTCACCCGCACGGGTGTCCTCCAGCTGTTGCAGCACGGGATCGGGTGCACGGGTGGCGAACATGTCCGAGGGCAGCAGCAGGACCGGGATCCGGTTGGTGGTGGCCAGGGCCGCGCCGGTGACCATGTTGGTGGAGCCGGGCCCGGTGGAGGCCGTGCACGCAAAGGCCCGCAGACGGTTGTGGGTCTTGGCGTAGGCGACCGAGGCGTGCACCATCGCCTGTTCGTTGCGGGCCAGGTAGTAGGGCAGGTCCGCCTCGCCGGTGTCGGCGGCCTGCAGGAGCGCCTGTCCGAAGCCGGCGACGTTGCCGTGTCCGAAGATGCCCCACGCCCCGGCGAAGAGGCGCTGTTCGACGCCGTCCCTCTCGGTGTACTGCGCGGCCAGGAACCGCACCAGGGCCTGGGACACCGTGAGCCGTACGGTCTCACCCATCAGAGGGCACCTCCCCTGCCCTCGGCGGTGTACAGAGGCAGCCGGGGATCCACGGGCAGGTCCTTCCAACTCTGGCGGACCCAGCCGTGGCGGGGGTCGTCGCAGATGCGCCAGACCCGCTCGGGTCCCGGCCCGGCCATGACGTTCAGGTAGTAGAGGTCGTAGCCGGGCACCGCCATGGAGGGCCCGTGCCAACCGTGCGGGATGAGCACGAGGTCCTCGCTGCGCACCTCGGCCAGGACGTCGATCGGGCGGTCCTCGGTGCCGTAGACGCGCTGGTAGGCCATGCCCGGACCCTGGGGTCCCTCGGCGACCTCGAAGTAATAGATCTCCTCCAGGGCGCACTCGGTCTCGGTCGCCTCGTCGTGCTTGTGCGGCGGGTACGACGACCAGTTGGCCCCCGGTGTCACCACCTCGCAGGCGATGAGCTTGTCGGCCTCGAAGGCGTCCGGCGTGCAGAAGTTGTTGACCTGCCGGCTGCTCTGACCGGCCCCGCGCAGCTCCACGGGCACCTTCTCGGCGGGTCCGTACCGGGCCTCGAGCCTCCTCTCGCACCGCGCGGATGGGAGTGCGAACCGCCCCCCGGAAGAACTGGTGACCACAGCCGCGGCGTCCCGCGGCAGGTACACGAAGTCGGTGACGCGGTCGAAGACGCCGCTGCGCCCGGTGACCTCGAAGGTGTGCCCGTCCACGGTGACCGTGCAGCCGCCCTCGAGCGGCAGGACGAGGGTCTCGGAGTCACCCGTGGACAGCTCGTAGGTCCCGCCCGGTTCCAGCCCCAGGACGCACAGCCCCGAGTGGGCCCACCCGGCCCTCTCGGGGGTGACGACGGTCCGGAACGGCGGTTCGGCGGTGCTCAGGGCCGGAAGATGGCGCTCGTTCGTAGTGTTCACAGCAACCCCACTGCGGTGTCGACTGCGGCCTCGACGTCGTCGTCGGCCGGGTACAGGAGCGAACGGCCGACCGTCAGGCCGATGGCGTTCGGTGCTTCGAGAGCCTTGGCCCACGCCGCGTAGGAGGCCTCCGGGTCGCCGGCGACCTCGCCCCCCAGGAGCACGGTGGGCAGGGTGGTCGCGGCCAGGACGTGTTCCATGTCGTCGGTCGCAGGGAGCTTGAGCCACGTGTGGGCCGAGGAATGGCCGATACCGGAGGCGATGGCGACCGAGCGGGTCACGGCGTCCGGGGACAGGTCGTTGCGGAGCACCCCGTCGGACCGGCGGGAGATGAAGGGTTCGACCATGGCCACCCGGTGGGCGTCGTTGAGCGCGTTGGTCGCCCGGGCGCAGCTCTCCATCGTCGCCGCGGTGCGCTCGTCGTCGTAGTCCAATCGCATCAGCATCTTGCCGCCCTCCAGGCCGGAGCGGACGATGCCCTCGACGGTGTAACCGGTGAACCGGTCGTCGATCTCCCACCCGGCCCCGGCCAGTCCGCCCCGGTTCATGGAACCGAAGACCGACTTGCCGTCCAGGGCTCCGAGCAGGAGGAGGTCCTCGACGATGTCGGCGGTGGCCAACACGCCGGTCACGCCGGGGCGGGACAGCGCCGTGCACAGCCTGTCCAACAGGTCGGCGCGGTCGGCCATGGCCATGGGCCGCGCGCCCGACCGCAGGGCCCCGCGGGCCGGGTGGTCGGCCGCCACGATCATCGCGCGCCCGTTGGCCCCCACCGGTGAGGCGGGGCGGACACGGCGCTCGGCGGCCTCGGCGATGGCCCACGGGCGGTGCAGCCTGGTCCGGATGATCTCTTCGAGACGGTCAGCCGGCATGGGCCACCTCCCCCAGGGACTCCCACACCTCTTCGGTCGCGGGCATGGCTTCCGAGCAGGACAGGCGGGAGGCGACCAGGGCCCCGGCCGCGTTGGCGAACCGTGTCGTGCGCTCCACGTGCCATCCGGAGAGCAGCCCGTGGCAGAGCGCCCCGCCGAAGGCGTCGCCCGCGCCGAGGCCGTTGACCACGTCGACGGTCAGCGGAGGCACGCGGTGGGAGCCGGAGTCGTCAACCGCGAGAACCCCTTCGGGGCCCTGCTTGACCACTGCCAGGGACAGTCCCGCCTCACGCCCTCTGCGGGCGGCCTCCTCGGGGTCGCGGGTGCCGACGGCCGTCTCCCACTCGTCGAGGTTCCCGCAGGCCGTGGTGGCCATCGACAGCGCTTCGGCGGCCCATCGGCTCGCCTCTTCCCGCGAGTCCCAGAACATCGGCCGGTAGTCCAGGTCCAGGACGGTGTGGCCGCGCCGCTGCCTGGCGCGAAGGGCCTCCAGAGTGGCCGATCGGCTGGGTTCGCGGCACAGTCCGGTGACCGTGGCCCAGAACAGGTCGGCGCCGGCCACCGCGGCCAGGTCCAGTTCGTCGGCCTGGACGAGGAGGTCGGGGGCGGGGTCGCGCCCGTAGAAGTACAGAGGGAAGTCGTCGGGCGGGAAGATCTCGCAGAACGTGACGGGCGTGGCCACTCCGGGCACCGCGCTCACGAAGCGGTCGTCGACCCCGTAGCCGCGCAGCGCCTGGCGGACGAAGCGGCCGAAGGTGTCCTCACCGGTCCGGGTGACCACGGCCGAGGAGCGCCCGTGGCGTGCGGCGGCGACCGCGACGTTGGTGGGGCTCCCGCCCAGGAACTTGCGGAAGGTGTCGACCTGGTCCAGCCCGACCCCGATCTGCTCGGGGTAGATGTCGACGCCGACCCGGCCCATGGTGACGACCTCCAGCCGGTCGTCGGGGCCGGGGTTGGGCGAACTGTTCACGGTGTCCTCCGTGGAAAGTCGGGTCGGTTTGCTCTCGTGGCTCATGGCCGCACCTCGCTCACGCGCACGGGGCGGCCCAGGCGGCGGGAGTGCTCGGCGGCCTCGGCCACGAGCACGGCTTCCAGCGCGTCGGCGACCGTGCACGGGCTGGTTCCTCCGTCGCGCACCATGCGGACGAAGGCCGCGATCTCGGCCTCGTACGCGGGGCGGAAGCGCGACCAGAACTCCTCGCGGGGCTCGCCCGCCGGGAAGTCGGCCCCGGGCTCGGCCGAGCGCAGCGGGGCGTGGGCGTCCAGGCCGACGGCGAGGGTGCCGCGCGTTCCGGCCAGTTCCGTTCGCACGTCGTAACCGCCGCCGTTGTAACGCGCCCCCTGGAGGGTGACGAGGGTGTCGTCGTCCATGCGCAGCACGGCGGCCGAGTTGTCCACGTCCCCGGCCTCGGAGAAGTGGTCCGCACCCCGGTTGGCCCCGAAGGCGTGCACCTCCACGACCTCACGTCGGGTGATCCAGCGCAGGGCGTCGAAGTCGTGGACGTGGCAGTCACGGAAGATGCCGCCCGAGGTGGCGATGAAGGAGGCCGGCGGTGGCGCCATGTCGCAGGTGACCATGTGGACCCGGTGGAGGTCACCGAGCTCGCCCTCCCGGACTGCACGGTGCGCTCGGCGGAAGCCCGCGTCGAAACGGCGCTTGAACCCGATGTGCACGGGGACGTCGGAACGGTCGACCGCGTCCAGGACCTCGACGGTCTCGGCGACGGTCGGTGCGACGGGCTTCTCGCAGAAGACCGGGAGCTTGTGGTCCACGCCCTTGCGGATGAGCCCGGGGTGGGCCGGCGTGGCCGCCGCGATGACGAGGGCGTCGATCGCGTCCGGTACGAACAGGTCGTCGACCTCGCCGACAGCCTGTGCTCCCACCAGTCGTGCCGTGGCAGACGCACGTTCGGGGTCCGAGTCGGCCACAAGGAGCTCGTCCACATCGGGGGCGGCAGCCACCGCTGCGGCGTGGGACTGTCCGATCCGTCCCGCCCCGACCAGGCCGATGCGCATGTTCCACCTCTTCTCCTGCGGCCTCGCGGGGCGCTCGCCCCGATACGTGACCATGCTCACCGAGCAGGAAGGGGCCCGTCAATACTTTGTCTAGACATACTTACCTGTTCACTTCAAGGCAACAGTGTTTTCGTTACACTCGGCCCGAGGGCAGAAAACCCTGCACCCACCCCAGAACGGACGAATCTGTGACGCAGACCCCGCTGTCCATCCCCTTGGACCGCAGCAGCCCCGTGCCGCTCTACTTCCAGGTCGCCCAGGAGCTCGAGCAGCGCATCCAATCGGGCGAGATGCCCGCGGGAACCAAACTGGAGAACGAGCTGGTGCTGGCCGACAGGCTGGGCCTGTCCCGGCCGACCCTGCGCCGGGCGATCGAGTACCTCGTGGACCGCGGCATGCTGGTACGCAAACGCGGAGTGGGCACCCAGGTGGTCAGGCCCCGCGTCCGCCGGCCGGTGGAACTGTCCAGCCTCTACGACGACCTCCACCGCGTCGGCGAACACCCCCGAACCGATGTGCTCCGACTGGCACAGGAGACACCCCCGGCCTCCGTCGCCGCCTCGTTGGAACTGTCGGCGGACACGGAGGTCCACGTGATCGATCGGCTGCGCTACGCCGGCGACGAACCCCTCGCGCTGATGCGCAACTACGTGCCGCTCGACCTCGTCCGCCTGGACGAGCAGTCTCTGGCCGACAACGGGCTCTACCAGCTCCTGCGCGCGACCGGCGTGCGACTCAAGATCGCCTCGCAGAGCATCGGAGCGCGCAACGCCGCCCCCGAGGAGGCCGAGAGCCTGAACGAGAAGCCCGGGGCCCCGCTCCTGACCATGGACCGCACCGTCTACGACGACATCGGACGGGTGGTCGAGATCGGTTCGCACATCTACCGGGCTTCCCGCTACTCGTTCGAGCTCACGCTCACCGACTGACCTGCCGGCACCCCTGACGGGCGCACGACCGAGGAGGCCGGCACACGCCACGGGGCCCTCGGGGTATCAGCCCACCTGCCTGGAGCCAGGGGCGGTACGCACACCCGGGGTGCCTCGGAAGGTGGCCTCGATCTGTTCGAGCGACTTGCCCTTGGTCTCCGGCAGGAGCCGGACGGTGAAGAGGAGAGCGGCCAGGCAGATCACCGAGAACCCGGCGAACAGCCGGCCGACCCCGACCGCTTCCAGCAGCGGCGGGAAGCTCAGGGCGACGAGGCCGTTGGCGACCCACAACAGGGTCGTCGCCAGCGCCATGGCAGGGCCTCGGACGCTGAGCGGGAAGAGCTCTCCGAGGACGACCCAGGTCATGCTTCCCCAGCTCATCTGGAACAGGAAGACATAGGCGGCGATGCAGGCCAAGGTGACGAGCCCGACGACCCCGAACCCGTCCGGGGCGGGCTGGGTGAGGTTGGTGGCCGCCAGAATCCCGAGACTGAGCAAGGTGCCGGCAGCGCCGGCGAGCATGAGGGGCTTGCGGCCCCAGCGGTCCGCGTAGCTCAGGGCGAACCACATCGCGAGGATGTTGAGCACGCCGATGACGAGGTTGGCGGCGATGGCGGCCTCGTCCTCGAACCCGACGTTCTGCAGCACGGTGGGGGCGTAGTAGATGATCGTGTTGATGCCCATGAACTGCTGGAACATCGCGACGCTGATCCCGATGACGAGGATCGGGCGCACCCACGCCTGACGCAGGACCTTCCACGGCGAACCGCACGAGGCCTTCTCCGCTTCGTGCGTCCGGCAGATGTCGGCGTGCTCGCGCTCGGCCTCCACCGGAGCACGGTCGTGCAGGAGCACCCGCATGGCTTCGTCCCTGCGGCCCTTCATCACCAGCCAGCGCGGTGTCTCCCAGATGAAGAACAGACCGATGGTGAACAGGATCGAGGGGACGACGGAGAAGCCGAGCATCCAGCGCCAGGACTCCAGAGGCGCAAAGGCCATGCCGACGAGGAAGCCCAGGAACTGGCCGGTCACGATCGACAGCGCATAGAGGCCGGTGACCTTGCCGCGGATCCTGGCGGGTGCGATCTCGGACAGGTAGACGGGGAGGATGACCGCGGTCAGCCCCGCGCCGAGGCCGGCGACGAAGCGGAACACGAAGAGGGTGAACTCCTCCGGCGCCCACGCCATACCGGGCGGTGCGACCAGGAGGAAGAGCGCGGTGACGAGCAGGACCTTCCAACGGCCGTACCTGTCGGCCAGCCTTCCGCCGAACGCGGCACCGATCACGGCGCCGATGATCAGGCCGGTCGTGACCCAGCCCTCTGCCCAGCTCGTGAGGTTGAAGTCCTCTCGGAGGAAGATGAGCGCTGCGGAGATGACGCCGGTGTCATAACCCCAGTTGATGCCACCGATGACACCGAAGATGTAGATGAGGACGGCGCTCTTCCTGCGCCGACCGCGGTGCGGCTCATCGGTGCCGACCTTGCGTTCGTTCTCTGCGGCCATGGGAGGAAACCTCAGACAGGTCGGATTGATGCCGGTCAGGCGTCTGTGATGCCGATCACCGTAACCTTCACGCACAAGCATGTCTAGACATAATTACCAATCACTTCGACGGCGGTTGCGCCCGGTCGCGCGCGACCCTCGCGCGGCAGTGGTGGTCGCCCTGCCCTGCCGTCGGAACCGCTCGGCCCCGGCCGCTGCCCCCGCACATGACGACGGGGGCGGCCGTTCGGCCGCCCCCGTCGTCACACTCGGGTTCCGTGTGCCAGGTGTCAGGAATCGGTGGCCTGAACCCGGGACCGGGGCCCGAGGCCTCCCCCGCCGTCCAGGTATTCGGGTTCGACCGGGGCAGGGCGGCGGGCGCAGAAGACCGCCAGGCCGCCGACCACCCCGACCAGTGCGAAGACGTAGAAGCCCCACGGGTAGGCGATCCCGGCGGTGATCAGCGCGCCTCCCAGCACGGGGCCGGTCATGGCGCCCAGACGCCCGACACCGGCCGACCAGCCCAGGGCGGTCGCGCGGTTGGCGGGCGGGAAGACCCGGCTGATGTAGGCGTAGACAAGGACCTGCGAGCTGAAGACGAAGCATCCGGCCAGGAGCACGGCAGCGTACGCGCCGAAACCGGGCAGGCGGATGCTCAGCGCCGCGAGCAGCACCGAGGCGACCGCGAACCAGACCAGGTTGGTGGTGCGCGGGCCGAAGCGGTCGGCGGTGCGGCCGGCCACGATCAGCCCGACGACGGCGCCGGTGTTGAGGGCCAGGAGCAGGCCCAGGGCGGCATCGAGTTCGTACCCGGCGGCGCGCATGATCTCGGGCAGCCACGTGTTGAGCCCGTAGACCAGCAGCAGACCGCAGAAGGATGCCGCCCAGAACGCGATGGTGGAGGTCCCGAGGCCGCCCCGGAAGAGGGAACGGACCGCGTCGGTGCTCGCCCCGACGGCCGGGCGCTGAGGGGCCTGCTGCCCGAAAGACTCCGACTCCGGCAGGTAGCGGATCATCAGCGGCACGAGGATCAGCGCCGGCAGGGATCCGGCGAGGAACATGGCCTGCCAGCCCAGTGTCGGCAGGATGAAGAGGGCGATCAGGGCGGTCAGCATCGCGCCAACGTGGTAGCCGGTCATCAGGGTGGTCGTTGCGCTGCTGCTACGGCCCTTGCGCGCGTACTCGGTGGACAGGGCGATCGCGGTGGGCAGGCAACCGCCGAGTCCGATACCGGCCAGGAACCGCAGGAGCGCGAAGGCCCACAGCGAGGGCGCCCAGGCGCACAGGGCGGTGAGCAGGGAGAAGCTCGCCACCGCGTAGATCATGACCTTGCGGCGGCCGATGACGTCGGTGACGGTACCGATGAACAACGCCCCGATCGCCATACCGGCGAGCCCGGCCGTGGTGGCCAGGCCGGCGGTGTTCGGGGTCATCCCCCACTGGCCCTCGTCGAGGAGGGTGGGGAGTGTGGTACCGAGCACCACCATTTCGAAGCCGTCGAGCACGACGGCGATCCAGCACAGGGGCATGACCCACCCTGCGTGGCGGACGGTCGATCTCACGGGGCGCCTCCTGGAGGGGCGTGATGCGTGCGCGGGAAGCACACACGCGGTCGGTCGGTGCGTGATGGGGGGCGTCGGGGCCGGAGGGTCGGGGTCAGAGGGACAGGCGCCAGCCGGTGTAGGCCTCGGCGAGGTAGGTCGATCCGGCAGGACTGCTGGTGACCGAGTCGAGCTCGCCGCGCTGGCGGTTGAGGTCGAAGTCGCTGCCGCCGGGGTCGGTGTGCAGCATCGACGTCATCCAGTAGGAGAAGTGCTGGGCGCGCCAGACCCGGCGCAGCGCGGTGGGGCCGTAGGTGTCGAGGGCGCGGTCGTCGCCGGCGCCGAAGAAGTCGGTAAGGGTGCGGGCGAGTACCTGCACGTCGGCCATGGCGAGGTTGAGGCCCTTGGCCCCCGTGGGCGGAACAGTGTGGGCGGCGTCCCCGGCCAGGAGCAGCCGGCCGTGGCGCATGGGGGCGCGCACGTAGCTGCGCATGGGGATCACCCCTCGCTGGAAGATGGGGCCCTCCTTCAGGGAGAACCCGTCCTCGCCGGCGACGCGGGCCTGGAGTTCGTCCCAGATGCGGTCGTCGCTCCAGTCGGCGGGGGCCTCCTGCGGGTCGCACTGGAAGTACATGCGCTGCACGGTCGGGGTGCGGCTGCTGATGAGCGCGAACCCGCGTTCGGAGTGGGCGTAGATCAGCTCGGGCGCGGACGGCGGCGCCTCGGCGAGGATCCCGAACCAGCCGAAGGGGTAGGTGCGGAAGTGGTCCTGGGCAGCGCCGTCGGGGAAGGCCTTCCGGCTCACCCCGGCGGACCCGTCGCACCCGGCGACGACGTCGCAGCGAAGCCGAGTGCGGTTGCCGTCGCGGTCGGTGAAGGAGACCTGGGGTTCGGTGCCGCCGACCCCGTCGAGCGCGACGTCGGAGACGCCGAAGCGCAGGTCGGCGCCGTCGGTGACGCGGGTGGCGATGAGGTCCTTGAGCACCTCGTGCTGCGGGTAGAGCCACACGGACCGCCCCACGTGCCGGGCGAAGTCGATGCGGTGTCCGCGGCCGTCGAAGCGCAGTTCGATGCCGTCGTGCCGGGCGCCCTCGGTGTGGACGCGGGTGTCGATCCCGGAACCGGAGAGCAGATCGACGGTGCCCTGTTCGAGGATCCCGGCACGGATGGTGCCCTCGATCTCGTGGCGTTCGCGGGCCTCGACGACGACGGAGTCGATGCCCTGCGCGGCGAGCAGATGGGACAGGGTGAGGCCGGCCGGGCCCGCGCCGACGATCGCGACCTGGGTTCGGGGCTCGTGAATGTGCATGGGGTCAACGGAACCCGTGTGTCAGGTCACAGTCCAGAGGTGTGTTCCGTTGACCGGAAGTTCCGTGCAATGATGTGCGCATGCCGAGCATGCGTACGGATGACGACCGCTCAGTGACCGCCCGAGCCCTCGACCTCCTCGGCGCTCTCACCCCCGAACACCCGAGCGCCAGCCTCGCCGAGCTGGCCCGAGCGGCAGGCCTCGCCCCGGCCACCGCCCACCGACTCGTGGGAGAGCTGCTCTCCTGGGGCGCGCTCGAACGCGACCCCGACGGGCGTTACCGGGTCGGGCTGCGACTGTGGCGCACCGGGCTCCTGGCCCCGGTCGCCGACCGCCTGCGTGAGCGGGCCCTACCGTTCATGCAGGACCTCTACGAGATCACCCGGGAGAACATCCACCTGGCCGTGCGCGACGGCGACCACGCGTTGTACGTGGAAAAACTCTCCGGACACCGATCGGTCCCGGTCCTCTCCCGGGTGGGCGAACGCCTGCCGCTGCACGCCACCGGGGTCGGCAAGGCGCTCCTGGCGTGGTCGGGCCCGGACGAGGTCCAGGCCTACTGCGCCCGCGGACTGGAGGCCCGGACCCGGCACACGATCACCGAGGGCGGCAGGCTGGCGCGGGACCTGCGCCGGGCGGTCGAGCGCGAGTACGCTTCCACCAACGAGGAGATGACACTGGGTTCGTGCTCGGTCGCGGTGCCCGTGTGCCCCGACCGGCAAGCTCCCCCGGTCGCGGCGCTGGGCATCGTGGTGCACTCGGTCCGCGCCGACCTGCAGCGACTGGTCCCGGCGCTGCGGGTGGCCGCCACCGGGTTGGGTCGGCGCCTGGCCGAGGAGCCGAACCGTGCCACCGGAGCCGGGGGCGACGGCCGGAAGGTGCCGAAGCCGTGAGGCCGTGACGCTTCGAAGAACACCTGGCTACGCGGTTGTTGAACGGCCACGGGCATGCCACGACAACGGCACCGGGCTGCATGCTGCACCCCGTACCCGGTGCGCGGAATTCGGGCCCACCGGTACCCCCCGTGACGTCAACGATGGTTTCCAGGTCGTGAAATCGCATTTTCGTTGCTGACTTTGGACCCCAGCAAGGCCATCACCTCAGGGTACATTGCAGGGCATGAACCCTGGAGATCGGTGTGATTCTGAAATATTCCCAGCAGACTCTCTCCCCCAATTCCCCAGCCCCGATGAAGGAATTCCGTGAAGAAATATTCCAAATTTGGCAGTGCCTTGCTTGCCTTTTTGAGGATTTCCTCCGTACCCACCGCGCCCAGCACCTGCGACGAGCTCCTCGCCCTGCTGTGGCCCCGAGCGGACCGCGCACAGCGAACGTAGTCGGGGAATCACCGGGATCTTGCTACCAGAACCGATTTCGGCGCCGATATTGGCTCCAGTAGCAAGACCCCCGGATCAGATGGCCGAGGGGTGCCGGGTCAGCGGCATGACCTCGATGTCCATGTACGGGAACAGCGGGAGTTCCGTCAGGATCTTGTGCAGCTCGTCGGCGGACTCCACGTCGAAGACGCTGATGTTGGAGTACTGGCCCACGATGCGCCAGATGTGCACCCACGTGCCCTCCCGCTGCAGCTGCTGGGAGTAGGCTTTCTCGCGGGCGACGGTGTCGGCGCGCACCTGTTCGTCGAGGTCGCGGGGGATGTCGACGTCCATGCGGACGTGGAAGAGAGCCATGTCGGGCCTCCGATCAGGTGCGGGTGAAGCGTTTGACGGCGTCGGGGTCGAGCTCGACGCCGAGCCCGGTCCCCTCGGGCAGGTGCAGGCGTCCGCCGGCGTAACGCAGCGGTTCGGTGAGCAGCTCCTCGGCCAGCAGCAGGGGGGCGAACAGTTCGGAACCGTGGTTGACGCCGGGTTCGGAGCACACGAAGTGCAGCGAGGCAGCGGTGCCCACCGGCCCCTCCAGCGACGTCGCGCCGTGCAGGGCGATCCCCTGGGCCTTGGCGACCGCAGCGACCTCCCGGCTCTGGCGCAACCCGCCGACCTTGGTGGTCTTGAGCGCGATGACGTCGGCCGCCCCCTGGCGCACGACCTCGAGGGCGTCGTGGGGACTGCACACCGACTCGTCGGCCATGACGGTGGCGCCGGTGCGGCGGGTGATCTCGGCCAGGACCTCGATCTGGTTGCCGGGTGTGGGCTGCTCGATCAAGTCGACGCCGGCCTCGACGAGGCGGGGCACGTGGGTCAGCGCGGTGAAGCGGTCCCAGCGAGCGTTGACGTCCACGCGCACCGACGCCCGACCGTCCAGGGCCCGGGCGATCTCGGCGACGCGGCGGGTGTCCTCACCGGGGTCCAGCGCACCCATCTTGAGCTTGAAGCTGTGGTGGAGCCCGGACTCGAGCTTGCCCTCGATCTCGTCCAGGACCTCGGCGACGGGGGCCGAGCCGAGCGCCCAGGTCACCTCGACCGAGTCGCGGCAGGCGCCGCCGAGCAGGTCGTGCACGGGCACCCCGAGCGAGCGGGCCCACGCGTCGTGCAGGGCGACGTCGACGGCGGCCTTGGCGAAGCGGGCGTTGGCGGCCACCCGTTCCAGGTCGGTCATGATGCCCGGGAGTTCGTTCACGCGGCGGCCGACGACGACGGGGGCGAGGTAGCGGTCGACGATCGCCTTCATGGTCTCGACCGATTCGCCGCCCCACCACGGGCCGCCGGGCACGACGCCTTCGCCGTGGCCGGCCACGCCGTCCTCGGTGGTGACGGTGACCAGAAGGATCGGCTGGGCGGTGGCGGTGGTGGTGGCGAACTTGTGCGGGCGTATCAGGGGCACGTCGAGGATGACGCTGTCCACGGAGCGGACGGTGAGGTCGGGCATGTGCGCTTCCTGTGCCGGTGGGCGGGGCGGCCGCCGACCCGGTGGGGCCGCGGCGGCGAGGGCGGGAGGGTCGGGCCGCCCTACTCGGCGGGGTCGAGGGCGAAGCGGTACTCGACCCGGTGGAGGCCGTCCTCCCCCTTGACCGGGTCGAGGATCAGTTCGGGCTTGGTGGCGGAGGCGACGTCGTCCTCCACCCACTCGCCGCCCCGGAAGTAGAGCTGCGTGGTGATGGGGTGGCGGCCCGGGCTGGACACGATGAGGTGCAGGTGGGCGGGGCGCCACGGGTGGCCGTTCTGCGCCTCGATGAACTGCCCGGTGGGGCCGTCGGTGGGGATCTTGTACGGCGCGGGCAGCGCGGTGGTGATGGAGTAGCGGCCCTGCTCGTCGGTGACGATCGTGCCGCGCAGGTTCCACTCGGGCAGGTGCGGGGCGAACTGCGAGTAGTAGCCCTCGGCGTCGGCGTGCCAGAGTTCGACCTTCGCACCGTCGAGGCCGTTGCCGTCGAGGTCGGTGACCTGGCCGGAGAAGACGAGGAGCTCGCCCTGCCGGTCCTGCTCGCGCATCGGCATGGTGCACTCGGCCGGGAGTTCGGGGGCGTCGGCGACGTAGTAGGGGCCCTCGATGCTGCCCTTGGTGCCTTGGCGGGAGCGGGCCAGGACCTCCTCGACGGAGTGCTCGATGAAGACGTCGAGGAACAGCGGCCACTCGCCGCCCTCGCCGACGTCGATGAGCCACTGCTTGAGGACGCGGTACTCGGCGTAGGTGACCTCGTGGTCGAGGATCACGCGGTTGAGCGCGCCGAGGGCGTCCTTGGCGATGGCAGCCAGGCGCTCGGGCGGGGTGTCGGCGCTGACGCGCTCGGCGGTGAACTTCTCGGTGGCGGCGGTCCCGGAACCGGAGGCGGTGGGGGCGTCGGTGGCGGTCATCGGGTTCTCCTCGCGGATGTCGCTGGACGGGAGCAGAGCGGTGTCGCCGCAGGGGTGCGGGCCGGGAACGGGAACCCCCTACTGGGCGTACGCTGTGCGTACTGATGAACCGCTGTGCGTACGAACTCAGTGTGCGTTGGTTCACCGGCACTGTCAATGCCAGACTTCGCGGGCACGACCCGGAAACCCCGACTCGGAGGCCCCATGACCAGCAACGACCGCGACTTCATCCGGAGCATCGAACGGGGCTTCACCGTCCTGTCGGCCTTCGGCGAGCAGCGGCCGAACCCCACCTCGGCCGAGGTCGCCGAGGCCACCGGCCTGTCCCGTCCCGCGGTCCGGCGGATCCTGCTCACCCTCCAGCGGCTCGAGTACGTGGACACCGACGGGGACCGCTGGCGCCTGACCCCGCGGGTGCTGAGCCTGGGGCGGCACTTCTCCGCTTCCCACGCGCTGACCGAGGCCGCCCAGCCCCTGTTGCTCGAGCTGGCCGACCGTACCGGGGAATCGGCCTCCCTCGGCGTGCTCGACGGGACCGACGTGGTCTACGCGGCTCGGGTCCCGGTCCGCCGGATCATGAGCATCAACGTCTCGGTGGGCACCCGGGTCCCGGCCTACGCGACGTCCATGGGGCGGGCGCTGCTGGCGTGGGAGAGCCCTGCCACCGTCGACCGGGTGGTCGCAGGGTCCCACTTCGAGCAGCTGGGACCGGCGACGGTCACCGACGCCGAAGGCCTGCGCAGGGCGGTCGGCGCGGTGCGCGAGCACGGGTACGCCCTGACCTCCGACGAGCTGGAACGCGGACTGATCACCCTGGCCGCACCGGTGCGCGACGCCTCCGGGGCCTCCGTGGGCGCCCTGGCCAGTTCCACCTCGACAGGGCGGGCCTCGGCCGCGGAGTTCCGGGACGAAGTGGCGCCCCTGATCACCGACGCTGCCGAGCGGCTCAGCGCCCGCATGGGCTTCACCGGCCCCTAGCACCCCGGACACCTCGGACACCTCGCTGACCTGGGACTCCAACGTCGGGCGACCCGCGTCCCACGGCCCCCGCCCAGCACGGCGGACCGAAGCGGGCGCCTTCCAGACACCCTGGGCCAGTCCTAGGCATTTGCCCGGTGTGACTCAGGACACCGGGTGTCAAGGTGGTGGGCAACTTCGCCGAAACGACCTGTTCACGGCGGGTTCACGAGCACCACAGGAGGTACCCGGTGACCGAGACCCTGGGCCATGTCCGCTCCCTCCTCGACGACGCACTCATCGAGGACGAGGCCAACGGCCGCCACCAGATGCACCGGTCGGTCTTCACCGACGAGGAGCTCTTCGAGCTCGAGATGAAGTACATCTTCGAGGGCAACTGGGTCTACCTGGCGCACGACAGCCAGATCCCGAACGTGGGCGACTACTTCACGACCCACATCGGGCGCCAGCCGATCGTCATCACCCGAGGCAAGGACGGCGCGCTCAACGCCCTCATCAACGCCTGCAGCCACCGCGGCGCCATGCTCTGCCGCCGCAAGACCGACAACCGCACCACCCTGACCTGCCCGTTCCACGGGTGGACGTTCAACAACGCCGGCAAGCTGCTCAGGGCCAAGGACCAGCGCAGCGGCGGCTACCCCGAGCAGTTCAACAAGGACGGCTCGCACGACCTCACCAGGGTCGCCCGGTTCGAGAGCTACCGCGGGTTCCTGTTCGGCAGTCTCAACCCCGACGTCAAGCCGCTCGACGAGCACCTCGGCGACACCCGGACCATCCTGGACATGCTCGTCGACCAGTCCCCCGACGGCCTCGAGGTGCTGCGTGGCGCCTCCACCTACACCTTCGACGGCAACTGGAAACTCCAGGCCGAGAACGGCGCGGACGGCTACCACGTCTCCTCCACGCACTGGAACTACGCGGCCACGACCGCCCGCCGCAAGTCCGGCGAGTCCGCGAACGAGACCAAGGCGATGGACGCCGGCACCTGGGGCAAGCAGGGCGGCGGTTACTACTCCTTCGACCACGGCCACCTGCTGCTGTGGATGTGGTGGGGCAACCCGCAGGACCGGCCCCTGTTCCCGCAGCGCGAGGAGCTCGCCGAGAAGTTCGGGGAGAAGAAGGCCGAGTTCATGGTGGGCGCGTCCCGCAACCTGTGCCTCTACCCGAACGTGTACGTGATGGACCAGTTCTCCAGCCAGATCCGGCACTTCCGGCCGATCTCGGTGGACAAGACCGAGGTCACCATCTACTGCATCGCGCCGAAGGGCGAGAGCGACGAGTCGCGCGCCAACCGGATCCGCCAGTACGAGGACTTCTTCAACGCGACCGGCATGGCCACCCCGGACGACCTGGAGGAGTTCCGTTCCTGCCAGAAGACCTACCGGGCCACCGCCTCCCCCTGGAACGACCTGAGCCGCGGCGTCACCCACCAGCTGAACGGCCCGGACGAGACCGCGCGCGGCATCGGCCTCGACAACGTGCTCTCCAGCGGCGCCAAGACCGAGGACGAGGGGCTCTACCCGATCCAGCACGGCTACTGGCGCGACGAGATGGTCAAGGCCCTGGCCCAGGAGAGCGCCCACCGGATCGAGCAGAACACCCAGAGCTGAGGTCACCGACCATGACGATCACCGCATCCGCGCCCGCGACCGCCGCCACCATCACCCGCGCCGAGGTCGAGGACTTCCTCTACCGCGAGGCCCGGCTCCTGGACGACCGCCGGTTCGAGGACTGGTTGGAGTGCTACCATCCCGAGGCCGAGTACTGGATGCCGGCCTGGGACGACAACGGCGAGCTCACCGAGGACCCCCGGCGCGAGATCTCGCTCATCTACTACCCCAACCGGGGCGGCCTGGAGGACCGAGTCTTCCGCATCCGCACCGACCGCTCCAGCGCGACGTCGCTGCCGGAACCCCGGACCGGCCACAACATCACCAACGTGGAGATCCTCGACCGCCGCGACGGCGAGATCGACCTTCGCCACAACTGGTTCTCGCTGTACTACCGGTACCAGACCACCGACACCTACTTCGGGGTCACGCACCTGACGCTGGACCTGACCGGTGAGCAGCCCCGTATCCGCCGCAAGAAGATCGTGCTGAAGAACGACTGCGTGCACCACGTCGTCGACATCTACCTGCTCTGATCCCGCACTCCCCAGCCCCGGAAGGAGGCCCCATGGCGCACCAGGTCGCGCTGGCCTTCGAGGACGGCGTCACGCGCATGATCTCCTGCAACCCGATGGAGACGGTCGCCGACGCCGCCTACAAGGCCCGCATCAACATCCCCTTCGACTGCCGCGACGGCGCCTGCGGAACCTGCAAGGCGTTCTGCGAGAGCGGCGACTACGACGGCGGAGACTACATCGAGGACGCCCTCACCGACGACGAGGCCGACGAGGGATACTGCCTGCCCTGCCAGATGACCCCGGAGAGCGACCTCGTGGTGCGGGTGGCCTCCACCTCGGCCGCCGCCAAGACCGGCGCCGCCCGCCACACCGGAACCCTCACCGAGCTCCGGCACCTGTCCGAGACCACGGTCGCCTTCACCCTGGAGGTCGACGAGCGCGACGAGCTGGCGTTCCTGCCCGGCCAGTACGTGAACGTGGAGGTGCCCGGCACCGGGTCCACGCGTTCCTACTCCTTCAGCTCTGGCCCCTCCGCCCGCCAGGTCTCGTTCCTGGTCCGCATCACCGAGGGCGGGCTCATGTCGGAGTACCTGCGCGACCGTGCGCAGGAGGGCGACCGGCTCGACTTCACCGGCCCGATGGGGAGCTTCTTCCTGCGCGAGCAGAAGCGCCCCGCCCTGCTGCTGGCCGGCGGCACCGGGCTCGCACCGATGCTGTCGATCCTGGAGCGCATGAAGGACTCCCCCGCCGAGCACCCGGTGCACCTGATCTACGGCGTCAGCACCGACGAGGACCTCGTGGAGCTTGAATCCCTGGACCGGTACACCGCCGAGCTCCCCGGGTTCACCTACTCCCACTGCGTGGCCGATCCCGACAGCAGGGCCCCGAACAAGGGGTATGTGATGTCGCTGATGGGCCCCGAGCACCTGCACGGCGGCGATGTCGACGTGTACCTGTGCGGCCCGCCGAAGATGGTCGAGGCGGTACGCACCCACCTGGACGCCGAGGGCACCACCCCGGCCGCGTTCCACTTCGAGAAGTTCAACCCGGCCGCCGCACCCTCCGACGGGGAGAAGGAGGGCCTGCGGTCCTCCCTCGGGGAGAAGGTGGCCGGATGAGCGCCTCGGTCCACCCCGGCCGGTTCGACGGCAAGGTCGTCGCGGTCACCGGCGCAGCGCAGGGCATCGGCCGCGCGGTGGCCCTGCGCGTCGCCGCCGAGGGGGGCACGACGGTGCTGGTCGACCGTTCGGCGGTGGTGCACGAGGTCGTGGAGGAGATCCTCGGCGACGGCGGACGTGCCGAGGCCCTGACCGCCGACCTGGAGTGCTTCGAACCCGCCGAGGAGGTGTTCGACGGGGTCCAGGAACGCCACGGCCGCATCGACGTGCTCGTCAACAACGTCGGCGGCACCATCTGGGCCAAGCCCTACGAGAAGTACACCGCCGACCAGGTGCAGACCGAGATCCAGCGTTCCCTGTTCCCGACGCTGTGGTGCTGCCGGGCGGTGCTCCCGCACATGATCGAGGCCGGCGGCGGCACCGTCGTCAACGTCTCCTCGGTCGCTACCCGCGGTGTGAACCGGGTTCCCTACTCAGCGGCCAAGGGCGGCGTCAACGCCGTCACCGCGTCCCTGGCGCTGGAGGCCGCCCCGCACGGCGTACGCGTCGTGGCGACCGCGCCGGGCGGGACCGAGGCCCCCGCCCGCAAGGTGCCGCGCGGGCCGTCGGCCGCCTCCGACCAGGAACGCGCGTGGTTCCAGGAGGTCGTGGACCAGACCACCGAGCACTCCCTCATGGGCCGGTACGGATCGCTGGAGGAGCAGGCCGCCGCGATCTGCTTCCTGGCGTCCCCGGAGGCCTCCTACATAACCGGGAGCGTGCTGCCCGTGGCCGGCGGCGACCTCGGTTGACGGGAGGGGTCACCCCCCGGCCCCTCCCTGGTCCCCGCTCCTGCCTCTTCCCCGCGCGCCCGTCCCCGGACCGTGCTCCCGCGGCATCACCGTTCCCCACGTGCCCCTGTTGCCCCCCTGTTGCCCCCTGTTGCCCACTCCTCTCCTGTCGCCCTGCCCCCGCCCGTCCCACCGGATCCATGGCATCCGGCGGCGGCCCACCCCCGCCGCACCATCCCGCCCGCAAGGGAGACCACCCATGCCTGCTTCCCGGGAGACCGCCTCCGCGACCCCCGACACCACCTGGAACGGGCCCCGCCACCGCAGCACGGTGCGCTGGGTCGTCCTCATCGCTGCGATCGCCGTACTCTTCGACGGCTACGACCTCGTCGTGTACGGCACCGTCCTGCCCACACTCCTGGCCGACCCCACCGCCCTGGGCGAACTCACCCCGGGCCAGGCTGGGGCGCTGGGCTCCTACGCACTCGTCGGCGTCATGGTCGGCGCGCTGATCGCCGGGGCCGTCGGCGACCGCGTCGGCCGGCGCCGCATGATGATCATCAACATCGTCTGGTTCTCGGTCGGTATGGGGCTGACCGCCATGGCCACCTCCGTGGTCGCCTTCGGTGTGCTGCGCTTCGTCACCGGGCTCGGTGTGGGCGCGCTCGTGGCCACCGCGGGCGCGGTCGTGGCCGAGTTCGCCCCGCCCGGCCGGCGCAACCTGTACAACGCGATCGTCTACAGCGGGATCCCGGCCGGCGGTGTGATGGCCTCGCTGCTGGCGATCCTGCTGCAGGAGGCGATCGGTTGGCGCGGGCTCTTCTGGATCGGCGCGCTGCCGCTGGTGATCCTGCTGCCGGTCGCGCTGGCCAAGCTTCCGGAGTCGCCGCGCTGGCTGCTGTCGCGGGGCCGGGACGAGGAGGCCGCACGGGTCGCCGAGCGCACCGGGGTGCCCCTGCCCTCCGCTGCCGAGGACGCCGCCGAACGCGACGACGGCGGGCGTTCGGGATTCGCGCTCCTGGCGAGCCGCCCGTACCTGCTGCCGACCGCGCTGCTGGGCATGATGAGCTTCGCCGGGCTGCTGCTCACCTACGGCCTCAACACGTGGCTGCCGCAGATCATGGGGCAGGCCGGTTTCGACGCCCAGGGGTCGCTGGCGTTCCTGTTGATCCTCAACGGCGGTGCGATCCTCGGCGGGCTGTACGCCTCCTACCGGGCCGACCGCACCCACCCGCAGCGCATCATCGCCGTCACGTTCGGGCTGGCCGCGCTCTCCCTGGTCGTGCTCACCCTGGGCCTGCCGGTGTGGATGCTGCTGGCTGCGGTCGCCATGGCCGGTGTCGGCACGATCGGGACCCAGGTGCTCGTGTACGGGTTCGTGTCGAACTACTACCCGACCTCGGCGCGGGCGGCCGGTGTGGCCTGGTGCGCCGGATTCGGCCGTCTCGGGGGCATCCTCGGTCCGCTCGTGGGCGGGGTGCTCATGGGAGCCGGGCTCAGCAGCCAGGCCTCCTTCTACGTCTTCGCGGGCATCGCGGTGCTCGGCGCGGCGGTCACGTGGAGCGTCCCCCGGGAGGCGCGGCGGGCAGCAGCCGTTGCATCACCCGAGGTCACCGGCGCGGCCTCGGCCGCGAGCCGGGACAACGCACCTTCTAGCCTGCAGAAGTGAGTGAAACAGGACACCCGGTGACCACTCTGCGCCGACACGAACTCGACACCCTCAACGCACACCAGGCCACAGCACGCTCCGACCGCTCTCAGCTGGTCCTGCTCGAAGGGCCGCTGGGTTCGGGGCGGACCACCCTGCTCTCCCGCTTCACCCGGCAGTGCGTCGACGGGATCACCGTCTCCGTCTCGGCCCTGCCCTGGACCAGCGACAGCCCCTACGACCTGGCCGAACAGATTCTGGACACCCTGCCCCTCCCCGGAGCCCCCGGGGAGGCGGGGTGCCCCGCACACTCGCCCCTGATGCTGGCCGAGGCCTTCGCTGCGGCCGACCGCCCGGTGACGGTGGTGGTCGACGACGCGCACTGGACCGACACCGAATCCCTGCGCGCACTCGTCACGGCGGTGCGCAGGGCCGGGTGCGGTCGGGTGCTGGTGTTGCTGGCGGCCGACGACGCGGCCTCCGACCTGTCACCAGCGTTCCGGAAACTCCGCGAACGCCACGTCGACCACACAGTTCCACTCGGCCCGCTCACCAGCGCCGAGATCCGCGACCTCGCCCACACGGCCGCGGGTGTGCACCTGAGCCCGGGCAAGGCGCGGCTGCTGCACGAACACACCGGCGGCGACCTGTCGTCGGTGCTGCGGATCGTGGCCGAGGCCACCCCCGAGATCTGGCGGGACACCTCGCGGTCGTTGCCGGTGCCCGCGTCCGTGCGCGCCGAGGTGCACGAGGCGCTGCAACGGTGCTCTCCCGCAGGGACCGCCGCCGCCCGGCTGGTGTCGGTGCTGCACGAACCGGTCCGGTACGAGGACGTGCGCGACGTGCTCGGGGTACCCGATCCGCTGCCCGGGTTGGACGAGGCGGTCCGGCACGGGCTGTTGCGGGTGCAGGACGGTACCGCCCGCACCTGCTTCCGGTTCGTCTCACCCATGGTCCGGGCCGCGGTCTACCGGTCGGTACCCCCGGCCGAACGCCGAGAGCTGCACCTGCGTGCGGCTGCGGGGCTGAAGGAGCCCGACCCCGTCCTGGAGCACCAGGCCGCGGCCGCACTCGGCGGGGACGAGGAGCTCTCCGCCGCCCTGCGCGACCGGGCCGGGGTCCATGCGGCCGCCGGTGAGTGGCCGACGGCGGCGCGCCTGTTCCTGACCGCCGCCGAGCTCACGGACGGCCGCGACACCCGCGACGCCCTGACCATCGCAGGGGTGGACGCGCTGGTCGGCTCGGCCGACATCCCCGCGGCTATGCTGCACACACCCATGCTGGAGGAGGTGCGCCCCTGCCCCTCCCGGGACGCCTCCCTCGGCTACCTCGACATCCACCGCGGGCGCCGGCGCGAGGCGCACGCGTCCCTGCACCGAGCGGTGGCGGCCCTGGACCCCGCCACCGACCCAGCCGGATTCGCGTCCGTGGCGCAGCGGCTGGTACTGCACTCCTTGTGCGAGTGGCGCCCGGAACAGCTCGTGCACTGGGCCGAAAGGGTCCAGGAGACCGGGGAACCGGGCACGTCGGCGGTGGTGGAGGCGTGGGCGATCCGCACGCTCGGTCAGGCCATCGTGCACGGGGAGGGCGACGGTTCGCGCGAGCGCCTGGTGGCCGAGATCGGGTCGGTCTCGGCCACCCACACACAGCGGTTCCAGATGGCGGCGGGGTGGGTGGCACTGGCCATGGACGACCCGGTGCCCGCCCGCGGCCTGCTCGAGAGCGCCCTGCCCACGCGGGAGGGCGACGGGTCGGCGCGGATCTCGCTCTGGGCGGAGGCGTGGCTGGCCCGCACCCACTTCGTGCTCGGCGAGTGGGACGAGGCGCTGCGGGTGGTCGCGCGCGCCTCGGCCCGGTTCGAGCGCTACGAACTGACGCTGCTGAGCCCGCTGCTGCACTGGACCGCCGCGCAGGTGCACGCGTTGCGCGGGGACGACGCCGCCGCCGGGAACCACCTGCGGCGGTTGGACACCTCGCCGGAGGGGTACCCGATCCAGGTCATCCCGTCGGCGATGTGCAACATCCAGTGCGCGGCGGTGCGGGGCGACCACGAGGCGGTGCTGAGGGCGGCGCGTCCGCTGCTGGAGCTGTCGGAGAGTGTCGACATCCACCAGCCCGGTTTCTGGCCCTGGCACGACATGTACTCCGACGCGCTCGTGCTGGCCGGGCGGGTCGAGGAGGCCGACGCGTTCCTGCGCCCGCACGAGGAGCGTTCGGCGTTGGCCGGGCACCGCTCGACGACGGCCAAACTCAGCGCGGCCCGGGGACGGATCCACGCGGCCCGCGGCGACATCGACCGCTGCCGGAGCGCGTTCGAGCGGGCGTCGGAGCTCATCGGGGACATCCCCGTGCCGTACTACCGGGCGAGGATCCACTTCGGCCACGGCCAGGCGCTGCGCCGGGCCGGCAAACGGCGGGAGGCGGACGCGGCGCTGGCCTCGGCCCGGGAGATCTACGTGTCCCTGGGCGCCACGGTGTACGTGGAGCAGTGCGACCGCGAATTGCGCGCGGGCGGGTTCAACCGGCCGCGTTCGGAGGACCCCTCGAAGCTGACCGCGCAGGAGTGGGCGGTCACCGAGCTGGTGGCGTCCGGGATGACCAACCGGGAGGCGGCCGAGCGGCTGTGTGTGTCGGTCAAGACCGTCCAGTACCACCTGACCAGGATCTACACGAAGTGCGGGGTGCGCTCGCGCAGCGCCCTGGCCGCGAAGTTCGCCGAGGCGTGAGCGGGAGGAGCTCCGATGACGACGCAGTCCGAGCAGGGCCGGGACACCCGCGAGCCCGAGGACGGCGCGGCCGTCGGCGGGTCTGCGGGCGGGGGCCGGACGCGGCTGCTGGAACGCCCGGGCCGGCGGCCGCCCTCACCGCGCAGGGTCCTGGCCGACCTGGGCCCGTCGTACGCGGCGTCGGCGGTGGTGGCGCTGGTGTTCTCTGCGACCGGGCCGGTGGCGGTCATCTTCGCCGCGGGTTCGTCCGGCGGGTTGAGCGCACCGCAGATGGCGTCGTGGATCTTCGCGGTCTTCTTCGCCAACGGTCTGCTGACCCTCGCAGTGAGCTGGTACTACCGGACGCCGTTGGCGTTCTTCTGGACGATCCCCGGGACCGTGGTGGTCGGCAACGCGCTGGCCGGCGGTCTGCGGTGGAGCGAGGTGCTGGGGGCTCTGATCGTGACCGGGGTGCTGGTCACGGTGCTGGGCCTGAGCGGCCTGGTCCGGTGGGTCAACGACGCACTGCCGTTGCCGATCGTCATGGCGATGGTCGCGGGGGTGTTCCTGGACTTCGGGCTGGGCCTGGTGGGCNNNGGGCCCCTGCCGATGGTGGCGGTACCGATGGTGGCGGTGTTCCTGCTGCTGTCGGCGCTGGGCCGGTGGGCGCGGTGGATGCCACCGGTGCTTGGCGCGCTGCTGGTGGGCGTGGCCGCGGTGGTGCTGACCGGGAGCGCCGGCGGTGCCCCGCAGACGGGTCCCCCCGTGGCCCTGCCACTGCTGCAGGCGCCCGAGTTCACCGTCAGGGCCCTCACGGAGCTGGTGGTCCCGGTCGCGATCACGGTACTGGTCGTGCAGAACGGCCAGGGCGTGGCGGTCCTGCGGTCGGCGGGGCACCGGCCCCCGGTGAACGTGTCCGCGATCGTGAGCGGGGTGTGGTCGGTGGGTGTGGCACCGCTGGGCGCGGTCTCCACCTGCTTGACCGGCCCGACCAATGCCCTGCTGGTCGCCACCGGTGAGCGTGCACGCCAGTACACGGCCGCGCTCGCGCTCGGGGTGCTCGCCATGGTGCTGGGTGTGTTCGCCCCGGTCTTCGTGGGGCTGATGTCGGCGGCGCCCGCGGCGTTCGTGGCGGCACTGGGCGGGTTGGCGATGCTGCGGCCGTTGCAGAACGCCTTCGTGGCCGGGTTCGGGGCGACGCACACGCTGGGTGCGCTGGCGTGTTTCCTGGTGACCGTCGCCGACGTGCAGCTGTGGAACGTCGGCGCCCCGTTCTGGGGCCTCGTCGTGGGCCTGGCGGTCTCGGCGCTGGTGGAACCCAGACGGTAGCCGGGGCGCGAGCCCCGGCTACCGGGTGCGGTGCGCGCATGCTCAGCGCGACGGTCCCGGCTCAGCGCGGACCCACACGCGGCCGTCCTCGACCGACGACTCCAGGACCTCGAGTGCCGCCGTCGCAGGGCCCTCCTCGACCGTTCCGCTGTCCGCACGGAAGCTGCTCTCGTGCCAGGGGCAGCGTATGCACCCGTCTGCCAGAGTGCCTTCCGCCAAGGGGGCTCCCATGTGCGTGCACATACCCAACAGCGCGGAGACCGACTGTCCCGAGCGTGTCACCACGACCGGGACCCCGCGCACGTCCTTCCCGGTCACTTGCTGGTCCTGGAAGCCGTCCAGCGGACCGAGGTCGTGCCAACCAGGAGGGATCAGGTCGACGAGGGGGTCGGCGCTGTTGGCACCGCCCGCGCGGTAGTAGGTGATGTGACCGCCCAGATACCCACCGAGTCCGAGCGTTCCCGCGCCGACCAGGGCCAACCCCCTGCCCCACGCCTGCCGACCGCGGTACCGGGCCAGGGAGGAGGCGCCGAACAACAGCGCACTCGCACCGTTGGCCACCGCGTGCACAGCTCCCACCCGTTGCTGGCGGCTGTGCTGCTGCGACCAGTCGGCCGTCCCGCTCACCGCGGCCGGCACGGCGGCCAGCAACCCCAGGTCGATCAGTGCGTGGGCGCTGCGGCGGTGGTCCCCCGGCAGGACGTCCAGCAGGACCGCGGCCGTCCACGTGCCGATGGGCAGGTGGACGGAGATGGGGTGGAGGGGGTGCCCGAGCTGTACGCCGTGCAGGACGTTGCGCACCCTGCCGGCCGGGAGTCTCCGGGCCAGTTTCCTCATACGGGCGACGAGCGGGTCCAGACGTTCGTCGCGTTCGAGCCAGCGTACGTATTCACCGAATCCCATGGTGGACAGCTACCCGGACACAGTGGTGCGCCACCGGCACGGCACCGAAAATCCCGTTCTTGACCTGGGCTTTCCCCGGTGCGGCATCTCCGCGGTCACCGCCGGCGGCGGGTGGGAGCCCGGCCGGGACGCACGGACACGAAACGTGCTCAGAGCGCCCGTTCGGAGGTCTCCCGGGGCAGCACTGTGCGCTCCTGCGGCACCGGATGCCCCGGCAACCCCTGGCGGCGGTAGAGGGCCGGCCGAACGCCCTCCCACGGGGTGGACTCCTGGAGCACCTCCACCACCTCGACGTCCTCTGCGCGTACGAAGCACTCCCGCGAGGGCAGCCAGTAGTTCTCGAGCGAGGGCGGGACCCCCTTGACACCGCTGAGCAGGCCCTCCTCGGCGTCCCAGAGGCCGTGGCGCGAGCGGAGCAGCACCCGCCCCTGCCAGTCGCGTCCGGCGGGCCCGGACCGGCCCCACCGGGCGGCGCTGCGGCGCTCGGAGACCTGGGCGATGCGCCGGCGGATCTGCAGCACCTGGCGACCGACCGCGGGGTTGCGCTCCTGCCCGCCCAGGGCGCGCAGATACCGCTGCTCGACGCCCTGGCGGGTGATGTTGGTGGCGCGGGCGATCCTGCTCCACGCCACCGGTTCCGGACGCTCGCGCAGGGCGGCCAGATGGCGGCGCTCAGCGGTGTCCAGGGTCTCGCGGAGTTCGTCGATGAGGCTCAGGGAATCCAGCCGGTCGGCGTCGGATGCCTCGACGGAGCTTCCCAGCGCCACCACGTGCACGAAGTCGTCGGCGTGGTGGGGGTAGCGCGCGTCGAGGCGGCGGCCGGCGGCTGCGCGCAGGTGTTCGGCAGGCAGGGGTCGGGGCACGGCTCCTCCAGGTCCGGGAACACTTCACGGGGGATGATTCACACGCTACGGCGCGCGGACCTGCCGATTCAGGCGTTTCGTCGAACTCGCCCCTCC
>NZ_ANBF01000210.1:15031-23226 GCF_000341025.1 Nocardiopsis salina YIM 90010 | reverse complement strand
CGCGCCCCTGCCGATTCAGGCGTTTCGTCGAACTCGCCCCTCCGGGTGCGGGCTTCCGCGCTCATAGGATCGGCAGGACGGGGCCGGTGGCCCCGCTCGAACGCACGCGGCCGCCGCGCCGGTGTCGGAAAGGAACGTGATCGACGTGGACGTCTCCGGGCTCCGGGCCGTGAAGGACCACACCCAGCTGCGCGAACTCGTGGGCGAGCCCGCGCCCGTCGTCGTCGACAAGGACCGCGGGTACCTGGACGAGCACGGGCTGGCCTTCCTGGAACGCAGCCCGTTCGTGCTGCTGGCGACCTCGGGCGCGGACGGCACGTGCGACGTCTCCCCGCGCGGCGAGGAACCGGGTGTGTTCCGGGCCCTGGACGCACACACGGTCGCGATCCCCGAACGGCCCGGCAACCGGCGTGTGGACTCCCTCGTGAACATCGTCGACAACCCGCGGGTCGGACTGCTGTTCTGCGTTCCCGGCACGGAGGAGACCCTGCGTGTGAACGGCACCGCGACGATCGTGGTGGACGAGGACCTGCGGGAGAGCTTCGCCGTTCGCGGGCGCGCGCCGAAGCTGGTGCTGGTCGTACGGGTGGAGGAGGCCTTCTTCCACTGCGCGAAGGCGTTCCGGCGTTCGTCGCTGTGGGACCCCGCGAGCTGGCCCGACCGCTCGAAGCTGCCGACGCTGGGGCAGGTGCTCAAGGATCTCCGGAAGAGCCCGGAGCCGGTGGAGGCCATCGACGCCGCACTGGAGGAGGAGAACCGGGCCGCCCTGTACTGATCCGGGACCGTACCGGGCGCCCTGCCGGGCGCGTCCAGCCGGCGAGCGGACGGCGTTGTCCCCTCTTGGCCGGGACCTTCGTGTCCCCGTGCACCCCGCCGGGTAGGTCAGCCGACGCACACGCCTCCCCCGGTTCGGAGGTCACCATGGCAGCGGACCTGAACAGGATCAACAGCGTGGTGGCGGTACTCGCGCGCGCCAGTACCCACTTGACTTTCGAAGGCATTCCGTCCGCCCTGGCCGAGGAGGCCGAACACGCCGGCCTGTACGGGGTGCACCTGTACCTGGCCGACCGCCAACAGCGCACGCTGAACGAGGTCATCGGTAGGGGCAGCGGCCTCGGTGAGACGGGCGAACGGCTGCGCGTCGACGGCACCGTGGCCGGGTTGGCCTTCGCCCAGAGCAAGGTAGTGCGGGTCGGAGAACATTCGCGCTTCTGGGTCCCGATCCTCAACGGGAGCGAACGCCTGGGGGTGCTGTACGTGCACCGGGCGGCCCCGCCCGCCGACGAGGAACCGCTGCACCGTCTGGCCGCGATCGCAGGGCTCCTGGTCGCCGACAAGCGGGCCGCCAGCGACTCCTACGCCCGGCTGATCCGGACCCGTCCCATGTCGGTCTCTGCGGAGATGCAGTGGACGCTGATGCCGCCCAACACGATCGCGGACGAACGGATCACGCTCTCGGCCGCAACCGAACCGGCCTACGACAACGCGGGCGACTCCTTCGATTACGCCCTGGACGGCGACAGCGCGCATCTGGCCCTGTTCGACGCGATGGGGCACGACAACGCTGCGGGGCTCCTGGCGAACCTGACAGTGGGGGCGTTCCGCAACGAGCGGCGCAAGGGTACCCCGTTGGCCGAGATGCCCGAGGGGGTGGAGGAGATCCTGACCGAGGAGTTCGTGCGGTCCCGGTTCACCACGGGGATCATGGCCGAACTGGAGGCCTCCACCGGCGAGTTCCGTTGGGTGAACTGCGGGCACCTGCCGCCGGTGCTGTTACGTGAACAGGCCCGGGTGTTCACCCTCGAGTGCGAACCGACCCACCCGCTCGGTATGGACTTCGGTGTCCCGGTGCACGTGTGCCGGCAGCAGCTCCAGCCCGGTGACCGGGTCCTCATGTACACGGATGGCATGATCGAGGCCCGCGACGCAGAGGGAACTGAGTTCGGCATCGACCGGTTCGTGAACTTCATCGTGCGCCAGGAGGCCGACAGGATGCCGGTGCCCGAAACGCTGCGCCGATTGGTTCAGGCCGTGCTGAGCCACCACAACGGCAGGCTCGAGGACGACGCAACGGTGCTCTTCTGCGAATGGCACGGACGTTAGGAGCACCTCGGCCCCAACGCCCGGCCATTGGCAGCACGACGGTCCCGCCGGGCGATCGCCGTGGTCACACGGGGCGGTGGTCGTTTCGGTC
This sequence comes from Nocardiopsis salina YIM 90010, assembly GCF_000341025.1. Classification (GTDB taxonomy): domain Bacteria; phylum Actinomycetota; class Actinomycetes; order Streptosporangiales; family Streptosporangiaceae; genus Nocardiopsis; species Nocardiopsis salina. Next base: position 21,032 of record NZ_ANBF01000210.1, on the reverse strand, counting down.
GGCGGGCAGGGTCGCGGCCCCCGTCGCGCGGGTGAGCACGTCGACGAACGACTGGGCGCGGGCGAACTCCAAGGACGTGAACGGCAGGTCGGGGCGGAGCGCCACGAGGTGTCCGCCGTCGGCTCCCCGCAGGCACAAGGTCGCCCCGCCGTTGCCCTCCCCCGCCATGTGCGCGGGCGCCTGTTCCCCGGGCCGGACCTCGGCGGCTCGGAGGAGCCGTGCGAGGGCCTGCGGCAGGGTCGAAGTCCCGTCGAGCACGCGTCCGACGAGGCGGAGGGTGTCGCTGGTGTCGTCGGTGAGGTCGTGCGGTGTCGCGCTCTGCAGGGCCCGGGTGCGTCCGCCCGCCTTGCGCACCGCACCGCGCAGCAGGTGCGGGCCGACGTGGGCAGGGCTGAGCACGAGGAGCTCGTCGGTGACCTCCTCACCCGCGGGGTGCACCTGGACCGTGCGGATGTCGACGCCGGTGCGGGCGAGCTCGTCGGCGAGTCGGGCCAGTCCCCCCGGCTGGTCGCTGACATCCACGCGCAGGCGCCAGATCTGGCGCGGCCCGGCGGCGTCGGGGTCGTCGTGGGCAGCTCGGTGGTGGGCCGTGCGGGACGCGTGGTGCAGGGCGCGGCGTCGGTGGTGGCGCCAGCAGCGGGTGATCACGACAGCGAGGATGAGCGTGATACCGACGGCGGCCAGGGCCCCGGCGGAGGAGTGTCCGAGCAGGAGGACGAGAGTGTGCGCGGCAGCGCCCGCGGTGAAGACGGCGGCGAGTTCGGCGAGCTCGGCCCACAGGGGATGGCGGGCACGGGTCGGGTCTGCGGTGTCGTCCGGACGGGTCGGCGGTGTTCCGGTGGCAGCGTCCATGGGCCCCAGCATGAAGGGCCGTCGTTATGGTCCGGTTACCGGATGTGAAGCCGAGGTGAGATCTGTGCAAAGCCGCGGCGCGTACGTCATTCGGGCCGACCGACGGTGAACTCGGCGAGCGTGATGCCGCGCCGGCTGTGGTCGCCGGCCAGGCACAGGCCCGCCTCCTCCGCCAGGGCGGACAGCTCGGCCACTTCACGTTCGCGGCCGTTGAAGTAGGCGAGCATGCGCACGTCCAGCTCGGTCATGGCCACTCCCCCGCCGTACTCGGCCACCAGCACGGTGCCGCCGGGGCGGGCAGCCTCAGCGCAGCGGCGCAGGATCGCCAGGGCCGCGTCGTCGTCCCAGTCGTGCAGGATCCAGCAGAGCAGGTAGGCGTCGTGGCCGGCGGGCAGCGGTCCGAAGAAGTCCCCGGCGACCGCGTCCCCGCGGTCCTCCAGGCCGGCGTCCCGGAAGGCTTTCCGTGCGGACTCCGCAGGGCCGGCGAGGTCGAGGACCGTGCCGCGCAGTGCCGTGAAGCGGTCGAGGAGCTCACGCAGCAGGGTCCCGTCCCCGCCCCCGACGTCCATGACATGCCCCAGGGAACCCCACCCGTACATGCCCGCGAGTGTGCGCGCGTGCTCGACCATGCGCGATCCCATGAGGCGTTCGAAGGAGGTCGTGAGCTCGGGGGAAGCGGCGAGGTCGTCCCAGAACGTCGAGCGGAAGTACCGCCCGTAGGCGGTCTCGCCGGTGCGCAGCGCGGGGGCGAGTTCTGCCAGGCACAGGTCGGCGCGGCCGTGCGCCCCCTCCCCGGTGATCCACTCCCGGCGCGACCAGGGGTGGTCGGAACGCAGAGCCTCGCCGGTCGCGGTCAGGGCGAATCGGTCGCCGTGGTGGACCGTGAAGAGTTCCTCGGTGACCAGGTGGCGCAGGACCCGCTCCAGGCGCCCGGGTTCCGCCCCGACCGCCTCCGCGAGTTCGTGTGCGGTGCGGGCGCCTTCGGCGAGGTGGTCGGCGACCCCGAGCGTGGCCACGGCGCGGATCGCCATCGGTGTGACCAGTTCGGCCTTGCGCCACAGGCGCGCGGCCTCCTCACGCCCCTGCGCGTCCCGCGTATCGGGACCGCGGCCGTGCGTGTGCTGTTCCTGCGCCATGTGCCGCCCCGTTCCACACCTGGTCCGTGTCCGGGGACGGTAACCCGGCGGGTGCCCGGTTGTCAGCGGATCACGGACTCCCACTCGCGGACCCGTGCGTTCCGGATCCGGCGGGGGTAAGGCCGTAGGCATGGCACACACCGTCGAACACCGCGCCCGGGCTCTCCTGCTCGACGGGGACTCCCTGCTCCTCATGGAACGCGACGCCCCGGCCGGCCCGGCATCCACCACATCACCGTCGGCGGCGGAGCGGAGCCCGTCGACCCGACCCTGACCGACACCCTGCGCAGAGAAGTGCGCGAAGAGATCGGCGGGGAACTGGAATGGGCGGTCCCGGTGCATGTCGTGGTCGAGCGGCACCCCGGACTGGTACGGATGCAGCACGTCTTCGCCGCGCGGCTGGGGAGGTGGGACTTCGCGCTGCGGTCGGGGCCTGAGTTCGACGAGCCGTCGAACGGCCGTTACACCCCCGTGCACGTGCCCCTCACCCCGGAGGCGGTCCGGGCGACCGCGCTGGAACCCCGCCGCTTGCGGGACTTCGCCGCCGAGCACATGGACCTGCTGCGTGCGTGGGCGGCCTTCCCGAGCGCGCCGGGCTCCCCGTTCCCGGGCGGCCCCGCGGTGTCCCGCGACGGCGCCGCGTGATCGCATGGCCCTGGAGGAATCCCGGCCCGGACCGGCCCGCGGGGGCCGCCGGGCGCGGCGACCGAGACGCCCCCGAGGAGCCCGAGTGGACCGAACGGACCGAATCGACCACACCCCCCGGACGGCCGAACGGCCCAGAACGGTGAACCCGCCGGACGCCGGCACGCTCGCGCGCCGTGTCGCCCGCGGCGAGGCGAGCGCGACCGGGACCGTCCAGGAAGCATTGGCGGCTGTCGAGCGCACCGCCCACCTGCGCGCCTTCACGCATGTGTGGGCGGAGGAAGCTCTGCAGCTCGCCGACCGCATCGACGCCGCCCTCGCCCGCGGCACGGACCTCCCGCTGGCCGGGGTCCCCCTGGCTGTGAAGGCGTCGGAGGGCACCGACTCCCGCCAGGCGCAGACGCTCATCGCCGCGGGTTCGGTGCCGATCGGTTCCACGTCCGTTCCAGGCCCCGGAACCGAGTGGAAGACCTGGGGTCGCACTGACGCAGGCCCCACCCTCAACCCGTGGGACAGCGACGCGGTACCCGGCGGTTCCTCAGCGGGCTCGGCGGTCGCGGTGGCCACGGGCGCGGTGCCGTGGGCGACCGCGAGCGACGGCGCAGGATCCATCCGCATCCCGGCCGCCTGGTGCGGGGTCTCCGGCTACAAACCGACGACCGGTCTGCTCCCCGCACGTGACCGGGCCGGCCTCACCGTGGGCGGGCCGATCGCGCGTACCGTCGCCGACCTGGAGCTGTACCGGAAGGTGGTCCTGGGCGCGCGCCCCGCCCCGCCACCCGCGCGGATCCGGGTGGCGTGGTCGGGCACGTTGGGGTTCAACGACCCCGACCCCGAGGTGGCTCAACTCGCGGAACAGGCCCTGCACCGTTGGGCGCACGCCTCCGACGCGGTGGAGGCGGTGGACGCCGGGCTGGACCTCACAGACCCGGCCGGCTCCTGGTCCGCCCGGCGCGGCGGCGGTAACGCGCAACCCGACTCCACCGCGGAACACCACAACACCCGGGCGCTCGCGCAGCTCTTCTCCGGATTCTCCGGTGCGGACCTGCTGGCCACCCCGACCACACCCAACCCGCCACACCCCCATTCCGGCCCCGGGGAGGTGATGAGCGTGGGGTTCACGTGGTTGTTCAACCTCACGGGACCCCCTGCGGTGAGCCTGCCGGCAGGCCGCACCCGGCTCGGCCTGCCCGTCGGCCTGCACCTGGTCGCACCGCACCACGCAGACGCGGCGCTGCTGTCCGCCGCGCGCGATGCCGAGAGCTGGACGGACGGCGCCGCGTGAGCACCGCCGAAGGGACGTGCCTCGTCGTCCGGGGCACCCGACATCGGCCTCATCGATCTGACGGTGCGCCACGCGCCCGCCCACGGCTACCACGTCGTGCTCAGGTGCCGGTGAACGTTGCGGTGGTCCGGCCGAGCGAGGCCGCGACACCCGCGCGGTGGTCGTCGGTGCCGATGAGCTCGACCTGTTCGGCGGCCTCGCGTTCCATGGCGGCCGGCAGCTGCGCACGCAGGTCGGCACGGAGTGTGGCCTTCATGGAGCGCACCGCGAGGGGCGCGGACGCAGCGATGCTGTGGGCGTGTGCGAGGGCGGCCTCGAGCACGGCGTCGGCGGTGTCCACCTCGGTGAGGTGGTCCGCGAGGCCGATGGCACGGGCCTCGGTGCCGGTGATGCGGCGGGAGGTGTAGAGCAGGTCGGCGGCGTTCTGGTCGCCGACCAGGCGCGGGAGGGTCAGGCTGATACCGAAGCCCTGGTGCAGTCCGAGGCGCCCGAAGTTGGCGTGGAACCGGCTGGAGGGCGCGGCCACGCGGAAATCGGCGGCGCAGGCCAGGCCGAGCCCGCCGCCGACGGCCGCGCCGTGGACGGCGGCGATCACCGGGACGGGCAGGTCGAACAGGCGGCGCCCCTGGGCGTAGATGGCGCGCAGGCTCCGGTCGGGGGTGTCGCCGACGCCGATCCCGGAGAAGTCGAGTCCGGCGCAGAAGTTCTTGCCCTCGGAGGCCAGGACGAGCGCGCGGCACTCGGGCGAGGCTGTGGCCTTCTCGGCCTCGTCGGCCAGTCCCTGCAGGAGGCCGAGGTCGAAGTGGTTGTGCGGCGGCCGGTGCACCCGCAGGACGCCGACGTGTCCGTCGAAGCGCACGGACAGTTCCTCGCTCATGGGTCGCTCCCCGGGTCGGTGGTGGACGGAACCGAGGTTACTGCCTGGTAGTGGCGCGGCCGCGGGCGGGCATGACGAAGGCCCCTCCCGCAGGAGGGGCCCCGGCCCGGCTCGGATGCCCCGTAGGGCGCGTGTTGTCGCTGCACGCTCTCCGCCAGGCAAAAGCCACCATACGCGCCTGTTCCGGACCCAGGGCACGGAGGGCCGCAACGGACCACCGCGCACCCCGGCGGGCGGGCCCGGCGTCGCCTGTGCAGCACCGCTTCCCGCACGCGGGAGTCTCCGGAAATTCTTCGGGGACCGGGCTTCCCGTGGCGCCGCGCCCCGGCCCCGAACACACCCCGGACCAACTCGCCCGCAACACCTCACACCCACCCGACGACTGGCCCGCACGCGCGTGACGTGGGTCGCATTTACCGCGAATCCGAGATGTCCGGGCGCTCGCCCACAGGTAGCCGAGCGAAGCCACGAACACACTCCGTGACCACAACCGCGCAGGTGACCCTCAACAGCGCGCGAGAGCGACGGAAATCCGCTACTGAAGGTGACGCCCGTGGAACCCAGCCCCCAAGGCCGGGCACTGTACGAACCCCGGGCTTTAGGTTAGCCTTCCCTTGGTTCGGATCGCCCTTCCTTCCCGGGGGCGCCCGCACCCCGTGTGTTCGCTCTCCCCCTCATGCCCGCATCCGGCCCACGGATGCAACCGGCATGCCCGCAATCAGGAGGACCATCCATGAGCTCGCTCGCGCGGTCCGTCGAGGGCCCGCACGCCGCCGAGCCGGCCGACCCGCCGGACCCGGCCCCCGAGCACCTCGCGCAACTGTTCGACGCCGGCAGCGCAGAGCACTACCACGATCTCACCCGCGAAGCGTCCGACCGAGTCGCCCGCAGGGTGGCCGCAGCAGAACAGCCTCTCACCGGTGCCACGGCCGAGGACCTGCGCCCCGGCATGGAATCGGTGGACCTCGACCGCCCGCTCGGCGACCCCGTCGCGGCCCTGGACGAGCTCGAGCACCTCTACCTCGACGACGCCGTCTACTTCCACCACCCCCGCTACATGGGGCACCTCAACTGCCCGGTGGTCCTGCCCGCGCTCATGGGCGAGTCGGTGCTGTCCGCGATCAACTCCTCCCTCGACACCTGGGACCAGAGCGCCGGCGGCACCCTCATCGAGCAGCGCATGATCGAATGGACCTGCGACCGTAT
>NZ_ANBF01000210.1:0-15024 GCF_000341025.1 Nocardiopsis salina YIM 90010 | reverse complement strand
GGGGGGAGCCAGTCCAACCTCCAGGCCCTGCTGCTCGCCCGCAACGAGGCGCACGAGCGCGAGGCCCCCGACACCCGCCTGGCCGACCTCATCCCCCGGATGCGTGTCCTGGCCTCGGAGGTCGGCCATTTCAGCGTCGCCAAGTCGGCCGCACTCCTGGGCCTGGGTTACGAGTCCGTCGTCTCCGTGGCCTGCGACGACCGCCGCCGTATGCGCCCTGACGCCCTCGCCGCCGAGCTCAAGCGCTGCCGGGCCGAGGGCCTCCTCCCCATCGCCGTGGTCGCCACCGCAGGCACCACCGACTTCGGCAGCCTCGACCCCCTGCCGCAGATCGCCGACCTGTGTTCGCGCAGCGGTGTGTGGATGCACGTGGACGCGGCCTACGGGTGCGGCCTGCTGGTCTCGCGCCACCGCCACCTGCTCAGCGCGATCGAGCGCGCCGACTCAGTGACCGTCGATTTCCACAAGTCGTTCTTCCAGCCGGTCAGCTCCAGCGCGGTCCTCGTACGCGACGGTGTGACTCTGCGCCACGTCACCTACCACGCGGACTACCTGAACTCCCGATCGGACGGCAGCACCCCGATCCTGTCGCCCAACCAGGTCGACAAGAGCCTGCAGACCACACGCCGTTTCGACGCCCTCAAGCTCTGGCTGACCCTGCGTGTGATGGGTGCCGAGGGCATCGGCGAACTCTTCGACGGGGTGCTCGATCTCGCGGTGCAGGGCTGGCAGCTGCTCGACCAGGACGAGCGCTTCTCGGTCGTGACCCGCCCGACGCTGAGCACGCTGGTGTTCCGGTGCGCGCTGCCCGGGGTCGACGAGGACCTCGCTGACGCCGCCAACCGCTATGCGCGCGAGGCGCTGCTGGACTCCGGTGCGGCCTTCGTGGCGCGCACGACCGTCGACGGGCGCCCGTATCTGAAGTTCACCCTGCTCAACCCCAAGGCCACCGTGGACGACATCGGCGAGGTGCTCGACCTGCTCGCCGGACACGCGGAGCGGTTCGTCGCCGAGCACGGCGCCCCTGCCCCCGACACCCTGTCGGCCGCCGACGCCGAACCGACCTCCACCACGACCAACGGGAGTGCCAAGTGAGTGACAGCCCCCGCACCCCCGCAGCCGAGCACCCCGGGCCCGCCGACACCGCGCAGAAGGTGTACGACTTCGCCGCGATCGGTGTGGGCCCCTTCAATCTGGGCCTGGGTGCCCTGAGCGAACCCGTCGCCGAGCTCGACGGGCTGTTCCTCGACCAGAAGCCCGAGTTCGACTGGCACAGCGGCATGATGCTGGAGGACGCCGAACTCCAGACCCCGTTCATGTCGGACCTGGTCACCCTGGCCGACCCCACCTCGCCGTTCTCGTTCCTGAACTTCCTCAAGCAGAACGGGCGGCTGTACCCCTTCTACATCCGCGAGCGCTTCTACCCACTGCGCGCGGAGTTCAACGACTACTGCCGCTGGGTCTCGCGCGGGCTCGGCGACAAGGTGCGGTTCGGTCGGCGGGTCGAGGCTGTGGAGTTCGACGACGAGCGCGCGCTCTACACCGTGCGCAGTACGGAGACGGCCACGGGGCGCACGCACGAGGACCTGGCCCGCCGCCTGGTCCTGGGTACCGGAACACCGCCGTACGTGCCGCCGGCCTGCCGCGACCTGCCGGGCGACGCGGTGCACAGCTCCGGGTACCTGTACGCCAAACAGGACCTGCAGAAGAAGGACAGCATCACGGTCGTGGGCAGCGGTCAGAGCGCCGCGGAGATCTTCCACGACCTGCTGCAGGAGGCCGACACCCACGGCTACCGGCTCAACTGGGTCACCCGTTCGCCGCGGTTCTTCCCGCTGGAGTACACCAAACTCACGCTGGAGATGACCTCGCCGGAGTACGCCGACCACTTCTACTCGCTGCCCGAGCACAAGCGCGAGGAGCTGATCGCCTCCCAGAAGAACCTCTACAAGGGCATCGACTCCGACGTCATCGATGCGATCTACGACCTGCTGTACCAGAAGAGCCGGGCCGCCGCCCCGCGTGTGCGCCTGATGACCAACACCGAGGTCACCGGTGTGGGCCACGACGAGCAGGGCTACCGGCTGGAGCTGCGCAACTCCGACCAGGAGCGCGACTTCGCCCTGCGGACCGAGGGCCTCGTGCTCGCCACCGGCTACCGGTACCAGGTCCCCGATTTCCTCGAGCCGATCGCCGACCGCCTGGCCTGGGACGGGCCGGGACGGTTCGCGGTGCGCCGCGACTACCGGGTGGACCTGGCCGCGCACGAGGGCGGCCCGTCCGCCGAGGGCGCGGGCGACGGCGGGGCCGGTGCGGTCTACGTGCAGAACGCGGAACTGCACACGCACGGCTTCGTCTCCCCCGACCTGGGCATGGGTGCCTACCGGAACTCCTGCATCCTGCGCGGGATGCTCGGCCGCGAGCCGTACGCGGTGGAGCGTTCCATCGCCTTCCAGGAGTTCGGTGCCCCCGACAGCTCCGGCGCCGGGACCTGGGAGGGCGAGGACCTCACCCCGCTGCCCGCCGCCGGCGACACCCCTCTGGAGGCCTCGAACCGATGAGCGAGACCACGCACGACGGCGCCACGGTGTTCACCAGGGAGGACCCCCACCTGGGCCGGTTCACCGTGCGCCCCGTCGACCCCGACACCGACGTCCCGATGCTGCACCGGTGGCTGACCGACCCCAAATCCTCGTTCTGGCTGATGACCGGGGCGAGTGAGGAGGACGTCGACCGGATGTTCCGGGCCACCGCCGACTCCGAGCACGAGCACGCCTACATCGGTGAGTGGGAGGGCGAGCCCCGGTTCCTCGCGGAGTTGTACGATCCCGCCCGCTCCGAGCTGAAGGACGCCTACACGGTGCGCCGGGGCGACGTGGGCATGCACTTCCTGGTCGCACCGACCGACACACCGGTCTCCGGGTTCACGCGCTCGGTAATCACCACGGTCATGGAACTGGCCTTCGCCGACCCCGCCACGGACCGGGTCGTGGTGGAACCGGACGTGCGCAACGGGCCGGTGCACGAGCTGAACGCGGCCATGGGCTTCCGTGTCGACCGCACGGTGTTCCTGGGCGAGATGGACAAGGACGCCTACCTCAGCTTCTGCAGCCGAGAGCAGTTCGCGGAGGCCGCAGCGACCGATACGACCACGGGAGGGGAGCGGCGATGAGCATCAGCACCCACGACGACCAGAACGCCTCCGGCCTGGGCGCGGACGACCCGCGCACTGCCGCGGTCGGCCCCTACGGCGCCGCGCCGCAGGACGCGACGGCGCACCTGGACCCCGAGCTGTGGGCCCGTGCGAACCGCCTGCTGGTGCGTAANCCCGCCCCCCGCCGGTGAGGGCCGGTACACGGTCACCAGCGACGACGGCGGTATCGAGTACCGGTTCACGGCCCGGGTCCGGGCGCTGGACCACTGGGTCGTCGACGCAGACAGCATCGAGCGGGTCGGCCGCGACGGCGACGCGCTCACGGTGGACGCCCTCGACCTCATGCTCGACCTGCGGGACGCGCTCGGCCTCAGCGACGAGGTACTGCCGGTCTACCTGGAGGAGATCACCAGCACCCTGGCCGGGAGTGTTTACCGCATGTCCGAAAGGCAGCTCGGCTCGTCCGAGCTGGCACGTGCCGGGTTCCAGGCGATCGAGGCCGGGATGACCGAGGGGCACCCCTGCTTCGTGGCCAACAACGGGCGCCTGGGCTTCGGCGCCGGCGAGTACCAGGCGTTCGCGCCCGAGGCCGCCGCTCCCGTGCGCCTGGTCTGGGTGGCGGCGCGGCGCGCGCTGACGACCTTCACGTGCTCGGAGGACGTGGACCGCGAGCGGCTGCTGGCCGGCGAGCTGGGACCGCAGGTGCTGGAGTCCTTCGACTCGCAGCTGCGGGATCTGGGCTTGGACCCGGCCGACTACCACCTGATCCCGGTTCACCCCTGGCAGTGGTGGAACCGGATCTCGGTCACCTTCGCCGCGGACGTGGCCCGCCGCGACCTGGTGTGTCTGGGCCACTCCCCGGACGAGTACCGGGCCCAGCAGTCGATCCGCACCTTCTTCAACGTCTCCGCGCCCGAACGCCACTACGTCAAGACGGCGCTGTCGGTGCTGAACATGGGTTTCCTGCGCGGGTTGTCGTCGGAGTACATGGANGCCCCCCCCCGCCATCAACGACTGGCTGACCGAGCTGGTGGCCGGCGACCCGATCCTGGCCTCGACCGAGGTGGGGATCCTGCGGGAGCGGGCCGCCGTCGGTTACCGCACCGACCATTACGCGCGGGCCGCGACGAAGGGGTCGCCGTACCTGAAGATGCTGGCCGGGCTCTGGCGCGAGAGCCCGGTGCCGCGTCTGGCGTCGGGTGAGCGCTTGGCGACGATGGCGTCGCTGCTGCACACCGACGCCGAGGGCCGCCCGCTCGCGGCCGAGTTCATCGCGGAGTCGGGCCTGGAGCCGGCCGAGTGGCTGCGCAAGTACCTGGACGCTTACCTGGTGCCGCTGCTGCACTCCTACTACGCGCACGACCTGGTGTTCATGCCGCACGGCGAGAACGTCGTCCTGGTGCTGCGCGACGGCGTGCCCCAGCGGGTTCTGCTCAAGGACATCGCGGAGGAGATCGCGGTGATGAGCGAGGACGCCGAGCTGCCGGAGGCGGTGGAGCGCATCCGGGCGGAGGTGCCCGAGGACATGCGGTTGCTGTCGCTGTTCACGGACGTCTTCGACTGCTTCCTGCGGTTCCTCAACGCGATCCTCGCCGACGAGGGGCTGGTGAGCGAGCAGGAGTTCTGGGCGACCGTGGCGGCGTGCGTGACCGACTACCAGGCGTCCGTGCCGCAGTTGGCGGACAAGTTCGAGCGCGATTCACTGTTCGTGGACGAGTTCGCGTTGTCGTGCCTGAACCGCCTGCAGCTGCGCAACAACAAGCAGATGGTGGACCTGCAGGACCCGGCCGGGGCCCTGCAGCTGGCCGGCACCCTGGAGAACCCGCTCGCCCGGTTCCGTCCGGGTGACGTGTCCCGGTAGGCGCGCTGGGAGGGCCCGTCAACGGCGACGGGCCCGGGTCGCGGCCCCGTGGGGGGTGGTTCAGGTCCCCACGGGGCCGTTCTTCGTGTCCGGCGGTTCAGCCCGGCACCGCCTCCCCGGTGTCCTGCCCGGTCTCCGGGGCCTTCCGCGGGGAGGACAGCGCGGTGACGGCCCCGTGCAGCCGCTCGTGCCGGTCCCGGGGCACACCGAGGCGATCCAGCCACGCACCCAGTTCGCCCTCCTCCAGATCCCGTTTGACGGTCTCACTGCCCGGCCGCCTCACAGTGACGGTCTCGTGGGTCAGGGTCGCGTGGCTGCCGTCCTCGAGGTGTCGGGCCACGATCAGCATGGACCGGAACGACGAGTCGGGGTGGGCGCTCACGTAGTGGTTCCCCATGTCCACGTCGGAGGGGCGTACGGGGAGTTCGTCGGTGGTGTGCTGGCGTTCCCAGGTCCCGCGTGTCCATCGCTGCAGTTCCCAGGAGACCGTGCCCTCCTCGACGACGCGCTGCACGCGGTGGGTCGTGCCGGCGTAGGTGTCCTGCGCGCCGTCCCGCAGTTCGATCGTCCGCAGCAGCCCGGATCCGTATCCCGGGTCGGCCAGCAGCCGCCGCCCGTCCAGCAGGACCTCGACGACCATGTGGGCCCGCGGCGCCTCGTCGGGGTCCCCGACCCTCCCCAATCGGCGCCGCACGTCGTAGCCGAGGCGTTCCAGGGCGGCGGCGAGCAGGGTGCCGTGCTCGAAGCAGTACCCGCCGCGCCCCTGGTCGAGGAACTTGTGGCCCACAGAGGCCAGGTCGACGCGCGGCCCCTCCCCCAACAGCACATCGATGTTGTCGAAGCTGAAGGCGCGGACGTGGGCCTCGTGCAGACGGTCGAGGGTCGCGCGGTCGGGGGTGGACGCGTCCACCCCCAGACGGTCCAGGTAGGCCTGCAGGTCCAGGCCCGCGGTGCTCCAGCGGTACTCGTACGTCATGACGGGTTCCTTTCCGTGGGTGTGATCAGTGCGTGTACTCGGTGCCCCGCAGGCGCAGCGCCACGACGAGGGCGAGGGCCGCCCCGATGAGCCCGGCGGCCACGAAGGTGGTCTGGGTGGCGAGGGTGAAGGCCGGGCGCACCGCCTCCATGAGGGCCTGGCCCGCCTCCCCGCCGAGGCTCTCGGCGACGGCCTCGGCGGCACCGACGCTCCCCTGGGCCGATTGGGTGTCGGCTGGGTCGAGACCGGCGGGCGCGCCGGTCTCCAGCACGGCCCGGTAGACGGCGATGCCGAGGCTGCCGACGAAGGCCATCCCGGCGGCGTTGCCGAGCCCGGCGAAGACGTCCTGGACCGCGGTGGCCGATCCTGTGTGCTCCTCGGGTGCGGAGGTGATGAGCAGCTGTGAGGCCGTGGTCATGAAGACCGACCCGGACACCGTCATGACCGTGATGGCCGCGATCAGGCCGACGGGGTCGTGCATCCCCAGCGGCGCCAGGGCCGCCAGCGAGCTGAGCCCCATGAGGACGAGCGTGCCGGCGAGGGCGGGTGCGGGGCTGACGAAGCGCTGCACGAGCGGGGTCAGGAGGGTGCCCAGGATTCCGCCGACGGCGGGACCGAGCATGAGCAGGCCCACCTGCAGGGCGCTCATCCCCACGACCACCTGCAGGAGTTGGGTGACGAACATGTCGGTCGCCCCCATCCCCAGCGAGGCGGCGAAGAGCACGACCACGAGCACCCGGAACACCTTCGGGGTGAACAGGCTCAGCGGCACCAGGGGGTGTGCGCTGCGTGCCTGCCGGCGCAGGAAGAACAGGACCAGTACGACACCGGTCAGGGTCGAGAGCGCGGGCAGGGGCGCAAAACCGCTGTCGGCGGTCTCCTGCAGGCCGAAAACCAGGGCCATGACCATCGCGACGGAGAGTGCGACACTGACCAGGTCCACGCGCACCGACGGGTCCGGGCGGTCGCGCGGGAGCAGGACCGGGCCGGCCAGCAGGAGCACGAGGACCGCCGGCACGTTGACCAGGAAGACCGAACCCCACCAGAAGTGCTCGANCCCCGCCGGTGAAGGCCGTCATGAAGACGGCGAAGGCGATGGAGAATTCGCGTGTGGAGCGGAACATCATGCGCAGAAGCGCGAGCCCCGCAGGGGTGAAGGCGGCGCCGGCGATGCCCAGGAGAGCCCGCGCGAGGATCAGGATCTCGGCGGTGGCGGCGAAGGCGGCCAGGAGCGAGGCCACCCCGTAGACGACGACGGCGGCCAGCAGGAGCCGGCGGTGGCCCAGGCGGTTGGTCAGGAGCCCGAACGTGATGACGCCGGCGGCCGAGAGGAACTCACCGATGTGCAGGATCCACAGCTGTTGGGCGCCGGTGGGTGCCAGGTCGGCACTGAGCGAGGGCAGGGCCAGGAAGAGCACCGTCATGTCGGTGGCCAGCATGAAGATCGGCAGGGACATGGCGGCCAACCCCGCCCAGGCCCAGGGGCCGGCCCGTTCGGTGGTGTGCGCGGTGTGCATGGTCGCGGTTTCCCTTCCGGCTCGTCGTCCGCGGTCCATGTAGTGACCGTGGCCGGTGCGGGTTCCGGAAGGGCTCCCCCGGGGTTCCGGTGACCGGCGCCAGGACCGGAACCCGCCCGCACGCACCGCTTCCGGTGTCCGGGATCGCCGTGGACACCCCCGGTCGGTGCCGTGCGACGATGAGGCCATGCGCGTTGACGTGTTGGGGCCGGTGCGTCTGAGTACCGATGCCGGTGAGCCCGTGCCCGTGCCCGAGCGCAAGGTCCGTCTGCTGTTGGCCCTCCTCGTCTCCGGGGAGGGTGAGGCGGTGCCCGCCGACACCTTGGTCGAGCAGGTGTGGGGCGACGGCCGTGCCGCACACCCCACGCGTGTGCTCCGGGCCAAGCTGTCCCAGCTCCGTGCCGCCCTGGACCTGGCCGATGAGGGCGGCCGCGACCTGTTGGTGCACACCCCGGCGGGTTACCGGTTGGACCTTCCGGCCGGGGCGGTGGACGCCGAACGGTTCCGGGAGCGGGTGGAACGCGCCCGCGCCGCGGGATCGGCGCGCGAGCGTGCCGACCTGTTGGGCGGGGCGTTGGCCCTGTGGCGGGGTGACGCGTACGCGGACGTGGCCGACGAGCTCTGGCTCTCCCCCGTCCTGGCCGCCCTGGAGGACGCACGGTTGGGCGCGCTCGAGGAACGGGCCGAGGCCCTGGCGGAGGCGGGTGAGCCCGAGGCGGCGGTGGAGCTGGCGACCGCACCGGCCGAGGAGCACCCCACCCGGGAGCGGCTCACCGCTGCGTTGATGTCGGCCCTGTACCGGACGGGCCGGCAGCGGGACGCACTGGTGCTGTTCGAGTCGTTGCGCGAACGCCTGGCCGAGGAGCTCGGGGCCGACNCCCGGGGCCCGCCGCTGCGCACGCTCCACGAACGGATCCTGCGGCAGGACCCTGAACTGGCCGCCGCCCCCGAGGCCGGTGAGCGCACCGCCCAGGAACCCGAGCAGAGCGCCCGGGGCAGACTGCCCTCCGAGATCGCGCCGATCATCGGCCGTGAGGAGGAGGCCCACGAGGTCGGCTGTCACCTGAACCAGGGGCGGCTGCTGACGCTGACGGGCATCGGCGGGGTCGGCAAGACCCGGCTGGCGGTGCACGTGGCGCACGCGTGGCGGGAGCACTTCCCCAGGGGCGTGTGGTTCGTGGACCTGGCGGCGCTGTCGCCCTCCCCGGGGGCCGCGGCCGGGGCCGAGCCGTGGGAGGTGGCCTACCGGGTGACCGATCTGGTCGCGGCCGCGATCGGGCTCCCGGTGCGCACGGTGCCCGACGACTGCCTGCACCGCCTCGGGGACGCGCTGGGTGAGCGCCCCTCCCTGCTGGTGCTGGACAACTGCGAGCACGTGGTCGAGGAGGCCGCGGCCTTCGTCGGGGAGCTCCTGGGCAGCGTGGCGGGGGCGCGGGTGCTCGCCACCGGCCGGGAACCGTTGAACCTTCCGGACGAGCAGCGGTACGACGTGCGGCCGCTCACCGTCACCGCCGAGGGCGGCCCCGGCCCGGCCGTGCAGTTCTTCACCGAGCGTGCGCGCGCCGTGGACCCGGGTTTCGTCCTGGACGCGGAGACCGAACCGGTGGTGGAGCGCATCTGTCGTGCCCTGGACGGTCTGCCGCTGGCGATGGAGCTGGCCGCCAACCGGGTTCGTGCCCTGTCGGTGCACGAGTTGTCGGACCGGTTGGACCACCGGCTCAACCTGCTCTCCCGCCCGGGCGGCCGGGTCCCGCGCCGCCAGCAGACGCTCAGGTCGATGATCGACTGGAGCTGGCGCCTGCTGGACGGCGCCGAGCACAGGGTCCTGCGGCGGCTGGCGGTGTTCCGGGGCGACTGTTCCCTGGACGCCGCGGAGGCGGTGTGTGCCGACCCCGACGGTGCCGGGGACGAGGGGGTTCCGGCCTCCGCGGTCGTGGACGTGCTGACCGGGTTGGTCGACCGGAGCCTGGTGACCTCGGCGCCCGTGGGTCGCGAGCGGCGGTTCGGCCTGCTGGATTCCATCCGGATCTACGCGGCCGAAAAACTCACCGAGGCGGGTGAGCTCGAGGAGACCGAGCGGCGCCACCTGCTCCACTACGCGGATCTGACCCGGCGGGCCGATGCCGGCCTGCGCGGCCCCGACCAGATCGCGTGGCTGTGCCGGATGGACACCGAGCACGTGAACCTGCCGCAGGCCCTGGACACGGCGCTGTCCGACGGGGACGGCGCCCACGCGGTCGAGCTGACGCTGGGAACGTTCTGGCACCAGTGGATCACCGGGCGCATGGCGCACGTGCGCGAGGACCTGGCGGCCTCGGTCGCGCTGACCGGCCCGCGCGGTGACCGTTACGCCCGCGCCAACGCCCTGGCCGTGGCGCTGGGGGTGCACGAACACCGCGAACAGGCGGAAGAGCAGGTCGACCGGGCGCTGTCGCTCTTCGGGACCCGGGCGCGGGTGGAGCGCGCCGAGGTCCAGTGGTTCGCCGGCCTGAACCTCCTCACCGCGGGGCTCGAGGGGGCCGGCGAGCGCCACCTGTCGGAGGCGATCGGCACGTTGGCCGAGCACGGCAGGGACTGGCCCGCGGCGGTCGCGGTCTGCTACCGCGACTGGATGCGGCTGTCGGTGCGCGGCACCCTGCCCGAAGGGCTGCCCGACGGCCGCTCGGCCAGGGAGGTCCTCGAAGGGCTGGGCGACGACTGGGGCGTGGCCCAGAGTCTGTCCGTGGAGCACCTCGAGGCCGAAGTGCTGGGCAGGTACGGCCGGGCGCGGACGGTGGCCGAGCGAGCGCTGGCGCTCTGCGAGGACCTGGGCCTGCCGACGGAGGTGTGCTGGTGGCGGGTGAGTCTGGCCGTTTGCATGCTCCGTGACGGTGAGGAGACCGGGGCCGCCGACCTGTTGCAGCGGGCCAGGGAACAGGCGCACGGGCTCGTGGACACCTACTGCCTGGGCTATGCCGACCTGGCCGAGGCCATGGCGGCGCGCTGGTACGGGGACACAGCCCGCGCCCGCCGGTGCCTGGACCGCTGGACCGCTGCGGCCGCGACGTCCGGAGCAGGCCCCCTCACCGGCCTGGAGGAGGGTTTCCTGGCTCTGGCCGAAGGGGAACCCGAGCGTGCCGCGGCGGCTCTGCGCGGCCTGCGCCCGTTGGTGCCTGCCACGGACGCCGCGCCGGTCCTGGCCCGGGCCCTGGAGCTGTGGGCCGGAACCGGGGCGCTCGGCGGCGACCCGGTGGGTGCGGCCGAGGCGCTGGGCACGGCCGCGGGCGTGCGCGCGGGCACTGCACCCAACGTGTTGGAACGGGCGGACCTGGAGCGTGTGCGGGCTCTGGTCGCGGATCAGCTCGGCGAGGGGCCCTTCGGGGAAGCGCTGGAACGGGGCCGCGGCATGGAGGCCGCGGACGTGCTGGCCCGGCCCCTGGCGGGCTGACGCAGTTCCGGGGCCCGAGGGGCCGCCGGAACGTCGGGGGAGCCTTTCCGGAACCCTGCGGGGCGAGTGTCGGAAGCGTCAGAAGGAAACGACGTTCCGAAGGGACCGCACGACGATGTCCGACACGACACGTGCCGCGCACGCCCCCGGCCACGACACCCCTCCTCCCCTGCGGGTGGCCGTCATCATCGGCAGCACCCGCAAGGACCGCTTCGGACCGGTTCCGGCCCGTTGGATCACCGGGCGGCTTCGATCCCGCCCGGACCTCGACACCGACCTGATCGACCTGGCCGAGTACGAGATGCCGGTACTCGGCGGGAACGACCCGGACGAGCCGCTCCCCGAACCGGTCAAGGCGCTGGGTGAGCGGTTGCAGCAGGCCGACGCCTTCGTGGTGGTGACCCCGGTCTACAACCGCAGTTACCCGGCCTCGCTGAAGAGCGTCGTCGACTGGTTCCACGAGGAGTGGGCGGCCAAGCCCGTGGGGTTCGTCTCCTACGGCGGCATGACCGGCGGGGTCCAAGCGGTGGAGCACCTGCGCGCGGTCTTCGCCGAGTTCAACACGGTCTCCCCGCGTGAGGCGGTGCTGTTCCCGAACTTCTGGGAGGTCTTCGACCACGACGGCCGACTGGTCGACACCGAGGCCGTGGCCCCGGCGGCCGACGTCTTCACCGACCAGCTCCTGTGGTGGGCCCGGGCGCTGCGGCGTGCGCGCGCCGAGTCCCCCTTCCCGGTGGAGGACGGGCAGTGAGGTTCCCGAGGGCTCCGTACACGAGCGGGTGGGCACCGGTCCGCCCAGCAATGGAAGAGGTGGAGTGAGATGGGTTTCGAACCGAGGGCCGTGGCCGCCTACAGCATGGACGACGTGGGGTTGTGGACCTGGGAGGACCAGGAATCCGGCGCTCACGTGGGCTACATCGCCGACGAGGAGGAGGGCTCCCGGATGGGGCTTGCCTTCGTCCGGTTCCGTGCGGGGGTGAGCTTCGACTTCGCCTGGCCCTACGACGAGGTCAGTGTGGTCACGCGCGGGTCCCTGACGGTGCGCACCGGCGGAGAGGTGGTCACCGCGCGGGAGGGGGAGATCCTCACCCAGCCCGCGGGGGTGGCCGGGACCTTCGAGATCGACGAGGACATGGAGATGATCTGTGTCCACTTCCCCACGTTCGCCCGAGCCTTCGGGATGACGTTGCGCGAGTACAAGGCGGAGACCGACGACGGGCGGGAGCCGTCCAACGGTGAGGTGACCCCGCGCGGCCGGGAGTGGGGCGGGGGCGCTTTCGACCCCACTCGCATGCAGGTGTTCGGCCCGGGTGACGTGCGTTCCTGGTCGACGGTGGAGGAGGAGCCGCTGTCCCGAGTGGGTTACCTGGCCGACCGGGCCGAGGGCTTCCCCATGGGCATGGCCTACTCGAAGTTTGCCCGGGGCGGGGTCCACGAACTGTCCTTCCCCTACGACGAGGTCGCCGCCGTGACGCAGGGTTCGTTCACCGTGCGCAGCGGGGACCGGTCGTTCCGGGTGGGGCCCGGCCAGATGCTGTACATGCCGGCCGGGGTGTCGGCGGTCTTCGAGATGGAGGAGGACACCGTGGCCGTGGGACTGCACCACCCCACGTTCGCGGAGGCCTTCGGGCAGGACCCGCACGAGGCCTGAGAAACCTGCGCCCCGTCGCCCGACCCCGCGGGGTCAGGTGACGGGTGTCTCGGTGAGGAGCCCGTCGTGCAGGCGCAGCACCCGGTCCGCCCCGCGCGCCTCGTCACCGGAGTGGGTGGCCACCACGACGGCACCCCCGGTCGCGTTCCTCCGTGAGCACCCGCGCGATCGCGGTCCTGCGAGAGGTCTCGCTCACCCTCGACCTGTCGCGTCCGGTGGGTCTGACCTGGGGGCTCTTCCACCTGCCCGACGACGAGGTGTACACGATCGTGCGGGACCTCATGACGGCTCTCGCCCCGGGCAGCTACACGGTCCTCACCCATTCCACCGACGTGGTCACCGGGCCGGCGATGCGGGAGGCGGTCCGGTAGTGGAACGAGGCGGCTTCCACCCCGATCACCCTGCGCACGCCGGAGCAGATCGAGCGCTTCTTCGAGGGGCTGGAACCGGTGGAACCGGGCCTGGTGCCCCTCCCCCTGTGGCGCCCGGACGCCTCGCAGGTGGGCGCCCCCGAAGCCATCGACGAGTTCGGCGTCGTCGCATACAAACCCTGACGTGCGCCCCGGTCCGCGTCCTCGCGGTACACAGAACACCCGGGAGGGGGCACCCCGAACACCTCTTGTTAAGGTATGGCTCACCTAACTTCAGGAGGTATCCACCCATGGTGACCCCAACGGCCGCCCCTGACCCGGCATCGGCCCTGCGTCCGACCGCCGACGCGCGCAGGCCCCGCCGCGGGTTCGGGTTCGCCGGCGCCACCGTGCTCGCGCTGACCGCGTGCGGTCCCGGGACGGGCTCTCCCGAGGAGCAGGAGGGCGGCCGCACGCTCGAGGACGCGACGGGCGAGGTCGAGGTCCCCGAGCGGGCCGAACGGATCGTGGCCCTGGACAGCCTGGTCATCGACACCTGCGTCGCCCTGGGTGCCCCGCTCGTGGGCGCGGCCGAGGCCGGTTCCGTCAGCACCCTGCCGGCCTACCTGGGTGAGGGTGTCGAGGGCGTGGAGACCGTCGGCAACATCGCCGAGCCCAACATCGAGGCGATCGGCGCGCTGGAACCGGACCTGATCCTGGGCACGGAGCTGCGCCACGAGGACCTGCACGAGCAGCTCTCCGCGATGGCCGCGACCTTCTTCGTCGCCGAACCCGCCATCGGTTGGCAGGACAACGTCCTGGCCATCGGGCGTGCCCTGGGCCAGGACGACCGCGCCGAGGAGGTCCTGGGTTCCCTCCTCGCCGAGGCCGCCGATGCGGGGCAGGAGGTGGGCGCCGAGGGCACCACCGTGCACGTGCTCCGACACGTGGACAACGGGGTGCGCCTGCACGGGCCCGACACCTTCTCCGGATCCCTGCTGCGCGAGATGGGCTTCAGTGTCCCGGACATGGACTGGGACGACAACGACATGGCCGAGCTGAGTTTCGAGAACCTCGACCGCATCGACGCCGACGTCGTCTTCGTCACCGACGACACCGACCTGGACGACGAGCTGTTGTCCGGGGTTCCCGCGGTCGCCGAGGGCAACGCGTACGGGGTGGACGACCGCACGTGGATCTCGGGGATCGGCGTCGTCGGCGCCGGCCACATCATCGCGGACGTGCGCGGCTTCCTGGCCTGACCGGCGCCCCGGGCCGGAAGGGGGCGGCTACTCCGGAGCCCGGGACCACCGGGTCCCCGCGGCCGTCCGCCCCGCCCGTTCAGGCGCGCTGGGGCCGCCGGTCGACCGGGACGATCATCGGGGTCTCCGTCTCGGGGTCGGGCACCACGCGCACCGGGAGCCCGAAGACCTCCTCGACCAGCTCCGCGGTGACGACGCTCTCCGGAGCTCCCTGGGCGACGATCGCGCCGTCCTTCATCACCACCAGGTTCGTGGCGTACCGGGCGGCGTGGTTGAGGTCGTGCAGCACCGCCACGAGCGTGTGACCGCGGTTGTGGTGCAGGTCGGCGCACAGGTCGAGCACGTCCATCTGGTGGGCGATGTCGAGATAGGTGGTGGGCTCGTCCAGCAGCAGCAAGGGCGTCTGCTGGGCCAGGACCATCGCCAGCCAGACCCGCTGCCGCTGCCCTCCGGAGAGTTCGTCCACCGAGCGGTCGGCCAGTTCCGTGACCCCGGTGGCCTCCATCGCGTCGGTGACGACGGCCTCGTCCTCGGCCGACCACTGGCGCAGGAACCCCTGGTGGGGGTAGCGCCCGCGCGAGACCAGGTCGGCAACGCCGATCCCGTCGGGCGCCACGGAGCTCTGCGGCAGCAGTCCCAGGCGGCGGGCGACCTCCTTGGCCGGGTAGGAATCGATCTCCTTGCCGTCCAGGTGCACCTCCCCGCCGGCGGGTTTGAGGGTGCGCGAGAGACCGCGCAGCAGGGTGGACTTGCCGCAGGCGTTGGGTCCGACGATGACCGTGAACGAATTGTCGGGGATCGACACTTCGAGGTCGCGGGAGATGAC
>NZ_ANBF01000209.1 GCF_000341025.1 Nocardiopsis salina YIM 90010 | reverse complement strand
GGAGCCAGATGAGGTAGGTGCCGCCGATGACGGCGGTGACCACACCCACGGGGAGCTGTGTGGGCGCCAGGGCGCGCAGGGCCACCAGGTCTGCTACCACGAGCAGTGTCGCACCCATGGCGGCCGCGCCCGCCAGGGTGGTCCCGCCCGACCGGGTCAGGCGACGGGCCAGCTGGGGCGCGGCCAGGGCGACGAACCCGATCGGGCCGGCCACGGCGATGGCGGCCCCGGTCAGGGCGCTGGCCGCGGCGAAGGCGACGATCTGTGTGCTGCGGGTGTTCACGCCGAGGCCCCGGGCGGTCTCGTCGCCCAGTTCCATGAAACGCAGGCGCCGACCGTAGGCGAAGAGCACCCCGCCCAGCAGGAC
>NZ_ANBF01000208.1 GCF_000341025.1 Nocardiopsis salina YIM 90010 | reverse complement strand
CGTTGAGGCTGCCGATCATCCAGATCTGGGCGCCCAGCGCGTCGGTGAGTTCGGCTCGGGTCATGAGGTAGTCGCGCACCGACGAGAGCATGGCGCTGATGCCGATACCGACGAGGACGAGCCGGTACCCCTGCACGCCGTTCTTCATCGCGAGCAGGTAGACGACGGCGGCGGTGACCAGTCCTCCGGCGATGGCCCCCAGGGACACCCCCAGGCGGCCGGCTCCGAAAGCCAGGATGGCGGCGACGGCACCAGTGGCGGCGCCCGAGGTGAAGCCGATGATGTCGGGGCTGCCCAGCGCATTGCGCGACAGGCTCTGGAAAACGGCGCCCGCCACCCCGAGCGCGGCCCCGACACCGAGGGCGGTCAGCGCGCGGGGCAGGCGCGTGTCCTGCACGAAGAACACGTCGAGGTGCTCCCCGTAGCCGAAGATCGCCGCGGGCACCGCCGAGAGCGGCACCTCGTAGTCACCGACGGAGACCGACAGCGCCAGGGTGAAGGTGCTGACCAGGACGAGCACGAGGACGACGATCAGCGTGCGTGGCCGGGCCAGGAAGGAGAGGCGCCCGCGCAGCGGACGTACGGGCACGGTTCCGTGCGGTGCGTGGCTCCGGCCGGAACCGGGGCGCTCGGTCAGGGTGTCACTCACAGCTGGGCCATCTTTCTGCTGCGGACCAGGGCGATGAACACGGGGGCGCCGACGATCGCGGTGATGATTCCGACCTCCAGTTCCGCCCCGGGGACGACGAGGCGGCCGACGACGTCGGAGGCGGTCAGCAGGATCGCCCCGAGCACGGCCGAGTAGGGCAGGAGCCAGCGCTGGTCCGGCCCGGTTATGATGCGCGCGATGTGCGGAATGACCAGGCCGACGAACCAGATCGGACCGGCCGCGGCCGTGGCGGCGCCGCACAACAGGATGATGCCTACGGCGGCCAGGGCACGCACGACCGGAATCCGGGCCCCGAGGGAGGCGGCGAGGTCGTCCCCGAGCGCGACGGCGTTGAGGGAGGGGCCCATGCACAGGGTCAGCACGATCCCGGCCACGAGGAACGGCGCGACCTGCCAGAAGAGCTCGATGTCGCGTCCGACGAGGGACCCCACCTGCCAGAAGCGGATCCGGTCGAAGGCGAAGTCGTTGAGCACCACGACGCCGTGCACGATTCCTTGCAGCACAGCGGCCAGCGCGGTCCCGGCCAGGGCGAGGCGGACGGGGGTGGCGGCGGCGCGTCCGCGAGAACCCAGGGCGTAGACGGCGACGGCGGCCAGGGCGGCTCCGATGAAGGCGGGCCAGACCAGGGCGGTCCCACTGACGCCGAGCACGACGCTGGAGACGACCACGGCCGCGGCCGCACCGGAGTTGACGCCGAGGATTCCGGGTTCGGCGAGGGGATTGCGGGTCAGCCCCTGCATGAGGGCGCCGGCGAGGCCGAGGGCGGCTCCGACGAAGACGCCCAGGATCGTGCGCGGCACGCGCAGACTGCGCACGACGTCGTGGTCGTAACCGCCGTCGTAGTGCACCAGGGCGTTCCAGACCTCGCCGGGAGCAATGGCCTTGGAGCCGACGGAGATGCTGAGGAGCACGCACCCGCCGAGCACGGCGAGGGCGAGCAGGAGCCCGGCAGGGCGGGCCACGCGTCGGGCGCGTGTGGGGCCGGGGGGAGTGGGAGCGCGCAGGGCCACGTGCGTTCCCCGTTCGTGTTCGCGTCACTGGAAGAAGGTGAGGCTTGCCTTAATATGGACCGACGCATCATCGTACGGTACGTCGAACAGCGCCCACCGCCCGACGTATCAGGCCAGCCTTACCTTACCAACCGTCCACGCGAAGGGTCCGATCGATGCCCCTGACTACTCACATGTCCCGTTCTTTTCCCGTCGTGGGCCTCGGTGTGGTCCTGGTGACCGCCGCCTGCTCCCCCAGCGGAAGCGACCCCTCGGAGCCCGACGGCGAGACCCGCACGGTCGAGGCGGCCAACGGGGCGGTGGAGGTGCCCGCCGAACCGCAGAGCGTGGCGGTCCTGTGGCGTCCGACCCTGGGGGCCGCAACGCAGCTCGGCCACGACGTGGTCGCGACCATGGGCACACCGGGCGAGAGCGGGCAGGGTCTGGAACCGTTCCTGCCCGAAGGGGTCGACGCCGACGCACTCAGCGTGGTGACCAACTCTCCGTCCGAGGAGGACGTCAACATCGAGGAGCTGGCCAACACCGCACCCGACCTGATCATCGGCGTGGACACACAGGTCGGGGCACAGGCGGAGATGCTCGACGACCTGGAGCAGATCGCGCCCACCGTACTCCTGGAGTGGGAGGGCACCGGTGCCTGGCGCGGCCACCTGGAGGAGGTCGCCGAGGTCCTGAACGAGGCCGGCCGGGCCGAGGAGGCGGTCGCCGAGTACGAGGACGCGGTGGAGCAGGCGCGCGAGGAACTGTCGGACGCCGGCACCGACCCCGCCGAGACCGAGCTGTCTCTGGTACGGCTGCAGGACGAGAGCGAGGTGCGCCTGGAGACCTCCGCGTCCTTCCCCGGCCAGGTCGTGGACGACCTCGGTTTCGCCCGGCCCGACGAGCAGGTCGACCCCGAGGGCGAGACGGACTTCGTACCGCGCAGTTACGAGAACCTCGACTCCGCCGACGGAGACGCCGTGTTCGTGCTGACCGGGTCGGGTTATCCCGAGGCGCCCGACGCCTTCTCCGACGGAGTGTGGGCCAACCTTTCGGCCGTGGAGGAGGAGCAGGTCTTCCACGGCGACCACGACGTGTGGGGCGCGGGCTCTTACTACGCAGCGCACCGGATCGTCGAGGAGGTCACGGCCGCGCTGACCGGGGAGGCCGAGCCCGCGGTCTAGATGTGGTGTTACCTCGGGGCCTGCGGTTCGCCAGTGCTGCTTCAGGGGTTTGCCCGGGATGTGGGATGTTCTGTGGTGCTGTTTCGGGGGCGGTCTCTGGTGTTGCCTCGGGGGTGTTCCCTGATGCTGCTTCGGAGGCGATCTCNGTTCGTCGGGGGTCGGGATC
>NZ_ANBF01000207.1 GCF_000341025.1 Nocardiopsis salina YIM 90010 | reverse complement strand
GGCGAACTGCTCGGCCCCGCGCACTCCCGGCGGGGCATTGAGGCCAGGGGTGGCAGGCGTGCGGGGGTCCTCCGGGCCCCGGGCTCGTGGTGGCTCGTGGGGCCGGGGCTTGTGGGGCCGGTTTCTTGTGGGGCCGGAGTAACGGGTGTCCGGTTCTGCGGCGTTGTTAGTGCTCTTACTGTCACTGCAGGCCGGTGTCGGTGCCCGTATGAGCACTGACAACCAGAGGGCCGG
>NZ_ANBF01000206.1 GCF_000341025.1 Nocardiopsis salina YIM 90010 | reverse complement strand
CGGTCAGGCGCAGAAGGCGGGCGACCCAGGGTGCGGGTGCGGCGATACGCAAGCGCACCTGGTTGGCGGCGGCCTCCTGGTGGGCCCGGATGAGGGCGTGCACGCCGCTGGAGTCGATGAAGCCCAACCCGGAGAAATCCAGCACCACGCACCCCCTGGCCGGTTGTACAGCCAGTCTCTGGGAAATGGCACGGTAGAAGTCTTCGTGGTTGGCCAGGTCGACCTCCCCGCACACCTTCAGCACCAGGGCGCCTTGCACGGGGACTGGGGACACGCGCAGGTGCGGGACCGTCGTCTGCGAAGGCGCGGACGTGTCCAACTGCGGCCCGCGCCCGAGCTCGGTTGCGGGCGACGGGCCGGCCTGGCGGCCTGCACGACGATCGGGACCGGTGTGTGCGGTGCGATCAGTCATCACTGTTCCTCGCCTGTACTCCGGGGCGCGTTCGCCCTTGGTGGCCGAGCGGGTGCCCGTGACAACGCCCCACCCCCCAAGCGTGTTCCGCTGGTGCGGACCCCGCATGGGCGCCGTAGGCACCCGCCGCGCACTATCTGGGGACCCCTGCCACGCGATTTCGGCCTGCCGTGGTCACCACGGCAGGCCGGGAGAGCGCGTCAGGTTGAGATCTGCCTGGACTGGCCGGAACCTTCGGTGACGCTGATCTTGCGGGGCTTGGCCTGCTCGGCCACCGGCACGCGCAGGGTGAGCACCCCGTCGGTGTAGTCAGCGCTGATGTTGTCGCTGTTCAGCGTCTCCCCCAGGAAGATCTGGCGGGAGAAGCGCCCGGCGGGGCGTTCACAGACCACGGTCTCACGGCCCTCCACAGCGCTGGAGCGCTCGGCGCTGACGGTGACGACGTTGTGCTCGACCTCCAGGTCGATGGACTCGGCCCGGATGCCGGGCAGGTCGAAGCTGACCACGAATTCGTCCTCGTCCCGGTAGGCATCCATCGGCATGGGGTTGGTCGGCCGGGTGCCGTTGCCCATGAGCCGCTGGGTGAGGCGGTCGATGTCACCGAAGGGGTCGGTCCGCATCAGCATGCTCTTCACCTCCGACGTCCTATGGACTTGATGCCTTGACACTCAACTTAGTTACCGGGGCCACAATAGAATAAACGTGTTCGCTGTCACAAAAATTGCGCTCTGATCGGTTTGGGCACGGACCGACGTCGCACCTGATACCGCCCGTGTTCGCCGGACCGAGCACACGAGTACCCACTTCACTCAGTGTTCCGCCCAAGGCACTTCGAACAGGCATGATGCTGATGCGCCCTGCGCGCGACCCGGGCACATGATCGACCTGGATCCGAGGCCGCCCCGACGACTGCCCTCACCTCGTTCGACCGGCGCTCATTCCTTGGCTGGGTCGTCGGCGCGCAGTTCCTCGTTGATCCGGTGGGCCTCCTCGAGCTGGTCCTCCAGCACGATGATCCGGCACGCGGCCTCGATCGGTGTTCCCTCGTCCACGAGTTCACGTGCTCGCGCGGCGATCCTGAGCTGATAGCGGGAGTAGCGGCGGTGCCCGCCCTCCGACCGCAAAGGCTCGATCAGCTCGGCCTGGCCCAAGGCGCGCAGGAACGCCGGCGTGGCACCGACCATCTCTGCCGCTGCGCCCACGGTGTAGGCAGGGTAATCCTCATCGTCGAATCGGTCACCGGTTCCTGGACGGGTCACGTGCGTCTCTTCCTTCTCCTGGGCGCACGACGAGGGCCCCAGCGC
>NZ_ANBF01000205.1 GCF_000341025.1 Nocardiopsis salina YIM 90010 | reverse complement strand
ACAAGGGTCCTGCGGTACCCGAGCGGAACAATCCCTCGCCCGGGCGATCCTGATGGCATCTGCTCCTCTCGTTCCTCACTTCGTGCACTGCTTCGGCTACGGTCCTACCGGCCCCCGGCGCGGCATGACCAAGCGCGCCGGTCGAGCCTTGCCGCATCTTCCTTGCTGCTGCGGTCTCCCCTGAGTGAGCGGGACACCGGTCCTGCTTACTGCGTACTTCTGTACTGCTGTCCTACCGGCTCCCGGTGTCTTGAAGCACGTGCACACCGTCGAGCCGTCCTGCTTCATCTCATGCGCGGCATCCCCCGAACGGGCGGGATGCCGGTCCTGCGGTCCTACCGACCCCCGGCGCTGTACAACCAAGTGCGCCGGTCGGGCCGTCCTGCTCTCCACCGGCGTATCCGGTGGCCTAGCCGTGTTGCTCGGTGGCTACGAGAAGAAATGTAGCAGTGCGGTTCAGCCATGTCTACCGTGGCCGCTGCAAGTTTCCGGGGCCTTCGAGGTGAGGATCCTTGCCACTCGGAGTTCCGGGTTGTCGGCCTCCAGGGTGCGGGGCATTGCTGAACGCCATAACCCCGCCCCGGTCAGTCCGAGGCAAGCCAGCGGCAGCCGCTGCAGGGGAGCCAGGTACCCAGCGAAGAGCAGTGTCCCACCGAGCCCGGTAGCCACGGCCTCGGCGTCCCCGCTGCTTGATCAGCCCTGGCGCTGCGATGCTAGGTTTAAGGGCAAGCATTGGTCAGCGCCGCAGGTGGTGGTGGAGGCGTCGGCCCCGACAGCGCACGCGCTGACGGGTCGGCGTTGCGCCCGTCATCTGGAGATCGCCATGACCCACCACTTCGGCTCCGACGACACCCCGAAGGTCCACCTCGACTCCGACAACGACGTCGTGGTCGACCCCTTCTTCGCTGCGATCAGCGCGAAGTGCGGTGACCCCCAGCTCCTCCCATTGCTGCACGAGCGACACGAAACGCTGCGGCAGTCACAGCGGGTACCGGACGAGAGCGGGCCCACCGGAACCAACATCACCGTGGCCACCGCCCTGGTGGCCGCGGACCGGGTGCTGTCCGACCGGATTCCCGATCGTGAGCAGCGCCTGGAGTTGCTCGAACAGGCGCTCGTGGAGCCGCTGGCTGAGATGACCCAAGAGGCAACCGCGGCAGCTCTCGACGCCGCGGACGATCCGTTCGAAGCGATGGTGGCCACCGCACGCGAACGGGAGACCTCCGCCTTTGGTCCGCGCTTCGTCTTCGCCCGCCCTGCCGACAACGACGTCGAATTCATCTCCGAAGTCCAGCACTGCTTCTTTCACGAGTTGCTGACCCGACACGAAGTCGGTCACCTCACCTCCATCCTCTGCGCCTTCGATGCCAACTGGATGGACGCGGTCATCCCCCATCGGCATGGCTTCACCGTGGACCGCGCGACCACGATCGCCACGGGCGGGGCGAGCTGCCCCTTCCGTTTCCGACGAGTCGCTCCCAGCTGAGAGGCCTACTGCTACCAGAGGCCCCCAGAGGCCCACGTACGGTCGGATACTGGCCCCGACTCTTCGATGAACGAGCTGGCCTCGTTGGTCCGACCGATCACATCCTGACCGCCTGACACCTCGATGGTCACACCACACAGGCCTGTGCCCGCGGGCGCACCGCGACCGGTCCAGCTCGCCGCGGGAGCCGAGTTCGTCCAGAACCAGCCGGTGCAGCTTGGCCCAGACGCGGGCCCGGCTCCATGTTCAGGGTCCGGTATGACAGGGTCAACGCGGCACGGTAGAACAGCACGTGGAGCCTCTGGCGTTCGGTGTTTCTTGGTCGAAAAACCGTCTACCAGAGGCTTCTTGCTGTCATGGGTGGTTTCAGTGGACTAGTGCAGGGCTGCGACCTGCACCCTCAGAATGAGAAAGGATCATTGAATCGATTTGCAAGGATTGATGAAAACCACCTCCTTGCCTCGGTCCGGCTTGGGCACCATTCAGGGGGCTTACTCAAGCGATCCGATGCCTGGGGGCGCTTCGGCGGGGCGAATTGGACGTACGCATTAGTCCTGACCTTCCTTCAGATGGCCTACATCCGCACCGCGATGACCTCCTTCGGAGTGCGCAGCGCAGAGTGCGCACTCCTCATGTAGGGCACCCGGGGCGATCCCGCGAAGATCGGGATTGTACGCGTTGACACCCATGCTGGGTCCCAAAGTTCGAGATCGAGCCGCGGGAGCCGTCAAGCGGCCCCGCGGCTATCGGTTGTCAGGCAGGCTCAGGATCCTCCGGGATCGCCCGCAAAAGCTGGGCGAGCTCCTCGCCGGTGTCTGCCGGGGTGGTGTATCCGGTCTCGTCGCGGATGTCGGCGAGGTGGTCTCTGACATCCTCGACGGTCAACGCGGAGCTGTGAAAGCCACGCGTTCTGCCAGTGAAGAACTTGGAGACCTGGCCAGCACCTGCGGTGTAGACCTCGCCGGAGAAGGGGCAGGCCTCGTGGGCCAGGAAGGCGATCACGGGGGAGACGAGCGCCGGATCCAGTTTGTCGGTGATGGAGTGCATCATGGCCAGGGAAGCTGGGTCCAGACGCCGATCGGTGTTCTCTTCGGCTTGTGCCAGGTTCGCGGCGAGCATCCGGGTAGCCGCGACCGGGGCGACCGCGTTGACCCTGATGCCGTGTTCAGCGCCCTCCCCTGCCAGGACTCGGGTGAGCCCGATGAGGCCGGTTTTGGCCGCACCGTAGTGGCTCTTGTGCTGGCTGCCGAGGATGCCGGCCGCAGAGGTGGTGTTGACGATGCGGCCGTGGCCTTGGTCCCGCATAACACGCCAGGCCGGACCTGTGACGTGAAAAGCGCCCTTGAGGTGCACGTCGATCATCGCGTTGAGGTGATCGGGGTTCAAGTCGTCGAACGGGATGTCGCGGATGATGCCGGCGTTGTTGATGAGGATGTCGACCCGTCCGTAGGCCCTGAGCGCGGTACGGACAACTTCCTTACCGCCTGCGCGGGTGGCGACGCTGTGGCCGTCCGCGACGGCATCGCCCCCCTGGCTGCGGATCTCGCGGGCGACATCGTCGGCTGGGCTCGTGTCTGTGTCACCACCGGTAACCGAGCTGCCGATGTCGTTGACCACCACACGCGCTCCGCGGGAAGCCAGCAGTAGCGCGTGGTGGCGGCCGAGACCGTTGCCGGCGCCGGTGATGATGGCGACGCGGTCGTCGAAGCGAAGGTCGGTCATGGACTCTCCCAAGTCAGTGGCATGTGGGCCGGGCCGCGCGTGGACAAGCCCGACTTCCATACGATTGCGCTCTCGTCGTCGGTGAGACGGAGTCCGGGTAGGCGGCTCAGAAGGGTCTCGAGGGCAACCTGGAGTTCCATGCGGGCGAGTGCGGCGCCGAGGCAGTGGTGCGGTCCGTGTCCGAACCCGAGGTGGGACGCTTGGTGGCGGCGCAGATCGAGGTCGCCGGACCTCGTGTAGACGCTTTCGTCGCGGTTGGCGGAATGGAGGGCGACGACCACGGGCTCGCCGGCCCGGACCGTCACCCCGCTCAGCTCGAGATCTTCAAGTGCGTAGCGTGCCTGGATACTGCCCACGCCGAGTGGGGTGAATCGGAGGAGTTCTTCCACCGCCCGGGGGATGAGTTCGGGCTCTGCGCGCAGCAGGGCAAGTTGCTCGGGGTGGGTGAGCAGAAGGTAGACGGAGTTCGGGATCTGAGTGGCGGTGGTCTCGTGCCCGGCAACGAGTATTGCCTCCGACAGCGACAGCAGTTCCTCTTCGGAGAGCCGGTCTTCGCTGTCGCGGGCGGCCACAAGCGCTGTCAGCAGATCGTCTTCGGGGCTGTCCCGTCGTGCCGCGAGCAGCTCGCCCATGTAACCCCGCAACCGTGCCCTGTGGTCCACGACCTCCTCGACAGTGAATTTGCCGGTGGAAAGGAGCGCGTCCGACCAGACCCGGAACTTGGTTCGGTCTTGGACCGGGACGCCGAGTAGCTCACAGATGACCGTGATGGGTAGCGGCAGTGCGAAATCCTCGACCAGATCGGCCGGAGGACCCTTGGTGAGCATGGCGTCGACGAGGTCGTCGGCGATCTGCTGGGCGCGTGGCCGCAGCGTCTCGACCCGGCGCACGGTAAACGCCTTGGCCACCAACCGGCGCAGCCGAGTGTGCTCGGGCGGGTCGAGGCTCTTGATGGTCCCGGCGCCCGCAGCGTGGGGTCGTGATCGTGGCTCGTCCTGGTCGACGGCCGCGGCCAGGCTGAAACGTCGGTCGCCGAGCACGGTCTTCACATCCTCGTAGCGGGTGGCCAGCCAGGCTGGTTCGCCGTAGGGGAGCTGCACCCGGGTCAGGGGCTCTTCGCGGCGCAGGCGGGCGTAGAGCGGGTCGATGTCGAGCTTCTCGGTGCTGAACGGATAGTTGCGCATGCCTTCACCACGCCACGGGCAGGGTGTGGACGCCGTAGATGCTCATATCGTCACGGAACCGGATCTGTTCCAGCGGCACAGCGAGCCGCAAGCCGGGCAGCCTGCGCAGCAGGGTGGGCAGTGCGATCTCCAGCTCGGCGCGGGCCAGGGTCTGGCCCAGGCACTGGTGCACCCCGTAGCCGAAGGCCATGTGCGCGCGGGTACTGCGGTCGATATCGAGGGAGTCCGGTTCGTCGAGGAGATGCGGGTCGCGGTTGGCGGCGGGCAGGTTCATGACCAGTACCTCGCCCGCCCGAACGCGGGTGCCGCCGATTTCCACGTCCTCCTTGGCCACGCGGGCGACGAGGCTGTGCACGATCGTCAGGTAGCGCAACAGCTCCTCCACCGAACCCGAGACGACCTTGGGGTCGTCGGTGTCACGAATCCGGGCCGCGGTGTGAGGGTTCTCCAGCAGGGACAGCGTTGAGAGGCCGATCATGTTGGCGGTGGTCTCGTGGCCCGCGTTGAGCAGGATGAAGCTGTTCATCGCGATGGTCTCGCGGGTCAGCTCCCCGGTCGGGAGGTACTCGCGGATGAGGCGACTGATGAGAGCGTCGTCAGGCTCGGCCTCCTTGCGCGCTACGAGTTGGTACAAGTAGCCGAAGATCTGACCGTTGGCCTCCTGTTTCTCCTTCTCGGTAGCCGTTCGGCTCATCAGGACCGAGGTGGTCTCCTGGAAGAAGTCGTGGTCGGAGTAGGGCACGCCCAGCAGTAGACAGATCACCAGGGAAGGGACCGGCAGCGCGTAGTCCTGGACCAGATCGGCCGGGCCGCCCTTGGCGACCATCGCGTCGATGAGGTCGTTCGACATCCTTTCGATTTCCGGACGCAGGGCGCTGACCCGCCTGACCGTGAAGTCCTTGGTGAGCATCCGCCGCAGCACGGCGTGTTCGGG
The DNA here is from genome assembly GCF_000341025.1 of Nocardiopsis salina YIM 90010. Taxonomy (GTDB): domain Bacteria; phylum Actinomycetota; class Actinomycetes; order Streptosporangiales; family Streptosporangiaceae; genus Nocardiopsis; species Nocardiopsis salina. Next base: position 68,519 of record NZ_ANBF01000205.1, on the reverse strand, counting down.
GTCGTCCATGCGCGGAAAGACCTCGGGCATGGCGTCGCCGTGGTGCTCGGCGCTGCCCTGTTGCTGAGGCACCTCCGCACTGATGCGCGGATCAGTCATCGCGGCCTGGATGTCCTCGTAGCGGCTCACCGCCCATACCTCGTCGCCGTTCCAGCTCACTCTGCGCAGGCCACCCCTCTCACGCCATTCCTTGTACTCGGGTGCGGGGTCGAACGGACAGCGTGGGTCGCGGTCGGCCGGAAAGACGGGGAGTTCTGTTCCAGGGGTGGGCATGGGAATCCTCCGGAAGAATTCGGATAGTCAGGCACTGGTGAGTGCGGTATGCCAGGGAGCGCCGTTGCAGATGAGAGCGCGCCAGGCACGCAGAACCTTGGGAGAACTGCCAGCGGCGAGTACGCCGGTCAGGCGGTCATCGGTGCGGTAGGCGACGAGGAGCCGCCGTTCCAGGGGGTCGCTGTCCAGGACCCCAGACGCAGGTCCAAATCCAGATCGGCGAGGGCGGTGTCTGCGCGGAGAGCGAGCTTGCCCGGCATCCATTCACCCGCGAGCAGCTCTTTGGACAGCGGCGGACGGTCGTAGGGCAGTTCCGGCTCGTCGCCAACGAGCGTGATCGTCCCTTCATACGCCAGTCTGCGCAATGCCTCTGCCGTGGCCAACCCGCCAGCCGACGCTCCGACGATCACCACCCGGTTCACGACTCGACCAGGTGGATCGCGGCGGCCGGACACACCAAGGCGCTTTCCCGGACGGCGTCCTGGTGTTCCCCTCCGGGTGTCTCGTCTAGCAGGGTCACGACGCCGTCCTCCTCGCGTTGGTCGAAGACCTCTGGTGCGAGGAGCACGCACTGCCCAGCTGCGACGCACTTGTCGACCTCAACGCTCACCCTCATCAGGTTCCCCTTGCACGACGATATCTTGCACCCAACTGCAAGTTATCTTCCATGCGGAGTCGGCACAAGATGCATGCGAGTGCATTTTGCTAACCTGTGGAGGTGGCTACCGATACCGAGCGCCGTCTGCGCGCCGACGCGGCACGCAACGCGGAACGCATCTTGCGCACCGCACGTGCGCTCTTCACCGAACGCGGCCCGGACACGCCGCTAGAAGAGATCGCTCGCCACGCCAACGTGCGCATCAGAACGCTGTACAACCGATTCCCGAACAAGGCGGATCTGGTCCGAGCCGCCCTCGATCAGGCCATCGCCGAAGACCTCACACCCGCGGCCGAACAGGCACTCGCAGACGATGACCCGTTGCGCGGGCTCCTCAGCCTGATCGAGGCCGCGATGGACCTGGCCTCGCGTGAGCTCAACACCCTGGCTGCCGCACGCCACACCGGCACCCTGACGGCGGAGGTCTACACCCCGTTCTACGAGTCGCTGACTCTGCTCGCCCAACGCGCACAAGACTCTGGACTGCTCCGAGCCGACATCGTCCCGGATGACCTGTCTCGGATCATGGCCATGTTGACGAGCACGCTGTGGACCATGGACCCCGGATCCGGAGGCTGGCGCCGCTACCTGGCGCTCATGCTGGAGGGGTTGACGCCCGCCCCTGCGAGGCCTCTGCCTCCGCCGAGTGCCCTGTTGAAGGAGTCGGGGCGGGCGGCTGGTCACTCTGACACGGGGCGGTGGCGCTCTGCTTTGTGCGCACTGCCAGTCTGTTCGCCTAGATCTTGCTGCTGCAGCCAGGGAAGCTACTCGCTTCAGTGACTCTGTTGGGTGCGTGAAGCCACGCAAGGTAATAGCCGGGGCCGCCGGGTAAGAAGGCACAACGTCCCCTGCGGAATCACGGTGTGTGCAACTGCGTAATCGTCGGGGATGCCCGCCCCCGCTAGGAGCTGTTTTTTAACGGGTCAGGTCGCGAAGCCAGATCCTGATGGAGGCCAGCTGCACGGTGCCGTCGTAGATCGCGGCCCGCTTGTCATAGCGGGTCGCGACCGCCCGGTTCTGCTTGAGCAGGTTGGTCGTTCGCTCCACCGTGTTGCGCCCCCCGGTAGGCCCCCGGTCAAGGTCGGAGGCCTACCACCCCAGGGCTCCGGCAAAGTCTGGTGAACCAGGCCTGACCAGCCCCAACGGATAACACCGCGGGCGCGCTCTGCAGCCAGGGAAGATGGAGGTTCCTACGCCTTGCATCTGCCGAGCTGGAGCACGCCCGCTTGCCCTCATCTTCTCAGGCCCCCTCCCCCAGGACGAGAGCCACACCAGACCATGCCCACCTGTTGGACCTCTTTGAGCACCTTCCAGACCCTCGCTCACGACGCGGTGTCCGCCATAGGGCCGCGGCCCTGGTCGCCGCCGCGGTCGCTGCGATGGCCGCGGGGATGCGGGGCTTCACCGCGATCGGCCAATGGGTCGCTGGAGCGGACCCGTACGTGCTCGACGAGCTGGGACTGGACAGGTGGGCCGAGGAATCGACCTTCCGCCGTTTGTTCTCCGGCCTCGATGCGGGCCGGCTCGACCGGATCCTGGGCGTGTGGGCCACCACGCGGGCAGGCACGGTCCAGGGGCGCCGGGTCATCGCTGTGGACGGCAAGAGCGTGCGCGGGGCCCGCGGACCAGGCCAGGCGGCTCCTCACCTGGTCGCTGCCTTGGACACGGCTACCGGTCTGACCCTGGGCCAGGACCAGGCCAAGAGCGAGGGCGACGAGATCGGGGCCGCTCGCGACCTGCTGCAGGTCCTGGACCTGGCCGACGCGGTGGTCACGATGGATGCCCTGCACGCCCAGCACGGCACTGCCGAGCAGATCGTCGGGCGCGGCGCCGACTACGTCCTGACGATCAAGGGCAACCAGCCCACCCTGTTCGGCGCGTTGAAAAAGCTGCCCTGGAAGGATGTGGCTGCCACGCGACGGACCGAGCAGTCCCACGGGCGCAGGATCACGCGCACGATCAAGGTCGTGGACGTGCCCGGGTGGATCGAGTTCCCCGGCGCGGCGCAGGTGGCTCAGCTGCGCCGGACCACGACTCGCAGCGGGAAGGAGTCCATCGAGGTCGTGTACCTGGTCACCAGCGCTGATGCGCGTGTGGCCCCGCCGCAGGTGCTGGCCGCGTGGTCCAGTCGCACTGGCACATCGAGAACCGCTTGCACTGGGTACGGGACGTCACCTTTGGTGAGGATGCCTGCCGGATCAGGTGTGGGGCGGCGGCGCCCCGCGTGATGGCATCTGTGCGCGGGTTGGTGATCGGGCCGTTGCGCTTGGCTGAATGGGACAACATAGCTGGCAGGGTCACGGCACTATGCCAGAAGACTCGGCCAGGTCATCGACCTGCTGACAAGATGACCAACGGACTTTGCCGGAGCCCTGACGTGCGTGGGGCCTGCGCGACCTGTTGGGCGATGGGGGGCGCCCGGTGCGGTTCACCCCCACGTGCGTGGGGCCTGGAGGTCGATGGTGCGGTGGCGGAGGCCCGGTTCCGGTTCACCCCCACGTGCGTGGGGCCTGCGTTGGCGGCCAGGGCCACGGACACGCCGGGCACGGTTCACCCCCACGTGCGTGGGGCCTGCGGCGCGCTTGCGGCGTTGGAGGCGCCTGCGGACGGTTCACCCCCACGTGCGTGGGGCCTGCATCACGACCACGCCGCCCAGCACCATGCCGAGCGGTTCACCCCCACGTGCGTGGGGCCTGCTACCAGTCGCAGGCGTCCGCGGTGGGCCAGAGCGGTTCACCCCCACGTGCGTGGGGCCTGCTCCTTCCATTGGCNGGTTCACCCCCACGTGCGTGGGGCCTGCCGGAGACGCGACGTCAGGTCGTGGCCACAGCCGCGGTTCACCCCCACGTGCGCGGGGCCTGCGCACCCAGGCCGAACGAGGCGTACGCCGTCGTCGGTTCACCCCCACGTGCGTGGGGCCTGCTCTGTACAACATTGGGTTGAGTCAACTGGGAACGGTTCACCCCCACGTGCGTGGGGCCTGCCTCGCGGCACGGACGAACATCTTCTTCACGTTCGGTTCACCCCCACGTGCGTGGGGCCTGCCGGCATTTGTGGGCAGTGCGTATGCGTGGGCACGGTTCACCCCCACGTGCGTGGGGCCTGCTGGAACTTGCAGACGGGGCAGGCCTCCCACCACGGTTCACCCCCACGTGCGTGGGGCCTGCACTTTATGACCTGCCACGCTGCATGCCGTTACCATTTTTTGATCACTAATCACGCACCTGAGCGCCCATTCGTGATTACACGATCACTCTCGGTAGCACCCCTGTTTAGTGGCTTTAGGCTCTCTTCGACCCAATGGGGGCCGCCCGCTTCCTCGGGGCTCATCTGGATCAGTTGGAGGCCTTCGTAGTCAACGACTTCACGGCGCTGAGGTCCAGCGGTCCTGACAAGGAAACGCTGCTCGTTGTCCGCAGGATGGACGCAGACAGCCGAACCTTCGCCGAGAGAGGCGCTGACAACCTCCCAGAGCTCCTCGCGCACCCGGGCAGAGAGCGTGCCCACGTAGCAACCCGCCTTGGGCTCGATCATCCATCGCGTGAGTGCCCCTCGAACGTGGTCGGGGACAGCTGCTGTTGTGATGACCACCAAGTTCGCCACACGATTCTCCTAGAGCACCTCGTCGCCGTAGTTGGTTCCACCACGGACTCTGCCTGACTCCGGGTCCCAGAGGTCGACCAATTGGACGGGTTCCTCTTCATCTTCAAGGTCTTCACGATCGGGGCGTTCCGGGTCCAAGAGCCACTGCAGATCACGAATGATTTGCGGAAGCCGTCGGTAGAGGCGGAAGTCTTCCCTCAGTTTGCGTCTGGCCTCGGAGTCAGGATTGTCCGAGTGTGCGAGGGAGAATGCGATCGGGACCGTCACCTCGGCCTTGTAGAGGTCGGCGATGTCGTAGACGAGGGACTGTTGCTTTCCTGTGTGAATGAACCCCAGCGCGGGAGAGCATCCCAGGTGTGAAATGACGGCGTGCGCGATCCCGTAGAACGCCGCGCTGGCAGCGGACAGGGCCACGTTGACCGGATCTTGAGCGCTCCAGTCGAGAGGGTCGTAGCTGCGCTTGAACGGTCGCAGTTTCTGGCGCTGGGCCAATGCGCGGTACAGGGCTTTCATACGTTGCCCTTCGATCCCGCGCATGCTTTCCAGCGGGGTGCCGGGGGCGATGTCTTCGCCGAACCTGAGCTCGTACATCCTCCGGGCCACGTCCAGCCGCGTTGCGGGGTCGGACCAAGCTCTGACTTGCCGTTCGAGCCATTCGGTGGTGCGATCCGTCGGTTGCAGCGCCCCGTAGCAGCGCACCCCGCCGGATCCCACCGCGATCACGGTCGTACCGTGACGCATGAAGGTCGACAGCGCCCGCTGCGTGATGGACGTTCCCGGGCCGAGCAGGACACACGCCAGAGATGCCGTGGGCAGATAGGTGCGGTAGACCTGGCCTTCCTCCGGTTCGGTCACAGCACAGACGCCCGTGTCCGTCTGTTCGACACGGGCGATGTCGATGTAGAGAAAGGCCAGCCCGTCGGACACCCGCGGCAGCATGGCCAAGGTCGGCGATGCGAGCTTGCGGCGCGCACCCACTCCGTCCGACATCAGGAGGCCTCCATGGGTGCCAGGCTGAGCAGACCACATCCGTGGGACTTTCCTCGACCGATCCCGCGCTCCACCGCGGCGCGCAAGGCGTCTGCGTCGACTACTGTCCCCACCCCCTGAAAGAGCACCGCCGCGTGGCGGATCCTGCGTCCGCGGGAACCGTCAGTGGCGTCAGGGCGGTCTTGTGAGATGAGTGATCGTGGTTCCAGACCGTGCTCCTGCGCTCTCTTTCGCCACCAGTCTTCAGCTTCCGGCCCACGCAGCGGGATGGTCTTTTCTTTGACGCCGCGCTCCTTCGACCGTCCGATGCGTTTGGTCGGGCTGGCGACGATCCGGTATCGGACGGGATGTCCCGCATCCAACGCATCCAGCAACGGCGAGAGTTCACGGCGCTCCATACGCCCATAGCCGTCGGGGAGTCGGTAAGGGTCGAGCTCGCGGGCGCTCTGGACGAGGATGGAGCTTCCCCGACGGGTTTCTTCCATCCGGAAAAGCAGTCCCGCGGCCTGTCGCGGGCTAGTCCCGAGCTCCTCCGGGGGCAGCAGGCTCATCAGCCGTCGGTGTATTGCCCCAGCACCGGCGAAGTCGGAGCGGGCCTGGGCCGAACTGGGATTGGGGGTGATCCTGGTCAGCCAGAGTGTCATGTCGCCTCCGCAGCGTACTGATAGAGCCCGTCCAGGAACTGGTCGTGATCCCGCCAGTGCGCGAGTACCCCGGGCAGGCCTTCTGGCAGCACGGTGACCGCGCGGGTGGCGTAGGAACGTCGTTGGGCATCGAAGGTCTGCGGTATGTCGTTGAGTATGTGCCGCGTGCGTCGGCCGTCTTGTTCCGCGCCGCTACCGGTTTCGCCTTCGTGAACGAAGTCGACGGGGACAGTCTCCGGCTTCTGTCGAGCGGGAGGAAGCGGCGCCCTGGTCCGTAGTTCGGCAACGGGGTCTGCAACGTCGGGGCGCAGGAGCAGGAGTGGGTCCGGGACGTGGCTTCGTCTACCGAGATAGGGCTGCCAGTGCGGCTTTCTCAGGGCTGCCGTGATCGACTCGCCCAGGTCATCGGGGGCCTCGACAGCGATGGTGAAGACCGCGTCGGCGAGGTAACCGCGCTCGGTCACAACGGTGGAGACCTCTACGCCTTTGCGTTTTCCTTCAGCCGTTGGGATCGTGCCGCGGGCAGGGACACCCCCGCCCGCGGTGTGGAAATCCACCATTCGCGTTCCGGGCCGGTCCACCCGAACTGTGAATCGCAGGGACTCGTACAAGGAGAGGTCGGCACCTCGCGCAAGTCCCTGCGCCGCGGCGAACATGCCGATCATCCCCGAGCGTGTGGGAAATGGGGTCGTGTCGCGGACACCAAAGGCGCTGTGCTCGCCCCAACTCTGCATGGGGCCGGCGAACCTGAGCAGAAACCCCCTCATCGGCCTGCCCCGAATGCCGCATTGATCGCCTCCGTGCGCAGCCGGGGGTAGGAGTCCTGTCGCTCTCCCAGGCCCGGAAGCGCTTCATCCGAGCCATCGAACCCGGCGTGGGCGCTGAAGTGCAGGTCGTCTTCTCCCCAGAGGGTGTGCAGCCGTCGAGCGTAGGTCGACAGTGCGGTGCGCGCTTTGTCGGAGTAACCCTGGGTACTGGTCACCGGCTGTTCGAAGGCGGGCGCGAAGGAGATGGGCCGGTCTCCGCGAACGGCCACGTACACCAGTTCGGGGACGGTCATCGCACCGGTCGCCGTCTGTTTTCCGCCCGGGACGGTGGCCAAGAACCCGGCGAGGAACTCTGAGATCAGTTCCCGGGCCGTCGCAGTGTCCCCTTCAAGGTTGTGCAGCAGCGTGCCGAGGTTGACGTTCGCGTACCGGTAGAAGGTGCCGGCGCTGAACTGGCCCACATTCATGTGCCCGCTCCCGCGATCGTCGGCGGGAAGGATGTCATCCACGGCCGTGAAGAAGTCGGTTTCCACTTCGGTCCCGTGCACGGTGAAGGCATGGGCGAACTGCACCGCTCCGTCGACGTCTGCCCCGGGGAGCTCGGCCAGCATGCGCCCGAACAAGTTGATGGTGGCGTTCCGAGAGCGGAGGATCTCAGCCACCTGGTCCGAAGGCAGAACAGTCTTGGGGTTCTTCTGCCCGGTGATGCGCTGGAGCTCCTGCTCGTGGTCCACAGCCAGTCGGGCGAGCTCGTCCAACCCCTTGGTCGGCACGTACAGGAGCACGGAGGTGCTGGGGAGCTGTCCCTCCTTGTCGCGCTCGAGTTTGATGCCCTTGCCGGCCGCGGCGACCACCTGTCGACCAGCCAGTTCTGCCAGTTCCGAACTCCAGCCTTGGGCGGTCAGCCGCTCGGCGACAGCGGTGATGATCCGGCGGGTCCGCACCGCCGGATCAGCGAGTTTGGTCTCGACCTGGTGGCGTACGGCCCGTTTCCAGCTCTGGCTGGAAACGCGGGTGCGCTCGACCCCTCCGTACTCGACGACCTTGGGCAAGCCGAGGTCGTCGCGGTTGACGTTGGAGTAGGGCAGGGTCTGCAGGGCGTGGATGTCGAGGTAGACGGGGGTATTCATACTGTCTCGCTCTCAGGGGAGTCGGGGGTGGCGGTCTGGTCGTGTTGGCTTCGTTGGCGCTGGATCTGGTCCCGTGTGCGGTGGTACTGCTGCACCCATTGCTTGGATACGTAGGCGCGTTCGGTGCCCCAGCGCGCCAGGTCGCGCAAGAGCAGGCCCCAGTCGACCCACACGTGGTCCGCACGCAGGTGGGCGATGAGTTTGGGCAGCTCGCGGTGGAGTCGGTCCGTGCGGTACCGGGCGAGCAGGTGCAGACGGTCACGTACCATGTCGCCCTTCAGGTGGCCGTTCTCCACAGCCCGGGCCAACGTCTGGCCCAGCGTGAGGCGCGGCTGCTGGGCAGAGCGGCCGTCAGCTGGTAGGGCGGCCGCTTCAGGTGGTGCGGCCTCATATGCAGGCGGCTCTTCGAGGGTGCTAGTGGCGGTCTCCTCGTCCTGGGATGCTTCTGCTGCTTCCTGGTCGCGGGCTCCGCGCGGCTGAGCGGCCACGAGCGCGGCGACGGTGTAGAAGGCGCGTTCTGTGGCCCGATCGTGGTTTTCAGGGAGGTAGCGGGTCACGATGGCGTGAGCGTGGAAGTTGGCGATGTCTTCCGGTGGTCGGCCCAGACCACGTCGTAGGGCAGCACGGGTACCAGGTTCCCGTGCGTTGACCCTGCGCACGTAGGCGACCATGCGATCGCCCGATTCGACGAGTGCGTCGCGATTCACTGTGACTCCTCAGCGGTTGAGGCGGGGGTGATCCATCCGGAGTAGAGGCCTCGGCGTACCTTTTCGAGTGCCTCGGCCATACGGGGGCGGCGCGCATAAGGCTCGGTGACGTACTCGAATGCTTCTACTGCGGTATGGATGAATGTGTTTCCAGGTCCTGTCCGGTGATCGTCGAAAACGATCTTCCAGAACTCTTCTTCAGCACGTTGCCAGTAGCGGCTGAGGCCGCGCCGTAGCCAGGGACCTGCTCCTTCGTTGACACCCGTGGCCTGATGCCAGCCGGCTCGGAGGACTGCGCTGAGCGCCCGCCCCGAGCGTTCCGCGGCTTCCCGTGCGGCGCTGACGCGATAGGCCGTTTCGGGGGCAGCGCCCGCTTCCTCGTCCGTCAGCCACCGCAGAACCGGCGGGGTCGTGGCGGCAAACCACTGCTTGTCCCGGGTCTGGCCGTCCTGGTCGAACCCGAACGCCCGTAGGGAAAGATCCCGGCGCACTCGTGTGGACAGACCCACGTTGGGGCCACACCAGTCGAGGATCTCCGGGCGCCGTGTCTGCCCACCGCCGCTGGACTTGAGGAGCAGAGCATCGAGGTCGCGCCAGACCGCCCGGTCGGCATCCGCCCGCCGGGCGTAGATGGCACCGGCCTGACTCGTGTCGTGAATGACGTAGGGATCGCGCAGGTCTGGCCCGGGGTGGCGCCATGCCCAGGTGATCCACGCATCCACGACGTGATTGCCCTCGGAATCGGGCTCCAGCAGAAGTGCGTGGCGGTATCGGGAGACCAAGAGCTCGGCCAGCCCATCACCGGAGGGCGGCAGCCCCAAGGGATCGGGAAGTTCTGCAGCCTCCCACGGGGCCGGGGTCTGTTCGCTCTCATCGCCGGGATAGGGGATGTTCAGGACCAGGGAATGGAAGAGGTCGGGGCCTGCCGGATGGTACGAGACCACACGCCGCAGAGGGCCCGCAGTTGCATTGGCTTCCTTGGTGTCGGCGACCTCACGGCTGGCACACCGTCCGGAAGGCCCGTAATAGAGCCAGGCCAGCAACGACCAGGCGGCCTCGGCGGCAGTGACTGGTGCGGGGGAACTGTCGACGTGGTGGCCGAGCCAGACCAGGTTGTTCCCGGCCGGCCTGCCCCACACCAGTTTGTTCACCCCGGCGCTCTTCGCGCATTGTTCGCGAAGGCGTGGGTCCTGCATCCAGGGGGGCCCGGATGCACCGAATAGGTCGAATCGCCCCTCGTGCGCTGCGAAGTAGGAGTCGATGGCCTGCTCGGGGAGATGGCCGCGGTCGAGGACCTCCGCACGTCGGTCCAGCCACTCGTCCTGGTCCTCAGCCGTGTCGAGTCCGGTGACCCTGGCCGTGAGCAAGGCCAGGACCCGCCACAGGCCGGCCGTGGCGGGGGGCAGGGGCACTTCCACGTCCGCGTACTCATGAGCGCGGGCCAATAGCTCGCGCAACCCAACGCTCTTTGCCTCTGCCCCCGCTCCGAGTGGGCGGGCCAGGAGCCACGGGCGGGACACCAAGTCAAAGATGTTCTGTGTCATGGGACCTCAAGGGGGCGGAACCGGTGGTGATCACATATAGGCTGGTCACGAGCCCCACACGCGTGGGGGTGAGTCGACGAGCGTGGAGCACTGCGCCGACATGACTCCTTGCGCCCCACGGATAGTGGGGAAGGCGCGCGAGCATGGGACGCGTGCACCACGCGACCTGTCACAGCAGGACGAGCAACCAGATCAGCAAGGGCAGAGCGACCGCGGCGCACGCCATGAACCCGCTCAGCCAGGACTTGGGGATGAACAGTCCTTCATCGTCGACGCGCATACACATCCCGCCACCTCTCACACTCGCTCATGGAGCTTCACCTTCTCACAGGCCGCCAGCACACGCAAAAGACGAGTGTGGAATGCACGACGAGCGTGGACGACTGCCCTTACCCCTCAACGAGCAACCCAACGCACCTGTCCAGCCGCATCTGTCGTTTACCGAGCTGGACACCCTGCACCGCTCCCTCTCGGTCGATCCGGTGCACCAGCAAGCCCACATGGCGGAGTTGAGCGTTGGCCTGCCAGGCTTCCGGAGGCGCGGTCTGCTCCTCGTGGCCGTCCAGCCAGGCCCCGGGTACAGGCAGGCTGCGGGACAGCACGGCCCGGACCTGGTCTTCGCTAAAGTGCCCTTTGGGCAGCTCGCCCTCTGACGGGAGCCTCTCGGACAACGCGGAATCCAACCAGCACTCGCCATCGGAATCGGTGTAGCAGCACACCACCCGCGCTGAGTCGGCCCCGAATCGCGTGGCTACCTGTGCTTCATCGAGGTCGTGGTCGGTGAGTGCGTGGAGGCTGCGCGTCACACTGCCTGGACGAGGGATCGCTGCGTTGTCTCCGAGCTGGCGGTGTGCCATGTCCGTGGCCTGGCGATCCAGGTCTTGATCGGGTAGCTCAGGGTTCAGGTCAGCGTCGTCGATCATGCCGTCCACGAGTTCCTGGACGTCTTCGGGGACACGAACCGGTTGGCCTTCCCTTCGTCGCAACAGGTTATGGGTGCGTAGAAGCAGTGACGGGTGGTGGATGTAGCGCCACACACTGGGGAGGGCTTTCTCCGCGTCCACCTGGGCCGGGGCAAGCACCACCAGGCGCGGCACATCAGCCCACCGAGGGCGCTCGACAATGCCGCGGTGTTCGTGCCTCCAACACCGGCCGGCGCGCTGTAGTAGCAGGTGGACCGGGGCGAGATCGCTGATCATCAGATCGAGGTCGATGTCGATACTTTGTTCGATGATCGCCGTCGCCACGAGAATCGCGGACCGAGGACGGTCTCCTTCCCGGGCACCCTCCGCACCGAAACGCCGTATGACCCGCCGCGTGATACGTTCACGCTGGTCAGCGGGGAATCTGGCGTGCAGGAGGTGAATTTCCGGCGGCTCGACCCCGACCTCTTGCGCGTGACGTACGGACCATTCCGCCAGGTCCGAATAGGTGTGTTGGGCTTCTGCGACGGTCGTGCGAATAACCGCAGCGCACCCACCGTTCTCGACCAAGTCAGCAAGTTCTTCTCGGACTGCCGGATCAAGGCCTGAAGGCCCTTCAGCGACCAGTGGAACCTCACGGCACTGCACGGTGAGCGGTATGCGCGGTGTCGTCTCCAGCGGTTCGGGATTGAGGGTCACCGGATGAGGGGGCTCGGCGCCAGCGTAGACCCATCCCGGGTATCGCACGTGCGGGATAGGGTCACCGGATCTGCGCTTCCTCCCGGCCCCTTTGAGGTATGCCTCGGTGAGCACATGCGCCGTGCGGTGATGCAGTGTGGCCGACAGCAAGATCACCGGCACCTGGAGCCGACCGAGCCAGTTGAGCAACCTGGTGAGCAAGGCCAACATGTACGGGTCAGCGGCGTGGACCTCGTCGATGATGACGGTTTTTCCCGACAGACCGAGCAACCGGACCATGTTGTGCCGGCTGCGCAGCGCCGCCATGAGCGCTTGGTCAATGGTTCCTGCGCCGAAATCCGCGAACAGGCCGCGCTTGCGCCCCTGGAGCCACTCGCTGACCTCGACTGCACGGCGTGATTCCGTTGCGCCCTCTGTATGGGAGGCGCTCAGTTCTCCCGATGAGGTGCTGGCCGGCGACGCATAGTCCGGATTCATCCACGCCATGCCGTGTAGAAGAGTCATGGAGGAGGGCGCGGTGACACGGCGGTTCAGGTATTCGTTGACCCGGGTGTACATCTGGTCGGCCGTGGCCATGGTGGGAAGCGCCACGTAGAGCCCGGAGCGGCCCGCGGCTTCGCCCATGACTTCGGCAGCGTAGAGCGCGGCCTCGGTCTTTCCCTCACCGGTCGGGGCTGCTATGAGGAGCATGCCCGGGCCGTTGCACAATTCCGGCAGGTGCTTCACCAAGGATCGCTGCAGGCCGTTGGGGTGTTCGATCTGGGGAAAGGCGCGCGCGAACGAGGCGGGTCGCGGGGCCGGGCGACCGAGGCCGGCTTGCTGGAGCAGCCCGGGGGCCCGATCACGAGCACGATCCAAGAACCAGGGAAGATCTGCGCCCGTGGAAGGGATCCCTGCGGCGATCTGGCGTCCAACGAACGAGAGTTGGCTGGCCAACCAGTCCGCCTGGATCACTACGCCGCACACCAGTGCGGCCACGGCGCCATCGATGCGGCCTGGAGCGACGGGGGCGCCGAACAATTCGGTGAGCGTGGCCAGATGCAGCCCGCGCTGCTCTTCCCATGCGTCTTCTTCGTACCCCAGCGACCTCAAGGGTTGCGCATGAACGGTATCCGCGTGCTGATGAAAAATGCCGTGATGCCCGCCGAGCAGCTGGGAGACCATCGGAGCCGGTGCCCGAGCGCCTTCGGCTGCATATCCATAGTCAGGAAGAACGTGCTGGAGCCACTGTCCCGCCACGAGGTCATGTGCCCGGCGGAACCCCGATGACGGATATTCGCGTAGCGACGCAGCGGCATCCTGAGCCTGAAAACCATAAGTGAGCTTCCCGACGTCGTGGAGGGAAGCCCAGTATGGGATCAGTTTCCCCGCATGCTCGACCGTGGTGTCCAGGCCGTCAGCGATGGTCTGTCTGACACCGACTGCGACATGGTCCCGCCAGAGCACCTCGGCCACCGCGCCGACATCCAAAAGGTGACAAACCAGGGGGTAGCGCACTCCAGGGGGCAAACCTTCAGATTTGCCCCACAAGGACATATCCAAACCCTCGGGCACCTGGCCCTGCTCAGAAGGGTCTTCCATAGTCACCGTGAACCTCGCTGAACGGCTGTAGGTCGTTGATGCGGAAGCATATGATTCGCCTCTGACATTTTGAGATCTGGCACTGACCCACGCTTCAAGCTCAGGGAGCCCCAGCGCGATGCCGATGCGCGCGAGCATGCTCCGTCACAGGGTTTGCGGCACGCAGTGGACCGCCCCATCCCCACATGCGTAGGGATCGGCAATCGATTGTGCATCGTGAAGCACCCGCGGCCCCGCACGTGCGTGGGGCTCGGGGGTCATGCGTCTACCACGCCCGCCGGCCCGACGGCCCATCCCCACGTGCGTGGAGCTCGGTTCCACTCATGGGCGGGAACGCTCAGGTGCCCCGGTTCATCCCCACGTGCGTGGGGCTCGGGACGGTGGCGGGGTGGGGTATGCGGTGTCCGGCGGTTCATCCCCACGTGCGTGGGGCTCGGCCCAGACCGCAGCCTGGGATCCGACCGCAAGCCGGTTCATCCCCACGTGCGTGGGGCTCGGAGGACTCAGGCGTCGCCGCTGGTTATGGTCGGCGGTTCATCCCCACGTGCGTGGGGCTCGGGCCACGGCCCCCGACTCCGACAGCTGACACCCCCGGTTCATCCCCACGTGCGTGGGGCTCGGCCACGCGTGCAGAGCTTCAGGAACGGGCTCGCCGGTTCATCCCCACGTGCGTGGGGCTCGGGGGGTCACCGGCGAACCCGAGAGCGGTCAACGCGGTTCATCCCCACGTGCGTGGGGCTCGGCGTCCATGGTTGATGGCCACAAACGTTTCGCCCGGTTCATCCCCACGTGCGTGGGGCTCGGCTGCATGACGTGTGCGGATCCCTTGCTGAGCGCGGTTCATCCCCACGTGCGTGGGGCTCGGCCCCAGTCCCGGTGTGGTGAGAGCTTCGACAACGGTTCATCCCCACGTGCGTGGGGCTCGGACCAACATCCCCCGATTGCTGGAAGACGCGCCCGGTTCATCCCCACGTGCGTGGGGCTCGGCAAGCACTGGTCATGCGCATCGTGATGACGCTCGGTTCATCCACGTGCGTGGGGCTCGGGCAACCGACCTGGTGCGCACCGTGCGGGGGGCCGGTTCATCCCCACGTGCGTGGGGCTCGGCGCGAGGGCGAGCTGGTCGTCGTCGACCTCTGCGGTTCATCCCCACGTGCGTGGGGCTCGGGTCCTGCCTGGTGCAGGAGTACGGCGCCGACTCGGTTCATCCCCACGTGCGTGGGGCTCGGCACATCATCATCAACCAGGGGTTGCTGGAGTTCTGGTTCATCCCCACGTGCGTGGGGCTCGGCCGGCCATCTCAGCGCACACCCTGCGCCACACCGGTTCATCCCCACGTGCGTGGGGCTCGGCGGCGGAGCCATCGCGTTCAGCGCGGAGATGCCGGTTCATCCCCACGTGCGTGGGGCTCGGTCCACCGAGCTTGCAACACTCACTGCTATCTCCGGTTCATCCCCACGTGCGTGGGGCTCGGGAGCCCTTCCCCGGGGTGCCACACGAGGAGCACGGTTCATCCCCACGTGCGTGGGGCTCGGGGTGGAACGGCGAACAGTGGGAATTCCTCCTGAGGTTCATCCCCACGTGCGTGGGGCTCGGCCCGGTGCCTGATTCGAAGGGTGGTGACAACCCGGTTCATCCCCACGTGCGTGGGGCTCGGCTTCGCGTTTGTGGTGACTCTACGTGAGTAGACGGTTCATCCCCACGTGCGTGGGGCTCGGTCCACCCGCCGCTGCGCGTCCTCAGAACGGGCCGGTTCATCCCCACGTGCGTGGGGCTCGGGTCGGCCTCACGGCCACCAAGATTGAGGAGCGCGGTTCATCCCCACGTGCGTGGGGCTCGGACGTACAACGACAACCTGATGGAAGCGATCACCGGTTCATCCCCACGTGCGTGGGGCTCGGGCGCCGCAGCGTGCGCACCAACGGCGCAGGCAACGGTTCATCCCCACGTGCGTGGGGCTCGGGTCCCGAACTCCGTGGCAGTTCCCTCCCCGAGCGGTTCATCCCCACGTGCGTGGGGCTCGGTACGTGGCGGGCGAAATTCTGGAAGTCCATTACGGTTCATCCCCACGTGCGTGGGGCTCGGTTGCGTCACTGTTTTCCGGTGAGGCGTCGGCCCGGTTCATCCCCACGTGCGTGGGGCTCGGCGCGGGGTTGCATGTGCAACCCGGCGTTGCACCGGTTCATCCCCACGTGCGTGGGGCTCGGATGATGACGCCGACCGAGGTCTTGCAGCACTGCGGTTCATCCCCACGTGCGTGGGGCTCGGGCCCACCCCCTCGGTCTTGAACGAGCGCGGCTCGGTTCATCCCCACGTGCGTGGGGCTCGGCCAAGGGCGAGAGTGATCTGCTCTTCTCCCGGAGGTTCATCCCCACGTGCGTGGGGCTCGGCTCATGGACTACACCCTGCGGGTGGTCTCTGCCGGTTCATCCCCACGTGCGTGGGGCTCGGACTTCCCGACCTGCACAAACTTCCGCCGTTACCAATTCGAAATCGAAATTACCGCAGCAGCACGCTCGGCCGTAACAATATAAGCACACTCCGTGATCGACTCCCTGGCGGCAGATGCTCCTGCCCCGTACACGAGCCCCATGGTGCACCTCCCGCCAACTTGTCGTCCCGCACTGCTGAGCATCGCCGTGCTACTAAAACACGATCCGAACAAGGCTTCCAAACAACGCCAATTGCGAGGGCTCGAGAACCCAGCCAACGAGCGTAGAGGAATCCCTTTAGCAGTGTTCAGCAAGGGCATCGGCCTCGTGTTCAGCTGCACCCTTCCGTTGCCGGAGCCCTCGTTCCTTGACCAGTCGCCCCCAACGCTCCTTGCGCCCAAAGCACTCAGCGATCTGCGCGCCGGTCGGCAGCACTCCCACCTCACGCTCCTGGTCCACCGCCCACCGCCAGGCCTGATCCTGAAATGGGGTCAAGGGCTCCGCACGCGTGGTCCGAGTCCTGTCAGCGTCCTCAACGGCTCGCAGACCAGCGAACCGCTCGTCTTCCCGCGCAGCAGAGTCCGCAGGCCCATACGTCCCGGTCAAATCCTGCTCATCGTCCGCGAACGCAGTGCGTACGCACTGCGCAGAGCTACGGAACTCACGCATGAGCAACTCGTACGCACCGATCAGAGCGAAGCTGGGCCAGGCATGGATAATCCGCGACCACACGGTCGGATCGGCCACCGCGACGTTGGCCGCCAGGGAAGCGGCCGAGCCGATGATCAACAGCGCCCACGGCAACACCCCGCCCTTGGATCCCCGACGGGCGTCGCTGAGCAGCGTCATCGATGCGCCCACAATCATTCCGTCCACCGACAGCGGAAACAGCGACGCTCTCCACGCGGGCTCACCGTGGCGCAACGCGAGGTCGTACATGTGTGAGTAGGACACCACCGCGGCGATGCCGGCAAGCATGAGCACAGTGGCGATGGTCACCGCGCGTGACCTACGAGAAGGTTCCATCACGACCACGTCCTCCATGTCTGGTCGAGAGCCCTTCACCAGGCGGGTACCGGTGGTGGGAGACGGCCGTCTCCCACCACCCACTGGGAGATTTTTGGGAGATCCGAAGATCTCCCAACGGCTCCCAACCGCCGCGAAGGCCCCTCAACAGAACCCTCCGACCTGGTCGGATGCACTTTCGGCCAGGTCACCGGAGACCGGTGATAACCTTGACACGGTAGAGGTCACAGGTTCGAATCCTGTATCGCCCACCAGCATCACTGCAGGTCAGAGCCTTTCAGCTCTGGCCTGAGTCGTTTCCGGGCCCTTTCGGTGGGAGATTTCGGGAGATCATCTCCGAGCAGGGCTCCCCGGAACACCCCTGCCACATGCCCCGGAGCGCGGTCAGCGGCTCACCGCTCTCGAGAAACCCGTGGATCGGGAGCCCCGGGCTTCGGGCGCCCGGGTACCAGCCCTTCTCCTCAGACCGGGTCGAAGCCGAGGAGTTCAGGCATCACCACCGCTGACCAGCCGATCAGCACGATCACGAGCGTCGAGACCGCGGAAAGTGCGACGGGGCGACCTCCGACCTCGAGCAGAGCCTTGACGTGAACGTTCAGTCCCAGGGCGAACATCGCGGTGGAGAGTGCCAGCGTCTGCAGGAGGTGCGCGGCCTCCAACGCCGGTTCCGGCAGGACCCCGGTGCTCCTCAACGCCACACAGGCGATGAACCCCAGCACGAAGAGCGGGACGAGGGGCGGCCGTTTCTTCTGCTCCGCGCCTACGGCGGTGCCCGACGCAGCCTCACCCCTGCGTCGGCTCCAGGCGATCCCGGCCAGCACCGGAACCAAGAACAGCACGCGAGCCAGCTTCACCGTGACCGCCACCGCCAGCGCCCCGCTCCCCGCGATGCCCCCGGCTGCCACGACCTGTGCGACCTCGTGGGTGCTCAGCCCGATCAGGAGCCCGGTTTGCTCCGGCGTGAAGCCGGAG
This sequence comes from Nocardiopsis salina YIM 90010, assembly GCF_000341025.1. Taxonomy (GTDB): domain Bacteria; phylum Actinomycetota; class Actinomycetes; order Streptosporangiales; family Streptosporangiaceae; genus Nocardiopsis; species Nocardiopsis salina. The sequence continues at coordinate 50,570 of NZ_ANBF01000205.1, read as the reverse complement.
AGGGCCCCCAGCGCCGGCATCAGCGGGATCATGGCCGTGCCGAAGACGACGACCATGGCGACGGCCGTGGCCACTTCCCGCTCTTCGGAGTCCGTGACCGCGTCTGTGCCCGCGACCGCCGCGGCACCGCATATGGAGAACCCCGAGGCCACCAGAAGGCGCTGGTTCGGACTCAGTCCGAGTCGGCGCCCCACCGCCATCGTGGCCCAGAAGGTGAGGCCGACCGCAGCGGTCACCCCGACGATCACCCAGACGCCCAGCCCGCGAACGTCCCCGATCAACAGTTGCAGCCCCAACAGCACGATCCCGACGCGCAGCACCGGTTTGGCCGCCACTGCCACGCCCGGCGCCAGCGCCTGGGGCCACGGAGCGGAATTGCGCCACACGATCCCGACGACGATCGCGATGACGAGACCGCTCACTCCGTCGAACGGGACGGCGGCCGCCGTGCTGACTGCCCCGACGAGAAAACAGACGAGCAGCCCGGGGGCCAGCCGACCGAAAGCCTGACCTGGAGAAAGCGGGGGGTTCGACATGAGTCCCATGCTGTGACCGCTGCCGGACCTTCGGTAGTGAGCTATCGACCATGAGGGCATATGATGGTGATATGGATGAGCCATCGGCGGCAGCAGACTGGGTACAGATCCCCTCCCTACGGGTGCTCGCCGCTCTCGCCGAATCCGGATCCGTGGGAGCCGCGGCCCGACGTGTCGGCGTAGCCCAACCCAATGCCTCGCGCAGCATCGCCGTGTTGGAGCGGCGAACGGGGCTCAGGATGCTCGACCGTTCCCCCCGCGGCTCGACACTGACTCAGGAAGGGCGTCTGGCCGCTGCGTGGGCACAGGAGGTCCTGGATTCCCTCGAGCGATTCGCCGCAGGCACCCGTGCGCTGGCCCATGACGGAGCGGGGAAGCTCGCCGTCGGGGCCTCGCAGACCGTCGCGGAGCACCTCGCTCCCCTGTGGATCAGTCGGCTCAACCGCTCCCACCCCAGTACCAGCGTCGTGCTCGACATGCAGAACTCGGAACGGGTGATCGCCGGTGTGGCGTCCGGAGAGTACGGCATCGGTTTCGTCGAATCACCGACCGTTCCCGAGTACCTTCATCAGTCCGTCATCTGCGAGGACCCACTGGAGCTGGTCGTGGCACCGGACCATCCCTGGGCGGCGCACTCGGCCCGTGACGAGCCGGTCCACCTGCGGGAGTTGGCAAAGACACCCCTGGTCATCAGGGAGGCCGGATCAGGCACGCGGGCCTTGGTGGACGAGGTGCTGGAACCGTTCGGCCCGGTGCGCCCGGTCAGCGAGCTCAACAGCACGGCGGCCATCATCCGGGCGGTCCGGGCCGGGGCCGGCCCGGCGATCCTGAGCCGACTGGCGGCCGCGGACGAACTCGCCGACGGCCGCCTGGTCCCGGTCCCGGTCGCGGACGGCACACCACGACGCAAACTGCGGGCCGTCTGGACCGGTCCCGCCACGCCGGTCGGTTCCGCTGCCCGCATGTTGGAGACTGCGCTACGGACCGACCACTTCTGACCGCCGAACAGGAACGGCCGGTCGGGTCTGGGCCTGGACTGCGGTGATGAGCACCGTGTTGACGACGTCCTGCACGGTGCAGCCCCGGGAGAGATCGTTTATCGGCTGGTCCAGTCCTTGCAGGATCGGCCCGATGGCCACCGCGCCCGAACACTGCTGGACGGCCTTGTAACCGATGTTGCCCGCGTCCAGGCTGGGGAAGACCATCACGGTCGCCTCCCCTGCGACCTCGGATCCCGGGTACTTGCTCGCGGCGATGCCCGGGTTGACCGCCGCATCGTACTGCAGCGGGCCGTCCACGGTGAGTTCCGGGTGTTTCTCGCGCAGCAGTGCGACCGCCGTCCTGACCTTGTCCACACTCGCCCCCGCACCGGATGTTCCACTGGAGTAGGACAACAGGGCTACACGCTGTTCCACGCCGAACCTCCGAGCGGTGAGGGCCGAAGCGTAGGCGATGTCCACCAGGTGTTCGGCCGTCGGCTCGGGGTTGACAGCGCAGTCCCCGAAGACGAGCACCCGGTTGGCCACCAACATGAGGAACACGGACGAGACGATCGAGACCCCGGGATCGGTACGGACGACCTCCAAGGCCGGGCGTATCGTGTCGGCTGTGGTGTGTGCGGCCCCTGAGACCATCCCGTCGGCCTCCCCGAGATGGACCATCATGATGGTGCCGAAGTAGGCCCGGCGGCCCATGAGTTCCAGGCTGTGTTCGAGTCCCGCGCCCTTGTGGGCCCGGAGCACGGCATGGCGCCGGGCGTAGCGTTCCCTGCGCTCGCAATCCCCCGGGTCCACCACTTCGACCCCGTCGAGCTCCACCCCTTCTGCGGCAGCCAGCTGATGCACCTCGTTCCGGTTTCCCAGGAGCACCAGGTCACAGACGTCCATGCGACGCAGGGCGGACGTCGCACGCAGGATCCTCGGGTCCTCGCCTTCCGGGAGGACGATGCGGCGCCGACCGGACGCGGCCCGCGCAGCCAGGTCGTGGAGGAACCGCAGCGCTGTGGTTCCCGGCTGCTCACTCCCCAGCAGCGCTTCGACCGCACTCGCCAGGCCGGCGTCCGCACCGCGCACCGCCTTCTGCCCTGCTGCTCCATCCTCCGGAAGGACCGCTGGAAGCATCCGGACTGCTGCCAGTCCCCCGAGGGCGGGCGACGATCCGGCCTCGGCTTCCGAGAGCACCCCTGACGCACCTGTGAACAGCACCGCACCGACAACGGCACCGGCCCTGTGCAGATCCGAGACGACCGACTCCGCCCTGCTCAGCAACTCGTCGGGGCCACCGTCGGCATCTTCGACGTGCGCTGCGACGGAAAATCCCAGGTTCTGTGCCAGAGCGGCCGCAGTCTCCAGAGCCGTCGAGCCGACGCGGTCCTGCCTCCCCGGAACCTCGACGAGAACCACGGCCCCTTCCGCCACGAGGGGATCGACGAGGCGCATACACCTTCGCTGAACCTCGTCCTGAAAGCCCTCGGCGATGAGCCGGTCGGCCTCCGACACGCACAGCGCCGCCCGCGCTCGACGCGGGTCTCCCCCCAGGAGCTCCCGCATACGGCGCACCGCCGGATCGCTGTCCGGGTCGCTTCTCTCGAAGAACGGCCTGACGTAGGCGACCTTCCGTTCCTGCGCCAACATTGCGTGCGCCAGTTCGAGAACCGACTGCGACGGTCGGGGGTCCGACGCGGTGGTCGCCACCAGAATCCCTGCCACCATCGGTTCAGTCCCCCCGTCGCATGTGGGCGGGGCGCGGGCGGTTCAAAACGGCCCGGTCCATGTCCTCGTCGCGGACGGTCGTGCTGTGTCGGTAACGCATCAGATAGAAGACCAGCCCGACCATGATCCAGATGCCCATGGCGATCATGGAGGGGGTCGAGAGCTGGGCGGGTGAGCCCGGGGCGAGCAACAGGGCGATGAAGGCGACGGCGACGAGGACACCGGCCCCGGCCGTCAGCTTGCGCCAGGAGGAGCAGGACCCTTCGATTCCTTCGGGTTCCTCCTGGCCGCTCCAACGGAACGCCTTGTACGCACACAGGCAGGTGTACAGGAACGCGAAGGTGAAGCCGATCGAGGCCATGTCCACGATCCACTCCAGTGCGGTCCGGCCGGCCCAGGGGGCCACCAGGCAGAAGGCCAGGATGAACAGGATCCCCACATACGGGGTGCCGTGGCGAGGGTGCACGTACTGAAAGGCGCTCGGGACGATCTGCGCCCTCCCCATGGCCAGCAGCACCCGCGAACCCGCGACGAAGAAGCCGTTCAGGCCGGTTGCTATGCCCATGGACACGGCAACGCACAGCACGATCAGCCCGGTGATGCCCATCGAACCGGTGACGGCGTCCGCCGTCGCCCACACCCTGTTCTCACCCAGCAGTTCCTGCCAGGGCCGAGCCGATGCGGTGGCGAGGATCATCGCGCAGTACAGAGCCATCGCCGCGAGGAGCGACCAGATGATGAGGCGGCCGGCCTTCTTCTCCGGGAAATCGAACTCTTCGGCCGACTGCGGGATATTGTCGAACCCGATATAGGCCCAGGGGGCAATGGCCACGATCGCCAACACCCCTGCCACCGGAGCGGTTTCCGGCGCGAAGAGCGGATCGACGTTGCTCAACCCGCCTTGCGGGGACAGGAGAACCCCGATGAGGATGATCAGCACCGCCGAGACCATCACCACGCAGAAGACGAACTGGAAGCGCCCGGAGACGCTGGCCCCTCGAATATTGACAACTGCGAATACCAGCAGGGCGACCGAGGCCACGACGACCTCACCCAGATAGACACCCCAGCCGGCGACCTCGTAGAGATAGCCCTGTTCGACCACCCCGGGGAAGATCCGCCGTCCCAGGAGCGCCAGGGCCGAGGCGTTCAGAGCCACGATGGACGTGTATCCGAGGGTCATGAACCAGGCACAGACAAAGGCGTGGTTGCGTCCGAAACCGACCAGCGTGTAGGCGAAGGCACCCCCTGACACCGGGAACGTCCTGGTCAGGAATCCGTAGCTGACACCGATGAGGACCATCAGCAGGCCGCCGACGGCGAGCCCCAGCAGCGCTCCGAGCGGGCCCGCAGTGCCCATCCAGTCCACCGGGAGAACGAACGCACCCCAACCCACAGCGGATCCCAAGGCAATGGACATCACCCAGTGCGGTTTGAGGCTCTTCTGCAACCTGGCCGGTTCACCGGTGTTCCCGAATTTCGCCGGAGGGCGGTCAGTTGCGGACGGGGGACTGTTCACCGCGGAACGGGCCTCGAGATCTTGAGGATCCATCGGAACTCCCTGCTTCCAGCATGATGTGACGCAGATCATGTTCTTTCCGCGTCACGCTACTGACCCCACGCTGGGGATTGGAGATCCAGTTGATGTCTTGACGATGGGTCCACAATGCGCCCGGAAAGCACCGGTATTCATTGCTCAGCTCACACACCCCGAGAAGTCCGCTGGGCCAGTAAGGAGAGGACCGTCGAGAATCCCCGGCGCCCCCTCCGCTTCCACGTCGACCGTCCTGAAACGGCGGTAGAACGGACTCAGGTCGAGACCGAGACCGAGACCGAGGCCGGCGACCTCGAGCTCTCCCGTGGCGGACCAGCGGTCCACCTTCTGGCGCAGGTGCGCGCTCAAGTACTCCTCGTCGTTGGCTGCGGCCGTGGCGGACTCCGACGGCGAGCCGTCGGTCACCACCACGACCACACGCCGTCGAACGTCCTGCCGCGCAGCACGGGCACAGGCCCAGTCCAGTGCCTCCCCGTCCAGGCCTTCCCTGTACAGATCCCCCCTCAGCAGGGCCGCGAAGGAGCTGCGCCTGCTCCGATGGACCGCATCGAACGGCTTCACCACGATGTGCTCGCGCTCGGCGATCCGACCGACCCCCGGAGGCGAACCCGCGCTCTTCCACACCTTGCGCATCCAACCGCCGTTCCACGATCGGGTGGTGAAGCCGAGCACCTCGACCGGAACACCCACCAGGTCACACGATCGAGCGAACAGATCGGCGGCGCAGACCACCGGTACCTGGAAGCGGCGCATCGAACCGGAACAGTCCAGCAGCAACGTCAGAGCCAGGCTTGCCCGGGGGGAGTTCTCCTGAGAGCGAAAGATCGTGGCCGTCGACGCCGAGGTGACGAGTCGGGCCAAGCGTCCGGCGTCGACCACCCCCTCCTCCTGGTCCGGGCCCCAGTCGGCCGGCTTCGGTTCGGACACAAGACGTTCGAGCCGCCGGGCGAAGTTCCGGTGGTTCAGCCGGGCCTCCTGCTGCGCATCGTTGAGCTGGGCACGCAGCCCGCGCAGTTGGGAGGGACGGAACAGGTCCGCGGCCGCAACGGTCCGGTCCCATCCCGACAAGTACAGGATCCTCCTGATCTCGGACGAGGTGATCTGCTCCTTCGGGCGGCTGGGCCACTGGTTCGGCGAAGGCCTGACCGGCGTGGTGCCCGATCTGATCACCTTCGCCAAGGGCTCCACCTCGGGCTATGCGCCCCTGGGCGGCATGATCGCGAGGAGCCCGCTGGTAGAGGCCCTCTACGACTCCGAACAGGGCGGCGTCTTCACCCACGGAGCGACCTGGGGCGGGCATCCGGTCTCCACAGCCGTGGCGCATGCGAACATCTCCGCCATGCGGGACGAGGACGTCCTCGAAAACGTGCGGGAACGCGGCCCAGGTCTGAAGGCGGACCTGGAAGGGCTCATGGACACCCACAACTGTGTGAAGGACGTCCGGGGTACCGGCTACTTCTACGCCCTGGAGCTCATGGCAGACCGTGCCGACGCCCGGGAGCTCACCCGAGACCAGCACCTGAAGGTGCTCCGCGAGACCCTGCCCGCCGCGTTCGAAAGGACGGGGGTCTCTCTCCGCGGCGACGACCGCGGCGGCACCATGCTCATGGTCAGCCCGCCGCTCGTTGCGCAGGACGGCGAACTGCGCCACCTGGTCCAGGGGATCGACAGCATGCTGGAATGCGTCGAGAAGGAACTCCGCTGACCACGCCCGGCGGACCGCGTCTCATGTACCTGCGAACCCGGCCGGCGCGGATCGGTGCCCCTGCTCTGACCGGATGACCACTCCGGCGTGCACGTGTGGGTCGCGCAGGGCGAGCGCACACACGTGTGAGCAGGACACCACCGCGGCGATGCCGACGAGCATCAGCACATCGGCGATGGTCACCGGGCGTGACCCACGAGAAGGTTCCGTCACGACCACGTCCTCCGTGTGTGATCGAGCCCTTCACCAGGTGGGTACCGGTGGTGGCGGCTCCTCGACGGTCGGCCTGGCCGATGTTGTCTAACCCGGCCGCTCGCAGGGACGAGAGGTTTCGCCCGAGGAGGCGGCTACGCTGGAACACGCAGTTCGAAGGCGGGGAACGGACAGGTGGGCCACGGATGGTCGGCAGTGAATGGTCGGACGGGACGCCCCCGAGAAAGCAGGATCCCGCGGTGCACCAGGCGTGGGACAACGAACGGCGTGAGTTCTCGCTTTCCGCCCGCGAAGAAGACCTCTACGCACGTGAGGCGGATGCCGACGCGCGCGAGGCCGCGGCCGACGAACGTGAGGCCGAGGCGGACGCGTGGCTGGGCGCGAACGGCCTGATCGACGAGTCCGAGGCCGCTTCCCGGGAACAGCGCAGGGCAGAGCGCGCGTGTCTGCGCCGCGAGCGCGAGTCCGACCGCGCACGCCGGCTCTCCGAGCTCGCCGAGACCGTGCAGGAGATGTCGTCGGGGGGCAATTCCGATTATCCGCTCGCGTCCCGGTTCGCCGAGCTGTCGAGACAGCTGTTCACCACTGAGTCCCTCGGCGGGGTGCTCGACCATCTGATCCTGGCCTCAGGGGAAGTGATCCGGGGGGACGCTGTCAGCGTGACCCTCCGCCGCGGCGACGAGTTCACCACTGCGGCGTTCCGGGGAGACCTGGCCCACCGGCTCGACCACATGCAGTACGAGTACGGTGAGGGTCCTTGCTTGGACTCTGCGTCCGTCACGGGGAGTGCCTACGCCGCCAGCGCCGACCTGGGCACGGAAAAGCGGTGGCCGCGGTTCGCCCGGGCCGCGGCCGAGTTCGGCGGCCGGTCGGTCCTGTCGCTGGGGCTGTTCCCCGACACGGACGAAGCGCTGCCGCGGCTGGGATCGCTGACCTTCTACGCGCGCGGCCCGCACGCCTTCGAACCCGGCGACCGGGATCTCGGGATGCTCCTGGCGGCCCACGCGGGGGTGGCCCTCGCCTCGACGCGGATGCTCGCCGAGGCGGAACTGCGCAACACCAACCTGGAGCGGGCCCTGGAGAGCCGCGACGTCATCGGTCAGGCCAAGGGCATCCTCATGGCCCGCCAGAAGCTCACACCCGAGCAGGCCTTCGACAAGCTCCGCGAAGCCTCCAACCGCCTCAACACCAAACTCTCCGAGGTCGCCCGCCGCCTGGCCGAGACGGGCGAGTCCCCGCTGCCGCGATGAGCGCCCAACGGGTGCGGTGGGGGATCCAGAAATCCTCGACACGAACGAATATCGGGGCAGGCCCTCGGGTAGCAGCGCGAACAGGGCGCTTGATCGAACCTAGGTCGGCGAGCAACTCAGGTCGGGTGCGGTAAACCAACCCCCACTCGGCCGTCCCTTCATGTGCATGCCGCCCTGAATTCGCACACTTCGTGACTGTTTTGCACACGCTCGACCCGGGCAGCTTCTCCAGTAGGTCCAACAGCGGGCCCTCGATGACGGAACGTTCAGCCCCCCTGACTGCCTACGTTCCGGCGTTCCACCTTCACCGCGTGTATGCGAAGAAGGTTGGAGAGGACTTGTTGTGGTCGAAATGGCGCACCGAATCCACGCCTCGGCAATCGCACCGCATCAACACGAGGAGAGCGGCGAAGCAGAGGACCTGCTCCTCGAGTTGCGCGCGCTGCCGGTCGAGGACGAGACCTCGTGGCGACTGCGCGAAAGGCTCGTGCAGATCTACCGGCCGCTCGTGAACCGAGAAGCGGCCCGCTTCCGTAACCGCGGGGTCGACCACGAGGAATTGTGCCAGATCGCCCAACTAGGGTTGATGAAGGCGATCTCGGGGTTCGACCCCTCGTACAACAAGCGTTTTCTGTCCTATCTGCTGCCGACGGTGTCCGGGGAGATCAAACGCCACTTCCGGGACTCCGTGTGGGCCGTGCATGCCCCGCGTTCCGTCCGCGACCGCCGCGCGGAACTCAACCGCTTCGTCGGGGAGTTCACCCGCATCCATGCCCGTGCACCCCGCCAGTCCGAGATCGGCGCCCATTTCGGCCTGGACACCCAGGAGACGGGGGAACTGCTCAACGCCTCGGAGTCCTATTCGGCGGCGTCCATCGACACCCCTCGGGGCATGGACGGCGAAGGAGAGGAGGAGCCGCTCAGCAGCGGGCTGGGATCGAACGACCACGAGCTCGATTCCGTGGTCGACAAACAGGCGCTGAGGGCATCCCTGGCCGAGCTCTCCGACCGGCAGCGAAAGGTGGTCGTGCTGAGCTTCTTCACCGAGATGACCCAGACACAGATCGCCGAGGAGCTGGGCTGTTCGCAGATGCAGGTCTCCCGCGTCCTGCGGAGCACACTGGACCAGCTGCGTTCACAGCTTCTCGAGGAGGACGAGGAGGAGCCGGCACCGGCGTGAGTGCTCTCTGCTGAGCCGGACCGCTCAATGAGCAGGCCACCCAGTGGCCGCGCCCCCGGTTCCCCCGGGGGCGCGGCACGCCGAAGGCCGAGGGCTCAGGCCTTGTCCCCGTCGTCGGGCCGAAGGTTCTCGGAGACGCCACGGACGGTGTCCTTGACGTCCTCCTTCCCCTCACGGACCTTGCCCTTGGCCTGTTCGGCCCGGCCTTCGCCCTCCAGGCTCTCGTTACCGGTCACCTTGCCGGTGGTCTCCTTGAGCTTGCCCTTGGCCTGCTCGACCTTGCTCTGACCCTTCTCTTCCTTGCTCATGATCCCCCTCCTTCGTTTCCGGCCCCCATCGCGCTCTTCCACACGGCGACGGAGGCGACTGTTGCCCGTGGCCGCCCCCTGCCCCTGCGGCCGGAGCAGTTGCGCAACAGAGGCAGTGATGTGTATCACATGACTGGTACTCATGGCCGACCGTGCTCCGCGTTCCTATGCTGACGGGCTGACGACTCAGACGTGCACGTGTGGATCGACCAGTGCCGAAGAGGGTTTCATCGACGTCGCCCAGGGCGCGGTGCGCTGAGTGTCCGGCGACACCGAGAACGGCCTGCTCGGGTTCCCCCGGGCGCGGCGGCGACCGCTACCACCGGTTGCTTCAGTGCCCTGTGCTGTACCTGGTGCGGGGGTCTGGCACTGACCGCCCGGCGCGACATCCGGCCGTCGCTCCGGGGTCGCCCCTCAGTCCTCGTCGCCGTGCTTGGGCAGCACCACGACGGGGATCCGCGCGCGGTGCAGGACGCCCTGGCTCACCGAACCGAGGAACAGCCCCCGGATCGTGCCGCGCCCGCGGGAGCCGACGACGATCGCGTCCGCGCCCTCCGCAGCGCGCAGCACCCCGTCGACCGGGTTGGACTGCGTGTGCACCGAGTCGATCTCGATGTGCAGGTCGTCCCGCCCCTCTAGGACCCCGTCGAGCAGCTCGCTGATCAGGTCCTTGGAGCGTTTCTCGAACTCGTCCTCCATGGACCTGAACCCGCCGCCGGCCATCGCGACGGGGTCGTAGGGGTAGGGGACCTCCCAGCTGTTGACCACGACCAGCTCTCCCCCAGTCTCGGCGGTCAGCTCCACCGCCAGGCCCAGCGCACGGCGGCCGTTGCGGGAGCCGTCCACACCGACGACGAGGCGGTCCAGGGACGTCGTGGGCGCGCGCCCCTGCTCGTCGTGGGGCACGACGACGACCGGGCACGGTGCCTGTGCGGCCACACGCACGCTCACCGACCCCACGAACATCGCGGAGACCGTTCCCAGTCCGCGGGTCCCGAGCACGAGAAGGTCGTGCGGACGGCTCGCCCTGATCATCGCCTGCGGAGGGTCCACCATGCTCGCCACGGTCTCGGTCTCGAGTCCGGGTTGCAGTTCGACCGCGCGGTCCCGGGCCTCGGCGAGCACGCCGGTGGCCTGACCGCTGATCTCCTCGGTGGGTTGGAAACGCGGTGTGGAGCGGTCGGTGGGCACGACCATCGGCATCCCGAGGGCGTGCACGACACGCAGCACGGCGCCGCGGCGTACGGCCTCCGCGGCGGCCCACTCCAGTGCCGCCCACGAGTGCGCGGAGGCGTCGATACCGACGACGACCTTCGACGCGTGTTCCTGATCCGCCGACATGATCTCCTCCTCGGAGTGGGTGCTGGTGCACTCATCCCCGGAGTACCCGCTGGGGGCCGAGGAACGCCCCGTGTGCGGGGCCGGGCGGATCCGGGCCCGCCGCAGACACCGGGAGCGCAGGTCAGGCCCGGAGCACACCCCGGGCGAGCAGGCTGGAGACGTGGTCGCCCTGCAGGGCACGGGCGTGCACCTGCTCCACGGCGCACCGGACCGCCCCCGTGCGTACGGCGTCAGCGCCGAGTTCGGAGACCGTGATGTCGAGCCAGGGCGCGTAGAGGTACTCGGCGAATTTGGCGCGTGCCGCCTCGACCAGCCCCGAGAGCGCGGGTGCCACAGCACCGGAGAGCACGATGCGGTCGAGGTCCAACAGCCCGGCGAGCACCACGCAGATGCGGGCGAGCCGGTCGGCGAGGCGGTCGACGATGTCCAGGGCGAGCGGGTCGCCGTCGCGGGCGGCGCCGAAGACGTGCTCGGCCTGCACCTCGTCCTGCCCGTACTCGGCCAGCGCGCCGGTCCCGCCCGAGGCGAGGGCCTCCCTGGCGTGGTGGCGGGCCCAGTGCCCGAGGGCCTCCGGGGATTCCACTCCGTCGACCAGTTCGAGCATGCCCAGTTCTCCGGCCCCGCCTCGGGGCTGGCGCAGGAGTTCGCCGCGGAGCACGAGGCCGGCGCCGAAGCGCTCCCCCGACAGCAGTGCCGCGAAGGAGGAGTCGGCCTCGGCCGCACCGTTGTCGAGTTCGGCGAGAGCGGCGAGATTGGCGTCGTTCTCCACGACGCACTCCCAGCCGCGTTCGGCGCCGAGGGTGACCAGGTCGGGGTTGCTCTGCCCCCAGAAGCGGTTGAGGCCGACGGGTGAACGACCCTCGGCGTCGACGGGTGCGGGGACCCCGAGCACGACGGCACCCACGTCGCCGGAGGTCAGACCGGCGTCGTCGAGCGCGGCGTCGATCGCGGTGAGGACCTCCTTCCGCCGTTCCTGCCCGCTCTGGCGGTCGGGGTCGAACCGTCCGGGTTCGAAGGCGCGCTCCCCCTGGCCGATCTCCCGTCCGCCGAGGTCGGCCACCGAGGCGGAGATGCGGTGCTGGCCGGCGTCCACCCCGATGACGTGGCAGGCGTCCCGCCGGAAGGCGTACCGGAGCGCGGGGCGCCCCTTGGTGTAGGCGCCGGCTCGCCTGGAGTTCTCCAGGACCCCGAGCCATCCCTGGTCGGCGAGTTCGCGGCACAGCGCAAGGACGGTGGCCCGGGTCAGCCCGGTCTCCCGGATCAGTTCGCTGGCGGTCACAGGTTCGCCGTTCCACACGTGGTCGAGGACCCGCTGGGTGTTGAGCCGCCGCATCAGTTGCGGCGATCCCACCTGCCCGCCCTCGGCGCTGCCTCGCATGGCGCTCCCCTCCATCGGTGCGATCCCGGTTCGCCGGGATTATTGCAGTCTCTTAATTCAACGTCTATATTTAGGCCCGACATTAACGAGAGTGCCCCGGGTCACAGGAAGGAGTGTCGGTGATCTCAGAAGCACATGGAGCGGCCTCCCCGCGCGGGAGGGGCTCTCCCGGCGCGGTCGGGAGCCCTCGCCTCCCCCACCTCTCCAGGCGGGCCGCGCTCGGGACGGTCCTGGGCGGAGCACTGGCCTCAGGGCTGAGCGGGTGCGCCCCGGGCGGCGGGGCCTCCCGGATCTCCCTGCACCAGTCCAAGCCGGAAGCGATCCCCCACTTCCGGGACCTCCTCGAGCAGTTCAACGGCCGGCACCGCGGCAGTATCCACGTCGACCACGACATCTCCGCCAACCTCTCCAGCGCTTTCGCCCGCGGGAACCCGCCCGACCTGGCGTGCATGAACTACAACTTCGAGATGTTGCGCTTCCAGGAACGCGGCGCCCTCTCGGACCTGTCCGACCTCGCCGAGGAGGCGCGCATCGCCCCCACGGTCCAGGCGCTGGTCGACCAGTTCCCCACCTACCCGGGCCGCACAAGCGTGATCCCGTACTCGATGATGGCCGCCGCCGTGCTCTACAACGAGGAGATCTTCGCCGAGCACGACCTGGAGATCCCGACGACCTACAGCGCCTTCATCGAGGTGTGCGAGACCCTGGAGGAGGCCGGGGTCTCGCCGATCTACTCCACCTACGCCGAGCCGTGGACGGTCGCCCAGGGGCTGCTCGACTACAGCATCGGTGGCTCCATCGACGTCGCCGACTTCCTCGCACAGCTCTGGGAGCTGGGCCCCGACGCCGGCCCCGACGCCCCCGTGTCCTTCTCCAAGGACCTCCGGGAACCCCTGGAGAAGATGCAGCGGATCGCCGCGTTCTCCCAGCCGGGCGCAGACGCGCGCGAGTACGGGGACGGCAACCTCGCCTTCGCGCGGGGCGAGGCGGCGATGTACTTCCAAGGCCCGTGGGCGCTCACCGATATCGCGGTGGCCAACCCCGACGCCCGCATCGGCATCTTCCCCCTGCCGATGACGGAGGACCCGGACGACCGCAAGGTCCGCGTGCACCTGGACCTCGCGCTGTGGATCCCCGAGGACGCCTCGGACCCGGGTGCGGCGCGGGAGCTGTTGCGCTTCCTCATCACACCGGAGGTCGCGGACGCCTACAACCAGGAGCACCTCGGTTTCGGTGTCCGGGAGGACTCCCCCGACGTCACCGACGAGCGGCTCCAGGACCTGCAGTCGTACGTGGACCGTGCCGCGTTCTACCAGGGCATTTCCCAAGCCGTACCGAGGACCATCCCCTTCGAGAACTACGCCCAGGGCATCGTCACAGGCCAGAGCCTCGAAGGGACTCTGCGCACCCTCGACGAGGACTGGGCCCGACTCGCCCGCCGGTGACACACCGAGCTGAGGCTGCGAGGACCCCTATGGCCACCACCGTTGAGCGGAGCTCTCCGACGACGACGGCGGCGGAGCGCGCGCGGGCCGGCGGCGGAGCGCGCGCGGGCCGGCACCGGACCGCACCGTTCCAGCCGTGTCGACCGCACCCACTACCTGTTCCTGATCCCCGTCCTGGTCGTGTTCTCCCTGAGCATCACGCTGCCGGCGGTGATGGGGATCTTCTACAGCTTCACCGACTCCATCGGCTTCGGCGAATACGAGTTCGTGGGGCTCACCAACTACGCCGTGATGTTCTCCGACCCGGCGATCCTGTCGGCCTACGGGTTCACACTCGGAGTGGCCCTGTGCACCGTGGTCCTGGTCAACATCGCCGCCCTGGGGTTGGCGCTGGGACTGACCAGCCGGATCCGCGCCCGGACCACCCTGCGGACGGTCTTCGTCCTTCCGATGGTGGTCTCGGGGATCATCATCGCCTTCGTCTTCCAGTTCGTCTTCTCCCACACCCTCCCCGCCGCCGGGCAGGCGCTGGGGATCGGTGCTCTGGAACAGTCCATCCTGGCCGACCCGAACCTTGCCTGGATCGCCGTCGTACTGGTCACCGCCTGGCAGGCCACCCCTCAGGCCATGCTCATCTACATCGCCGGGCTCATGACCGTGCCCAAGGACGTCTACGAGGCCGCCGGTATCGACGGCGCCTCCGGGTGGCAGCAACTACGCAACATCACCCTGCCGCTGATCTCGGGGTTCGTCCTGATCAACGTGATCATCGGGTTCAAGGACTTCCTGAGCACCTACGAGATCATCGTCGGCCTCACCGACGGGGGTCCCGGAACGGCGACACGGTCGGTGGCCATGGCGATCTTCGCAGGCTTCGAGGACGGCGACTACGCCTACCAGATGGCGAACTCGACTATCTTCTTCCTGATCACGCTCGCGATCGCGCTCGTCCAACTGCGCCTGACCCGAGGAAACGCGAGGGTCTGATGACACTTCCCTCCACGAAGGCCGGCGGGGCCACGACGCCCGCCGGCAAGAACACCGCACGGCGAGTGCCTCCCGGTGCCGGGGACTCCGGCAGAGGCCGGTGGAGCACCACGCTGATCCTGGTGCTGTGCTCGGCCGTGGTGATCCTGCCCTTCTACGTCTCCGTCTCCATGGCGTTCAAGTCGGGCGAACAGGCCGTCGACGGCGAAGCCTTCACACCGCCCTCGCCCTGGAGCACCGAGGGGTTCGTGCAGGCTTGGGCGCTGACCGACTTCCCCCGGGCCTTCGCCGTCTCGATCCTGATCACCGCGGTGACCGTCACCGGAACCGTGCTGGTCAGCGCCATGGCCTCGTACGCGATCTCCCGGAACTGGGACAGGAAGTTCTTCCGCTGGTCGTTCTACTACCTGTTGTCCGCGATGTTCCTGCCGTTCCCGGTCCTGGCACTGTCCCAGGTCAAGCTGACCGGGATGGCGGGGCTGGCCAACCCCGCCGGCGTCGCACTGCTGCACATCATGTTCCAGCTCTCCTTCAGCACGCTCCTCTTCACCGCCTTCCTGCGTTCCCTGCCGCAGGAGCTGGAAGAATCGGCGCGGATGGACGGCGCCACGACCTCGTTCACGTTCTGGCGGATCGTCTTCCCCCTTATGGCACCGATGAGCGCGACGGTCGGGATCTTCGCGTTCCTCAAGTCCTGGAACGACTTCATGATGCCGTCGATGATCATCGAGGACCCGTCACTGCAGACCCTCCCGGTGATCCAGGAGATCTTCCAGACGCAGTTCAGCAACGACTACCACGTGTCCTTCGCCTCCTACCTGATGGCGATGGCCCCGGCGGTCATCGCCTACGTGATCTCCCAGAGATGGGTGATGTCCGGGCTTACCCAGGGCGCGGTCAAGTAACCCCCGGAAGAACCCCCGGCCGTTCCCCACGGGGACAGCGAACGGCCGCGGAACGCAATACCGACACCACACAGAAACAGAATGGAAAGGGACCACGTTGTCGCTTCATTCCATCGCAGACACGTCGGAGCTGCCGGCCGAGTACAGCGTCGACCCCGACTGGTGGCGCCAGGCCGTCGTCTACCAGATCTATCCGCGTTCCTTCGCCGACGCGGACGGCAACGGGATCGGCGACCTGAAGGGCATCACCTCGCGTGTGCCCTACCTCCGCGACCTGGGCATCGACGCCGTGTGGCTGAGCCCGTTCTACCCCTCGGCGCTGGCCGACGGCGGGTACGACGTCGACGACTACCGGGACGTCGATCCACGGATCGGCACGCTGGAGGACTTCGACGCCATGGTCGCGGCCCTGAACGGGGCCGGGATCAAGCTCATCGTCGACATCGTGCCCAACCACACCTCCGACCGGCACGAGTGGTTCCGCGAGGCGCTGGCCGCCCCGCCGCACTCGGCGGCCCGGGACCGCTACATCTTCCGGGACGGCCGCGGACCCGGCGGCTCGCAACCCCCGGCGGACTGGGTCTCCAACTTCGGCGGCCCCGCCTGGACCCGGGTTCCGGACGGGCAGTGGTACCTGCACCACTTCGCGAGCGAGCAGCCCGACCTGAACTGGAAGAACCCCGAGGTGCACGCGGACTTCCTCGAGACCCTGCGGTTCTGGTCGGACCGGGGTGTGCACGGGTTCCGCGTCGACGTCGCACACGGGCTCTCCAAGGACCTGCCGGAGAACCTGCCGAGCCAGGCCGAACTGGACGCCACCCCATCGGACGGCAACCACCCCACCTGGGACCGCGACGACGTGCACGAGATCTACGCGGAGTGGCGGAAGGTCTTCGACGAGTACGACCCGCCGCGCATCGGGGTCGCCGAGGCCTGGGTGGAGTCTGACCGGCGCCCGATGTACGCGAGCCCGCGGGGGCTGGGGCAGGCGTTCAACTTCGACCTCCTCGAAGCCGACTTCGACGCGGCGCAGTTCCGCCGGATCGTCGGTTTCAATCTCGAACTGGCCGAGCGCGGGGAGTCCTCCACCACCTGGGTCTTCTCCAACCACGACGTGGTGCGCCACGCGACCCGTTACGGCCTGCCGCCCGAACCCGACGGGGAGAAGACCGGGACCCGGTGGCTGCTCAACGGCGGGCGGGAACCGGAGCTCGACGCGGCCGCGGGCCTGCGGCGCGCGCGTGCGGCGACCCTGTTCAAGCTGGCCCTGCCCGGCAGCGCGTACCTGTACCAGGGTGAGGAGCTGGGCCTGCACGAGGTCGCGGAGATCCCGGACGAGCAGCGGCAGGACCCGTCGTTCTTCCGCAACCCCGGGGTGACCCGGGGCCGGGACGGGTGCCGGGTACCGATCCCCTGGTCGGCGGAGGGCCCCTCCCTCGGGTTCGGGCCCGCCGAGCCCCACCTGCCCCAGCCGGCGTGGTTCGCCGACCACGCGGCGCAGGTGCAGGAGGAGGATCCCGCCTCCACCCTGAACCTGTACCGGGAGGCCCTGGCGCTGCGGCGGCGGTTGCAGACCGAGGAGTCCCTGGAGTGGGTGGAGACCGGGGCGGAGCAGGTACTGGCCCTGCGCCGCCCGGGCGGATGGCTGTGTGTGACCAACTTCGGCGAGGAGCCCGTCGACGTCCCGGCGGGCGAGGTGCTGCTGTCGAGCGCGCCCCTGGAGGACGGTCGCCTGCCCGGTGCCACGACGGTGTGGGTGCAGCAGTAGGGCCGCATTCGGAGCAGGGCCCCGCCCCGCGGAATGCGGCCAGTGGGGCGGGGCCCGTGTCCGGACCGGGTCCTCGGGCGTCGGCGCCTCACTCGTACTCGGTGCCGCCCTTGCGGGTGAGGTAGGCGTCGGAGACGAACTTGACGATCGCACGGCCCACGAGCACCTTCGAGAAGCGCTCACGGGCCGGCCGCACCACGACACCCTCACGCAGGTGCAGGCCTGCGCCGCTCCAGGTCTCCTCGCCCTGCGCGGCCGCGAGCAGCTCGACCTCGTCGTAGGGGCCCTCGTGGACCGTCGGGGCCTGCGGCAGGTCGAGGTCCTCCAGCAGCTCGGGCAGGTCGGCGGCGTCGATCCAGGTGTGTGCTCCGCCGGCGTCGACACGCACGTCGAAGACCGCGTAACCGGGGTGGTCGCTGCGGCCGGTCTCGCCGTAGGCCAGGTCCTGCACACCGGTTCCGAAGACCTCGCCGAACACCCCCACCCGGTCGGCGCCGAACCGCTCGGCCGCCTTTCGTGCAGCCTCGGGCACACCGTGGGCGATCACCGCCTTCCAGTACAGGTTGTCCTCGGAGCGGGCGAGCGCGAGGTTCTTGGCGCCCTGGCCCTTGGAGGAGACGAAACCCTCGCCGGTGGCGGCGACATAGGTGTACAGGCACGCGCTGCCGTGGATCTTCTCGGTGGCGACGACCGGCTCTCCCGGTTCGAAGACGTCCGGATAGCGTTTGACGTTCTCGATCTCGATCCACTTCAGCAGGTCGGGCGCAGCGACGGCCTCTCCGCTCATGTGCAGCGGCACCTCCGGCACCCACTTGGTGATGCCCAGCTCGCCGGAGAAGTCGGTGCCGGCCTCGTGCTCGGCCGCCAGGTCGCGGTCGGCCAGCTGCGCGGGCCGGCACACGATGCCCTGGGAGAGTTCGCCCCGCAGCCGGATCGCCTTGACCCGGTTGCGCTTGGAACCCGCGAGCTTGCCCGTCAGCCCGATCTCCTCGACGAGGCCCTCCGGGAGTAGGGCGTTCTCGGGGATGTAGACCGCCCAGTCCCCGGTGCGGTAGGCGCCCTTGGCGACCACGGCGTGGAAGAGGCCGACCTGCGCGAGCTCGAGCGCATCGGCGTCGGGGTGGGGGTGGATGGTGAGCTGCTCGGCGGTGACCCGCAGCGTGGACATGGGCTTCCTTTCGCATTCGGAGGACGCGGGGGCGCGAGGGAGGGGACCTCGCGCGCCTCACTGTGGCGCGGGTGTTCGCCGGGCAGCAACAGTTTTCCTGCCCGCTGCGGGCGCGGGTGAGCCCTGGACGCGAGCGTCCGGNNNGGACCGGCGTGCTGCCGGTCCGCCGCGCCCGCAGCCCGACCGCGCGCCCCTCAGGTCCCGGGCGGTCGGCACCACAGGGCCGCGGCAGGCGGGCTCAGTCCAGTTCGGGGTCTTCCGGCTGTTCCCGTTCCAGGCCCGGTCGGGCGTCCTTCCAGTGGCCCCGGGTGAAGTCGGGGACCGGCACGGTGCCACCGCTCTCGAGCGACCGTTCCGACAACGGCACCACCGAGGAGAGCGAGGCCGAGTCGTAGACGTCGATGTCCGGTGTGAGACCCAGCCGCATCAACTGGATGGTCCTCCACTGGAGGATGTAGTCCATCCCGCCGTGGCCGCCGCCCTCGTCGCCGATCTCCTTCCACAGCCAGTGGTCGTACTTCTCGTAGGCCTCGTCGAAGTCCCGCCAGGCGTGGTCGTCGTGGCCGAGGGACTCCAGGTAGATCCGCTGCGGGTCGCTCATCCACACCCCGCGCGTGCCGGCCAGGGTGTTGGCCCGGGTCTGGGGGTGCGGCGTGTTCACGTCGTGGTCGACCCGGATCATCCTCCCCGCAGCGGTGCTGAGCAGGCAGACGTTGCGGTCCCCGGAGATGTAGTCGTCCTACCAAGCGGGGTGGTCGCTGTCCAGGTTCTCGGCGCGGTACTCGGTCAGGCTGAGCGCCGGGGAGGCGAACGAGACCAGCCGGTCCAGGCGGTCTCCCCGGTTGATGTCCATGGCTGCGGTGATCGGGGCCAGCCCGTGCATCGGGTAATGGCTCGCGTCCATCGTGGTCTGCCAGGTGCGGCGCCAGTCCTCCGGGTGGTAGGCGCCGTGGAACAGGAAGGGGTCCCGGAGGTCGTGGACGTAACCGCCGGAGCCGTGCAGCAGGTCCCCGAACAGTCCTTCCTTGGCCATCATGAGGACGCGGAGCTCCTCCTGGCCGTAGTTGACATTCTCCATCAGCATGCAGTGCTTGCGGGTGCGCTCGGAGGTGCGCACCAGATCCCAGATGTCGTCCAGGGTGACGGCGATGGGCAGTTCGACCGCTGTGTGCATGCCGTGTTCCATCGCGTCCTTGGCCTGGGAATGGTGCCATTCCCAGGGTGTGGCGATGAAGCACAGGTCGACGTCGTCGCGCGCGGTGAGCTCCTCCCACGCATCTTCGGAGCCGGCGTGGACGGCGGGGCGTTCGCCGCCGGCCTCCTCCACGGCGTCGGCGGCGGTCTCGGCCCGGTCCTGTTCGAGGTCGCACACGGCGGTCACACGGACCCTGTTGATCTGCAGGAAGCGGTCGAGCATGTCGGCGCCGCGATTCCCGGTGCCGATCACCGCGAGGCGGACTTCGTCGTGGGGTTCGAAGGGGACATCGGTCATCGGGGACTCGTCGGCGCCGCGCTCGGGCGCCTCTCCGGCGGAGGCGGGTCGNCCCCCCCCAGCCGCTCCGGAACGGAAGAGGTCGCGGCGGGTGGGGGGACGGATCACGTCGGTTCCTCCTTGGGGGTCTGAGGAGTACTGCCCGCGGGGACCCGCGGACGGGTGTTGCGTCCGAGGGAGTGGGATCGGGAGTCAGGGGTTCATCGTCCGGTGCGTTCGGTCCTGGTCGAGGGGGTGTCCCATCGGGCTCCGTTGGCCCAGTAGCGGGCGATCTCGTCCAGGTCCCTGTCCTTGGTCTCGGGCGCGAGGTACCAGATGAAGACGAAGGCGATCGCCGCCAGGACGCCGAAGATCCCGAACACCCCGGCCCCTCCGACGGAGTCCAGAAGGGGCGGGAAGGCCTGCGCGACGATGGCGTTGGCGGTCAGGTTGGCGGTCAGCATCAGGGAGGCGCCCAGCGCCCGGTACTTGGCCGGGAAGGTCTCACCGGCGTAGACCCACACGAGAGCGCCGAACCCGAAGGTGTAACCCATCGTGAAGAGCACGATCGCGGCGAAGCCCACGACGGATGTCCACCCTCCCAACCCGTCGCTGAGAGCGAATACGGCGACCAGGACGGCATTGGCGAGGATCATGGTGCCGACACCGGTGAGCAGTACGGGGCGGCGCCCGGCGTTGTCGACGATGAACATGGACACGATCACCGCGAGCAGAGCGCAGAACTGCACGATCGCCGGCAACCCGAGGAGGGCCGCGTACCCGGAGAACCCGAGGTCCTCGAAGATGTGGGGCGAGTAGTAGATGGTGGCGTTGATACCGGTGATCTGGATGAAGAACCCGAGGCCGATGGCGAAGACGCTCGCCCGCAGCAGGTGCCCGCGGAACATGTCCCGGAGACGACCGGTCTCCTGCTCCAGGTCCGATTGGATGCGGGTGATCAGAGGCTCGGGATCGCGTCCCGGGTCGACGTGTTCGAGCGATGCCCGGGCGGCCCCGGCCCTGCCCTTCATCAGGTACCAGTGCGGCGTCTCCACCACACGCAGCAGCAGGAAGAAGACCAGGGCCGCGGGCACCGCGGCCAGGCCCAGGATCGCCCGCCACGACTCGGTCGAGGCCAGCCCCCAGGCCACGAGGTAGCCGGCGATGATGCCCGCCACGGTGGTCACCTGGTAGGCGACCGTCAGCCCTCCGCGCACGCGGCTCGGCGAGGACTCGGCGATGAAGACGGGCACGACGATCAGCGAGATGCCGATCGTGATCCCCAGGCCGAACCGGGCAGCGAGGAGCGACCAGTACTCGGGGGCGACGGCGCAGAGCACGGAGAAGGCGACGTATCCGACCGCGATGAGCTGCATGCTCAGCTTTCGCCCGATCGCGTTCGAGATCCACCCGCCGTTGAGGGCCCCGACGATCTGGCCGACGACGACGGCGGTCGCCAACCCGGCCAGTTCGCCCGAGGACAGGCCGAGATCGGGCTCGAGGAAGAGCAGTGCCCCGGCGATGTTGGAGATGTCGTAGCCGTAGGTGATCCCCAGCGCGACGGCGCTGAGGGCGACCACGACCACCAATCGCGACGAGTTCCGGATGTCGTGGATGAAGCTCATGAATACCTCTCTCAGGTGAGCACGGGGCTCAGGTCTCGGTCTCCTCACTCACGGCGTGG
Source organism: Nocardiopsis salina YIM 90010 (assembly GCF_000341025.1). Classification (GTDB taxonomy): domain Bacteria; phylum Actinomycetota; class Actinomycetes; order Streptosporangiales; family Streptosporangiaceae; genus Nocardiopsis; species Nocardiopsis salina. Next base: position 28,965 of record NZ_ANBF01000205.1, on the reverse strand, counting down.
ACCGTGTATCCGGCTCCCTCCAGGGCGGCACGCGCCTCGTCGGGGAGCCGGTCGTCGGTGATCAGGGACTGGAAGGTGTCGGCGCCGCCCACGACGCCGAAGGAACGCCGGCCGTACTTCGAGGAGTCGGCGACGATGGCGGCCCGGTCGGACCGGCTCGCCATGAGCCGGTTGACGCTCGCCTCGTACTCGTTGGCCGTTGCGGCGCCGATGTCGGCGGAAAAGGAGTTGACCCCGATGAACGATCGGTCCAGCCACAGGTGCTTCATCATGAGTTCGGCGAACGTGCCGACGAGCTCGTAACTCTTGCTGTTGAGCCGACCGCCGGTGACCAGGATCGAGATCTCGGGATGCACGGCCAGTCGGCTGGAGATCTCCACCGAGTTGGTGACCACCGTCAGTCCGCTGTGCAGGTCCTCGCGATTGCCCAGGGCGTCTGCGATCGCGTAGGTGGTGGTGCCCCCGGACAGGCCGACGGACTGGCCCGGTTCGAGGGTCGACAGTGCGTGCTCTGCGATGAGCTCTTTCGAACGCCGGTTCTGCTGGGTCTCGCCACGGAGGGTCAGCGAGTAGGCCACCGAGCGGCGCCGTGCTCCGCCGCGCCGGCGTTCGATGAGGTTGTTCGCCGCCAAGTGGTCGAGGTCGCGCCTGGCGGTCGCTTCCGAGACGGCGAGGTCGGCGACGATGTCGGTGATGGAGATCGTGCCCGACTCCTCGATGTTCTCGAGGATGTAGTGGATGCGCTGCTGGCGGCTCATGGACCTGTGCTCCTGTGGTGACGGCGGGACACTTCGACCGGAACAGTGTCCCGTCGCACGTGTGCCTGCGCCACGAGCTCCCGGTGGCGGGGGTGCAGCCGGCCGGCACAGGGGGCCAGCACCGCGGCAGCGCCGTATCCGGCCGCACGGCGCAGTGTCACGGTGAGCGGTTCCGGCTCGTCAGCGGCCAGCCCCAGGGCCAGAGCCGCGGTGACCGCGTCACCCGCACCGGTGGTGTTGCCCCGCAGGGGTCCCGGGGTCCCCGCCCTCGTCAGAGCGGGTGCGCCGCCGTCGGTACCGGTGGCGGCGATGATGCCCTCGGCCCCGGCGGTCACAAGGACGTTCGCGGCACCGAACCGTCCGAGCCCGGTGATGCCGTCGTCGACACTGCCCGGAAAACCCTCGGCGAGCTCGTCGACGTTGCACTTGACCCACGTGGCTCCGGCTCGGGCAGCTTCTTCCAGGGCCTGCCCCTTCGCGTCGACGATGGTGGGCACGGAACGCCGGTGCGCTGCGGCGAGGATCTCCGCGATCACCGTCGCGGGTGTGTGCGGGGGCAGGCTCCCGGACACGACCAACGCCCCGACACCGCCTGCCTGACATCGGGCCTCGATGTCGTGCAGCAGCTGTGCCCACACGTGGTCCGGGTGGGGCTGCCCCGTCTCGTTCAGCAGTGTGGTGCGACCGTCGTCCTCGACCACGGTCAGGGTCCGGCGAAGGCCGGTCGGGGACGCGGTGAACGCCCACCACGAGCGTTCGTCCCGGTCCACCGGCCCGACCGTCCGGTCGAGGGGGCCCATCGCGAGGGCGGGAACTCCGGTGTCGTGCACGATGCGTGCGACATTGACACCTTTGCCGCCGAGCCTGACCGAGCCGTGGTCGACGCGGGACACGGTTCCCGGGTCGAGCCTCGGGGCACGCCAGGTCCAGTCGTGGGCGAGGTTCGGGGTGACGCAGACTATGCCGATTCCGGGCCCCTCTCTCCGTGCCGAGCGCGTTGCGGAGGTTCCGTGCACACGTGCACCGACGGGTCGTGCCTGGTGAGCATCGCGGCGCCGATCAACCCGGCGGCCGAGCCGAGCCGGGCTCGTGACAGCGCCGGGTTCCTGTGGAAGGTCAGCGTGCTTGCCAGCCGTTCGGAGATCGCGGCGCCGATGCTCGTCTCCTCGCTCAGTCCCCCGCCGAGGATGATCGCCTCGGGGGCCAGAAGGGTGACGATCTGGTGGCACGCCTGATGCATGGCCTCCAGCGCCTCGTCCCAGACCTGTGCGGCGACGCGGTCGCCCTCACCGATCCTCGCCAGCACGTCGGCCGAGCCGTGCACGGCGCGGCCGGTGCGGCGGGTGTAGGCCTCGGCGATCGCCCTGGTCGAGGCGATGTTCTCCAACGGGCCTGCGAAGGGGCCTTCCGGTGTGTCCACCCGCACCTCGAGGAACCCGACCTCACCCGCGTAACCCCCGGAGGAGTACGACCGCCCGTCGATCCTCAGGGCGGCCGCGATCCCGGTGCCGATGGTGATCATCACGGCGTTGTGCGCGGCTTCGGCATCGGAGAACTCCGCCAGACCCGCAGCACGCACGTCGTGGGACATCGTGGTCTGCAGCCCGGTCCGTTCACGGACCTTCTCCGCGAAGGCCACGTCCCGCCAGCCGAGGTTGGCGGAGTGCACGGCCCGGCCCCGGGCCTCGTCGACGATCCCGGGCACCACCATGGAGACCGCGGCGACGGCAGAGCTCCCGCGCCGGTGGCGGAACTCCTCGACAGCGGCGGCGACGAGGCCGACGATCCGGTCCTCGACGCCGGCCCCGTTCCCGGGGGTGGGAGCCGTGAGTCCGTCGGTGATCACTCCCCGGCGGTCCACGAGACCGATCTTGAGGGCCGTGCCGCCGACGTCCACGGCCAGGGCCTCATCGCCGGGGCCGACAGCGCGCCCGTGCGCGGCGGTGGTCAGCGCGTCACACTGTTCCATTGGTGCCCTCGGGGGTCTGATCGTCCAGGATCACCGAACGGCTCAGCGAACGCGGGTGGTCGGGGTCCAGGCCGTGGCGCCCGGCCCGGATCAGGGCGGCCGCGTGGACCCGCACCAGCTCGGCCAGCGGATGCCGGTCGCAGTTCTCGAAGCGGGCACCGGTCCCGCGAACCTGCTCGGCGAGTCCGGCCGGGGCCGCGCCGAACTGCCACGTGACCCGGTCCGGGCCCGCGATCGCGATCGGGCCGTGCCGGTACTCCATCGAGGGATAGGACTCCGTCCACGCCTGGCAGCTCTCCCGCATCTTCAGTGCCGCCTCGTGTGCAGGTCCCAGGCACCAGCCGGACCCGAGGAAGGTGAACTGCTCCGCCGTGAGGAGCTGTTCGTCCAGGGGTTTGCCCGCGGGGCCGCCCGCGATGCCGGCGTCGGGGTCGAGCTCCTCCAGCAGGTCCCGGGTGTCGGCGACGGCCCGGTCCAGCCCGAGGCGATCGGCCCCGAGCGAGCCCAGCAGGAGGAAGAGAGCCGCCGTCGCGAACCGCGTCTGGACCACGCTGCGTTCGTCGGCGAACGGCAGAGGGACCGCGTGCGCGACACGGCGGGCCAGATGCGAGTCGGGGTCGCCCACGACCGCGACCGTCGGGACTCCTTCGGGCAGAGACCGCAGCACGTCGACCGCCTCGCTGGTCGTGCCGGACCGCGAGATCAGCACGACCCGGTCGTAGCTGCGGGACCGGGGCGCTTCGGTGGGGGTGAAGGCGTCGGTCTCACCCAGCCCCTCCTGTTCACGCGCCGCAGCGTAGGCCTGCGCCATGAACCACGAGGATCCGCACCCGAGGACCTGGACCCGCTCACCCGGGGCGGGCAACAGGCCGGCGTACTCGGGCAACACCTCCGACAGCACGCGCCTCCACACCGCCGGTTGTGACTGGAGTTCCTCGAGCATGTGGCGTCCGATCATGGACTCCCCTCCGACCGCACATTTTTGTGATGCTTGTCACGAAGCTAGCACCGCCTTCATGATCGGTCCAGGGATGTTTCCGTCATAAATATGAGCGATGTAAGGCGAACCCCTGCACCCCCGAGCAGGGGCACGAAGGAGGATGGTCGGGATGCCGCTTGTTTCTCTCACCGAGGTCGGAAACCGCTGCAGGGCGGAGAACACGGGGCTGGGCGCGTTCAACGTGGTGCAGCTGGAGACGGCAGCCACGCTGGTGGAAGCGGCGGAGGCCGTCGGTGCACCCGTGGTGCTGCAGATCAGCCAGAACGCGGTGAAATACCACCGGGGCCGCCTCGAACCGCTCGGGCTCGCGGTCCTGCAGATCGCCGGCGACGCACGCGTCCCGACCGTGGTCCACCTCGACCACGCCACCGACGCCTCCTTGGTCGAAAGAGCCGTCGAGCTGGGCTTCAGCTCCGTCATGTACGACGGTTCCGCCCTCCCCCACGAGGAGAACGTCTCCACCACGCGTGGGATCGTGGAGTTCTGCCACGCGCGCGGTGTCGCGGTCGAGGCCGAACTCGGCGAGGTCGGCGGCAAGGACGGGGTCCACGCCCCGAGTGCACGCACCGACCCCCGGGAGGCCGCCTCCTTCGTCCGCCGCACGGGTGTCGACCTGCTCGCGGTGGCCGTGGGCTCCTCCCATGCGATGACCGAGCGCACCGCCGAGTTGGACAACGGCCTCATCGGCGACCTCGCCTCGGCCCTGGAGGTCCCGCTGGTCCTGCACGGCTCCTCGGGCGTGAGCGACGACAGCATGAAGCAGGCGATCCGGGCGGGGATCACCAAGGTCAACGTCGCGACCCACCTCAACGTCTGCTTCACCGCTGCCGTGCGTGCAGCCCTCGACGACCGCCCGGAGGGGGTGGACCCCCGCCGATACCTCGGCGCCGGCCACGCGGCGGTCGGGCCGGAGGCCGAGAGACTGCTTTCCCTCTACACCGGCTGAGGGGCTCCGCCGGCCGTGGGCCGTGCCCATCGGAGCGTGCGGACCGATACAGGGGGCCTTGTTCCGGGCGACAGGATTCCGGAGGGGGCTGACCAAAAGGGCAGGAAAGCGTTCCTTCGCCTGTGCGACTCTTCACACCGGGGAGCAAGCGGGAAAGACGTGCATTTTACCGAGTCCCAGTTGAAGGTGAACACGTGTTATTTTTGACTGGCGATAGCAACGTACTTCAGGGGGACCCATGGCACAGAAGGTGGAAGTTCTTCTCGTCGACGATCTCGACGGCGGAGAAGCGGACGAGACGGTGACGTTCGGGCTGGACGGGTCCACTTATGAGGTCGACCTGAGCAGCGACAACGCGGCGAAACTCCGCGAGTCCCTGGGCTCTTTCATCGAGGCGGGCCGGAAGAAGGCCCGTAAAGCCGCGAAGGGCAAGGCGAAAACGTCCCGCTCGTCCTCGAACCAGCAGCGCGCCGCCGAGATCCGCGCCTGGGCCAAGGAGTCCGGGCTCGAGGTGAACGAGCGCGGCCGCATCCCTCAGTCCGTGGTCGACAAATACGAGGCCGCCCAGAAAGGCTGAGACCGGCACACGGTACCCACGGCTCCCGGTCCCATGAACCGGCGCCACGGGAACCGGCGGTTCCGACGGGCCCCTTCGGGGGCCCGTCCTTTGTGTGTGCGGACTGCTCAGGAATGAACTCTTCGAGGAGGAGCGTGAGCACCGCGCCGCCCCGAGGGCGGCAGGTGGCGGGCCGTTCGGTCCCGAGGCACTGCTGAGCACGCCCTTGCGGCGGCGCGGGACCGCGCGCAGGAGAACGGACACGGACCGCCCTCACACGAGGACCACTGTGCCCGTGCCGTTGGACAGCACCCGCCGCTCGCAGTGCCAGCGCACTGCGCGGGAGAGGGCGAGCGCCTCGGCGTCGCGCCCGACCCTCTGCAGCGCGGCCGGGTCGTAGGTGTGGTCGATCCGGATCACCTCCTGCTCGATGATCGGGCCCTCGTCGAGGTCGGAGGTGACGTAGTGGGCGGTGGCGCCCACGAGTTTGACCCCGCGCTCGTAGGCCTGGTGGTAGGGCTTGGCGCCCTTGAAACCCGGCAGGAACGAGTGGTGGATGTTGATGGCTCGGCCCTCCAAAGCCTTGCACGCCTGGTCCGAGAGCACCTGCATGTAGCGGGCGAGCACCACGAGCTCGGCACCGAACTCCTCGACCAGCTCCAGGAGCCGCGCCTCCGCCTCGGGTTTGGTCCCGGCGGTGACCGGGACGTGCACGAACGGCAGTCCGGCGTTCTCCGCCATGGGCCGCAGGTCCTCGTGGTTGGACACGACCGCGACGAGGTCGGCACCGAGACTGCCCGTGCGCCAGCGGAAGATCAGGTCGTTGAGGCAGTGCCCCGCCCTGGACACCATCACCAGGACCCGGACCGCGCTGCGGTCGGAGAAGGTGAAGGCCATCCCGAAGTCGGCGGCCACCGGCTCGAACCGGCGCTCCATCAGGCCGAGGTCGGTCTCCTCGGGCGCATCGACCTGCGCGCGCAGGAAGTACCGCCCCTGCACGGGGTCGTCGAACTGCTGGTACTCGCCGATGTCGCACCCGTGCTCGACGAGGAAGGAACTGACCGCGTGCACGATGCCGGTGCGGTTGGGGCAGCTCAGGGTGAGGACGAACGATCGGGTCATGGGGGCCTCCTCAGCACTCCACGATGTTGAGAGCCAACCCGCCGCGGGCGGTCTCCTTGTACTTGTCCTTCATGTCGGCGCCCGTCTCGCGCATGGTCTTGACGGCCTTGTCGAGGGAGACGTGGTGCTGCCCGTCGCCACGCAGGGCCATGCGCGCGGCGGTGACGGCCTTGACCGAGGCGACGGCGTTGCGCTCGATGCAGGGGATCTGGACGAGCCCGCCGACGGGGTCGCAGGTCAGGCCGAGATTGTGTTCGATGCCGATCTCGGCGGCGTTCTCCACCTGTTCGGGCGTGCCGCCGAGCGCCTCGGCGAGCGCACCCGCCGCCATGGAGCACGCCGACCCGACCTCGCCCTGGCAGCCGACCTCGGCCCCGGAGATGGACGCGTTCTCCTTGAACACGAGCCCGATCGCCCCGGCGGTGAGCAGGAAGCGCACCGCCGCGTCCTCGTCGAACCCGGGCAGGAAACGCTCGGCGTAGAGCAGGACGGCGGGAACGATGCCGGCGGCGCCGTTGGTGGGCGCGGTCACCACACGGCCGCCCGCCGCGTTCTCCTCGTTGACGGCGAGCGCGTAGAGCGTGATCCACTCCATGGGGTCGGCCCCGCCCGCGGCCGGTTCGCTCTCCAGGCGGGCACGGAGTTCCCGGGCTCGGCGCCTCACCTTGAGGCCGCCGGGCAGGGAACCCTCCGCGCGGGTGCCGTTGTCGACGCACTCGTGCATGACCGCACGGATCTGCAGCAGGCCCTCGCGGATCTCCCGGTCGCCGCGGTGGGCACGCTCGTTGGCGAGCATGACTCCGCTGAACGGCAGACCGCTCTCCCGGGTGCGGGCGAGCAGCCCGTCGCCGGTGGTGAAGGGATGGGGGACGGGGGTGGTGTCCTGGACGAGGACGGGGCTTCCGGTCTCGTCCTCGTCGAGCACGAACCCGCCGCCGACGGAGTAGTACTCGCGGCGCTCGAGCAGCTCCCCCTCGGTGTCCCGGGCTCGGAAGACCATGCCGTTGCTGTGGAAGTCCAGGCGCCGATTGCGGTGCAGGACCACGTCCTCGCCGACGTCGAACCGGATCCTGTGGCGGCCGTGGAGGGCGATCCCCCCCTCTTCCCGCACGGCGCGCACGGCGGGTTCGGCCCCGATCGGGTCCACGAGGTGCGGTTGCTCCCCCATCAGGCCGAGCACCACGGCCCCGACACTGCCGTGCCCGTGTCCGGTGGCCCCGAGTGAGCCGAAGAGTTCACAGCACACGGTCGCGGTGTCTGCCAGGGTCGCGTTCTCGGCCAGCCGTGAGACGAAGAGCTGGGCCGCTTTCATCGGACCGACCGTGTGAGAACTGGACGGGCCGATTCCTACCTTGAACAGGTCGAACACGGAGATAGTCACTTTTGCCCCTGAAATATTAGTTGTATCGCTTTGATGTCGACTTGTTCTGGGGCTGCGGCGCCAGGTCCTAGGATGGGCGCATGATCGCGACCCCCAAGGAGCTCGAACCGCCGTCCATGTCGCTGGCCGACCGCGCCTACGCCGAGATCCAGGAGCGACTGATCATGCTGGAGATCCCGCCGATGGCACCCATCGACGACGGGGTCCTGAGCGAGTCGCTGGGCATCGGCCGCACCCCGGTCCGCGAAGCCCTCAAGCGGCTGCAGACCGAGCGGCTGGTGGTCTCCTATCCCCGCCGCGGCACGTTCGCGACCGGGGTGGACATCAGCGACCTGGCCTACATCAGCGAGATCCGGGTGAACCTGGAACCCGTGGCCGCACGCCGGGCCGCCGAAGTGGCCGGGCGCGGTACCGGGCAGCAGCTCTCCGAGCTCGCCGACCGGATCGAGGCCTTGGACGTGGAGAACACCGACCGCAGCGAGCTCATGCGCTGGGACCTGCGGGTGCACCGGAGCATCTACCGGGCCGCGGCCAACCCGCACCTGGAGGACACGCTCCTGCGCTACCACAACCTGGCGACGCGGCTCTTCTGCCTGTTCATCGACCGGCTCAGCAGGCTGGACCGGCACATCAGCGAGCATGTGGCCCTCCTGCGCGGCATCGCCGACGGCGAGGGCGACATGGTCTCCGAGCTCGCGCGCGAGCACGTCATCGGTTTCGAGAAGGCCATCCGCGCAGTCACCTGAACGGGGGCGGCCCGTCCCGCCGCCCCCGCCAGGCACCCGCAGCCGGGCTCTCACCCGCGTCCACCCAGCGCGGCTGCGCTGCGCACCGTGTGCCGGAGCAGCTGCGCGGTGGTGACCGGGCCGACGCCGCCCGGGACCGGGCTCAGGACACGGACCCGCCCGTCGACGTCGGCGTGGTCGACGTCGCCGGCCAGGCCTCCGTCGGGGGTGGGCGTGGTCCCGACGTCGATGACGACGGCGTCCCGGTCGACGTGGTCGGCGGTGATGAGCCCGGGCCTTCCCACTGCCACGACCAGGACGTCGGCGGTGCGTGTGTAGCCCTCCAGATTCTCGGTGTGGCGGTGGCATACCGTCACGGTGGCGTCGCGGCGCAACAGCAGCTGCGCCACGGGCCTGCCGACCACGTCCGAGTGCCCCACGACCACACACGAGCGTCCGAGCACGGGGATCTCGCAGTGGTCGAGCAGGGCCAGCACCGCGGCGGCGGTGGCCGGCGGATGCGCGGGGAGCCCTGCCGCCAGGCGCCCCTGGGAGACGGGGTTGGCCCCGTCGACGTCCTTTGCCGGGTCGATGGCGCCCGCCAGGTCACCGAAGTCGGCGTCGGCGGGCAAGGGTGTCTGCAGCATGACCCCGTGCACGGCGGGGTCGGCGCTGAGCCGGGCCAGGGCGGTCCGGATCTGTTCCGGGCCCGCGGCCGGGCCGAGATCGACCACGTCGCACAGGAGTCCCGCGGCCGAGGCGGCCCGGGCGATCTGGCGCACGTACCAGGCGCTGGAACCGTGGTCGGTGGCGACCACGAGGGCCAGCCTCGGTGTGAGACCGGTCAGGTTGAGTTCGACGGCGGCGGCGGCGACCTCGGCGCGGATCCCGCGGGCCACCCCGGTGCCGTCGAGGGACTTCATCGCTGGGGAGGGAAGTGTGGTCATCGGAGGATCTGCTCCCTGACTGCTTCGGTGGTCTCGTCGGCCCTGCGGAGCACGTCGTCGGTGGCCGCCACCGCGCCGGCCAGCTCGTCCCGGTTCGGGATCTCCGCACCCGAACACAGGTTGATCTCGACGTTGACCCGTGAGGTGGCTGCAGCTGCCCGGGCGGCCTCCGCGGCAGCGGCGATGTCGGAGACGAGGTTCGGATTGCACAGCGGACGCAGGTGCTCGGCCAGGTCGGCGACGCGGGCGGCGACCTCGACGACCTCGGCCGGGACTCGGCCGGCCTCGGACAGGGAACCGGCGATCGCCCGGCTGCGGGCCCCCTTCTCCTCGGGTGTGGACCTCGGCATCCGGTAGGCCCGGCTCACACCGCGGAACGCCGAGACGTCCTGTTCGGCCAGGACGAGCGCGCGCTCGCGCAGGGTGTCCGCGCTCTCGCGCACCCGCTCGACGGTGGTGGCCTCCTCGGGCCGGGTGGACCCGTTGCTGTAGCGGGCGACCATTCCGACCAGTGCCGCCCCCTGGGCGGCGTGCAGCGCACCGGCCGCCCCTCCGCCCGGTGCGGGCACACGTGCAGCGAGCTCGTTGAGGTAGGTGTCGACGGTGTCGGACCGCATGGCGTCCTTCGGTGGTGGGGGGCAGGGTCGGGCGCCGGTCAGCGGCGGATCCGCTTCATCTCCGGGTCGAGCAGGGGTTCGGCGGCGACCGTGGCCCTGACCCTGCGGTCGAAGTACTGGATCTCCACGGGTGTGCCGGGTACGGCCGAGGAGGGCAGCCACGCGTAGGCGACCGGCATGCCGAGCGTGTGGGCGAAGGCCGCGGAGGTGACGTGGCCGGCCGGCTCGCCACCGAGCAGCACGGGCTCGGAACCCATCAGGACACTGCGGCCGTCGTCCACGGTCAGGCAGGTCAGCCGCCTGGACACCGCGTCGGGGTCGATGGCCTCCACTGCCTCGCGCCCGATGAAGTCGCCCTTCTTACCCATGCGCACGGCGAAACCGATCCCGGCCTCGTAGGGGTTGTGCTCGGTGTTCATGTCCGCCCCCCAGGCGCGGTAGCCCTTCTCCAGGCGCAGGCTGTTGAACGCGGCCCGGCCGGCGGGGGCGACGCCGAGCTCCCGCCCGGCCCCGTAGAGCACGTCCCAGAGCTTCTGGCCGTACTCGGCGCTGGTGTAGATCTCCCAGCCCAGTTCACCGACGTAGGACACCCGCAGCACCGTGACGGGGATGCCGCCGACGTGGGCACGCATGCACCGGAAGAACTTCAGGCCCTCGTCGGAGAAGTCGTCGCGGCTCAGTGGCTGGACGAGGTCGCGGGCGAGCGGGCCCCAGACGCCGATGCCANCCACGGGCCCCGCCGGTGACGTCGCGGATCTGCACACTGCCGTCGGCGGGCAGCTCGCGGCGCAGACGGTCCAGGTCGAGATTGCCGTTGACGCCGACCTGGAACGTGTGCGCGTCGAGCCGGGCGACGGTGATGTCGCTGCGCACGCCTCCGGCCTGGTCGAGCAGGAGCGTGTAGGCGACGTAGCCGGGCACGCGGTCCATCTTGCTGGTGGTGAGGCGGTCGAGGAAGGCGGTCGCCCCGGGTCCGGTGACCTCCAGGCGCTTGAGCGGGGTCATGTCGTACATCGCGACGGCGTTGCGCGTCTTCCACGCCTCGGCGGCCGCGATGGGCGAGTGGTACATCGCCGACCAGGGATCGCGGGGGCGCGGATACCAATGGTTGGGCAGTTCCTTGACCAGTGGGGCGTTGGCCTCGTACCACTGCGGGCGCTCCCAGCCGTGGCTCTCCAGGAAGAACGCGCCGAGCTCGCGCTGGCGTGCGTGGAAGGGGCTCACGCGCAGGTCCCTCGGTGACAGCTTGGGCTGGGAGGGGTGCGTGACGTCGTAGATCTCGATGAAGTTCTGCTTGGACGTCTCCTCGACGTAGTCGTCGACGGTCTCGATCTCGTCGAACCGGTGCACGTCGCACCCGTGCAGGTCGACCTCGCTCCGGCCGTCGACGAGCAGCTGGGCCACGGATCGGGCCACACCGGAGGAGTGTGTGACCCAGACGGCCTCGGCGATCCAGAACCCGGCGACGTCGGGGGACTCCCCGATCAGGGGCCCGCCGTCGGGGGTGAAGGAGAAGACCCCGTTGAAACCGTCCTCGACCTTGGCCGTGCTCAGGGAGGGCAGCAGGCGCTTGCTCTGTTCCCAGGAGGGCGCGAAGTCGTCGTCGGTGAAGGGGAGCATGGACGGCATGGCCTCCTCCGAGGTCGAACCGTCCTCGGTCTCGGGCAGGTCGGCGAGGGAGACCGGGATGGGGCGGTGCGCATAAGTACCGATCCCGATGCGGTCGTTGTGTTCGCGGTAGTAGAGGTCGTGGTCCTGGTGGCGCAGGATCGGCAGGCGGGCCTCGGAGAGCTCGTCGTTGTGTCCGACCAGTTCGGGGATCTGGTCGGTGCGGGCGTACTGGTGCGCCATGGGCAGCAGCGGCACCTTCATGCCGACCATGTCGCCCACCCGGCGGCCCCAGAAGCCGGCGCAGGAGACCACGATGTCGGCGGGGATGTCGCCCTGGTCGGTGCGCACTCCGGTGACCCGGCCGCCCTGTTGGTCGACGCCGAGCACACGGGTGGAGCCGCGGAACTCCGCACCCGCGGCCTGGGCCCGGCGGGCCAGGGCGATCACGGCGCGTGAAGACTTGCCGAGCCCGTCCGTGGGGGTGTGGAACCCGCCCAGCACCTCGTCGGGATCGAGGAGCGGGTGCAGCCGGGCGCACTCCTCGGGGCCGACCACGGTCCCCGGCACACCCCAGGAGGTGGCCCAGCCCTGCTTGCGGTGCAGGTCGGCGAGGCGCTCGGGGGTCGTGGCGATCTCCAGGCCGCCGACCTGGTTGAAACACCAGGCGCCGTCCACGTCCAGCCCCCGGAGCTTCTCGACCGTGTACTGGGCGAACGCGGTCATCGTCTTGGAGGGGCCGGTCTGGTAGACGAGGCCGGGCGCGTGCGAGGTCGAGCCGCCGGTGAGGGGCAGCGGCCCCTGGTCGACCACGGTGACGCGGTTCCAGCCGCGCGTGGTGAGTTCGTCCGCGAGGTTGGCGCCGACGATGCCGGCCCCGACGATGACGACGCGGGGGGTGGGACTCATGGGGGTCTCCTAACTCGTGGTCACCCGTGGATGCCCTGGGTGATCGTGCGCGGGCGCGAGGGGACCCGGCCCGGAGTGAGAGGCGTGAGAGCGGGAGCAGGGACGGTTCGGGCGGGCTCTCGGTGGAGAGGAGCGCGGGCGGGCGGTTCCGCCGTGGGCCCTCGGAGGTTCGCGGTGGCCCTCCGAGGTGCCGGCAGGTCGTCAGCAGACTGATATATCAGATGGACGGCACATTAGGCTCCGGAAAATCCCGGGGTCAAGAGCCCACCGAAAAATCGACCGGACGAAAAATCGACCCTTGCGCTGCCTCGGGACGCCTCCTTATGCTGAGCGCCAACTGATATGTCAGATCAGTTTCTGTTGCTCACCAGGTCGTCCGGCCTTCTCCCCTCCCCGGTTCCCCGCGTGGAAGGAAACCCCATGACCCCCTCATCCGAGACCGCTGTCGCCGGCCTCCCCCATGGCCGACTGTCGGCGGTCGACCCCGAGGTCGCCGCCGCGGTCGACGCCGAGATGGACCGGCAACGCTCCACGCTGGAGATGATCGCCTCGGAGAACTTCGCCCCGGAGGCGGTCCTCGAGGCGCAGGGCTCGGTGCTGACCAACAAGTACGCCGAGGGCCGCCCGGGCAAGCGCTACTACGGCGGCTGCGAGAACGTCGACGTCGTCGAGCAGCTGGCCATCGACCGTGCCAAGGCCCTGTTCGGTGCCGCCTACGTCAACGTGCAGCCCCACTCGGGCGCGCAGGCCAACGCCGCCGCGATGTCGGCCCTGCTCGCCCCGGGCGACACCATCATGGGTCTGGACCTGGCCCACGGCGGCCACCTCACCCACGGCATGCGCATCAACTTCTCCGGCAAGCTCTACGACGTGGTGCCCTACCACGTCGGCCCGGACCACCGGGTCGACATGGACGAGGTCGCCCGTCTGGCCCGCGAGAAGCGTCCGCGGCTGATCGTCGCGGGCTGGTCGGCCCACCCCCGGCAGCTGGACTTCGCCCGGTTCCGGGAGATCGCCGACGAGGTCGGGGCCTACCTGATGGTGGACATGGCCCACTTCGCCGGACTCGTGGCAGCCGGCCTGCACCCCGATCCGCTCCCCCACGCCCACGTGGTCACCACGACCACACACAAGACCCTGGGCGGGCCCCGCGGCGGGGCCGTGATGTCGGCCTACGAGGCCCTGGCCAAGAAGTTCGACTCCGCGGTCTTCCCCGGCCAGCAGGGCGGTCCGCTCGAACACGTCATCGCCGGCAAGGCGGTGCTGTTCAAGCTCGCCGCCGAACCCGAGTTCGCCGAACGCCAGCACCGCACGGTCGAGGGTGCCCGGATCCTGGCCGACCGGCTCTCGGCCGAGGACTGCACACGGAGGGGTGTGCGCCTGGTCTCCGGCGGCACCGACGTACACCTGGTCCTGGTCGACCTGCGCGACTCCGAACTCGACGGCAGGGAGGCCGAGGACCGCCTCCACCGGATCGGGATCACCGTCAACCGCAACGCGGTGCCCGACGACCCGCGCCCGCCGATGGTCACGTCGGGTCTGCGCATCGGCACCCCGGCCCTGGCCTCACGCGGCTTCGGCGCCACCGAGTTCACCGAGGTCGCCGACGTCATCGCCGAGGCCCTCGACCCGGCTCTGGACGAGGCCGCGGCGAGTGCCCTGCGCACGCGCGTGGAGAAGCTCGCCGCCGACTTCCCCCTCTACCCGCACACGGACGGAGCTTTCTGATGGCGCCGCGCACCCCCGGAGCCGACCTGCCCGAACACCCCGACTGGTTGTGGAGTTCCCCCGATCCCAAGGGCTCCTACGACGCGGTGGTCGTGGGCGGCGGCGGGCACGGACTGGCCACCGCCTACTACCTGGCCAAGAACCACGGGATGACCGACATCGCCGTGCTCGAGAAGGGCTGGCTCGCGGGCGGCAACATGGCCCGCAACACCACCATCATCCGGTCCAACTACCTGTGGGACCAGAGCGCCGGGCTCTACGAGCACTCCCTGAAGCTGTGGGAAGGTCTCGAGGACGAGCTCGACTACCCGCTCCTGTTCTCCCAGCGGGGCGTGCTCAACCTTGCACACTCCCTGCAGGACGTGCGCGACAGCGTGCGCCGGGTCAACGCCAACCGCCTCAACGGCATCGACGCCGAGTGGCTCGACCCCGGCCAGGTCGCCGAGATCTGTCCGATCATCGACACCTCCGAGAACCTGCGGTACCCGGTCATGGGCGCCACGTGGCAACCGCGGGCCGGGATCGCCAAGCACGACCACGTGGCCTGGGGTTTCGCCCGCGCGCTCGACCGTATGGGCGTCGACATCATCCAGAACTGCGAAGTCACCGGGTTCGAGCGGGTCGGCGATCGGGTCATCGGGGTCGAGACCACCCGCGGCCCGATCCGGGCGGGCAAGGTCGCGATGGCGGCCGCGGGCCACTCGTCCGTGCTCGCCGACACCCTCGGCCTGCGCCTGCCGGTGCAGAGCCACCCGTTGCAGGCTCTGGTCTCGGAGCTGCTGGAGCCGGTGCACCCCACCGTGGTGATGTCCAACGCCGTGCACGTCTACGTCTCCCAGGCCCACAAGGGAGAGCTCGTGCTCGGCGCCGGCATCGACACCTACAACTCCTACTCGCAGCGGGGTGCCTTCCACACGATCGAACGGCAGATGGCCGCCGCGGTCGAGCTGTTCCCGATGTTCGCCCGGGCGCACGTGCTGCGCACCTGGGGAGGCGTCGTCGACGTCACCCCCGATGCCTCGGCGATCGTCGGCCTGACGCCCTTCGAAGGCCTCTACGTCAACTGCGGTTGGGGCACCGGCGGGTTCAAGGCGACACCGGGCGTGGGCTGGTGCTTCGCCCACACCATCGCCAACGACAGCCCCCACCCCCTCAACGCCCCCTTCTCCCTCGACCGCTTCACCACGGGCGCGCTCGTCGACGAGCACGGCGCCTCCGGTGTCGCCCACTAGGAGTCCAGATGATGCTCATCCCCTGCCCGTGGTGCGGGCTGCGCGACGAGATCGAGTTCCACTACGGCGGGCAGGCCGGCGTGGCCTACCCGCAGGACCCGCAGGCCGTCTCCGACCAGGACTGGGCGGAGTTCCTGTTCTTCCGCGACAACCCCCGGGGCGAGTTCGCCGAGCGCTGGCTCCACGCGGCCGGGTGCCGCCGTTGGTTCGGCCTCCGGCGCGACACCGTCACCAACCGGGTTCTCGACCGCGACGACACGAGGACGGTGGCCCAGTGAGCAACGGGTTCAGGCTGCAGGCCGGGGGACGGATCGACCGCGACCGTCCGCTGCGCTTCACCTTCGACGACCGCGAGTACCAGGGGTACGAGGGCGACACCCTCGCCTCGGCCCTGCTGGCCAGCGGGGTACACAAGGTCGCCACCAGCATCGAACACGGGCGCCCGCGGGGGATCATGGCCGCGGGGGTCGAAGAACCGAACGCGCTCGTGCAGATCGACGAGCCCTTCCCCGAACCGATGCAGATCGCGACCACGGTCCGGCTCACCGACGGTCTGGCCGCCACCGGGCTGCCCGGACAGGGGCGCCTGGCCACCGGACCGGACCCCGCACGGTACGACCACATGCACGCCCACTGCGACGTACTCGTTGTCGGGGCCGGGCCCGCCGGTCTGGCCGCGGCGCTGACAGCGGCACGCAGCGGGGCCCGGGTGATCGTCGCCGACGCGGACACCGGGTTCGGCGGCGCACTGCTCGGAAGCTCGGAGCAGTTGGACGGCGCGCCCGCCGACACCTGGGTGCGGCAGGCCGTGGCCGAACTGGACCGCTACCCCGAGGTCCGGCAGCTTCACCGCACCACCGTCTTCGGGCACTACGAGGACAACTACCTCGTCGCCCTCGAGCACCGGGGCGAGCACGCCCACACCCGTCAGCGCGTGTGGCGCATCCGCGCCCGCGAGGTCGTGCACGCCACGGGCGCGCACGAGCGGCCGCTGGTCTTCTCCGGCAACGACCGGCCCGGGATCCTGCTCGCCGGCGCCGCGCGCACGTACCTGCACCGGTACGGGGTCGTACCGGGCGAGCGGGTGGCCGTGTTCACCACCGACGACAGTGCGTACGCGGCCGCCGTGGACCTGCACGACGCAGGCGTGGAGATCGCGGCGGTCGTGGATGCCCGCGGGTCCGTGCCCCCGCCCTGGGAGTCGCTGTGCACCGAACGCGGGATCACGCTCATGCCCGGGTCGGCGGTCGTGACCACCTCCGGCCGGGAGCGCATCGACCAGGCCCGTGTGGCGCCGTGGTGGCAGGACGAGGCGGCACCCGGCGCGGAGCACACGCGCCTCGCATGCGACACCCTCCTGGTCTCGGGCGGCTGGAACCCCGCGGTGCACCTGCACAGCCAGGCGCGCGGGAGCCTGCGCTTCTCCGAGGACCTGGGCGCGTTCGTGCCCGACGAGTTCCCTCCTTCGGTGCGGTCGGCCGGTTCCGCGGCCGGGGAACCCGCCACCGACGCGTGCCTGGACAGCGGCGCGGACGCGGGCGCCAGGGCCGCCGTGGCCTGCGGGCTGACTGCCGGGCCGGCCGAACTCCCCCGNCCGCACCGTGTGGCTGGTGCCCTCCCCCACCGACTCCACCGGGGACACGCAGTACGTGGACCTGGCCCGGGACACCACTGTCGCCGACATCCGGCGGGCGATCGGGGCCGGCATGGAATCGGTCGAGCACATCAAGCGGTACACGACCTTGAGCACCGCGCACGACCAGGGCAAGACCTCGGGAACCCTGGCGAGCGGGGTCATCACCGAGCTCCTGGGGCGCAGCACGGGCGAGATCGGCACGACCACGTTCCGGGCGCCCTACACCCCCGTGGCCTTCGCCGCTCTGGCCGGGCGCGAGCGGGGCGAACTGTACGACCCGGTACGGGTCACCTCGATCCACGACTGGCACGTCGAGCAGGGCGCACCGTTCGAGGACGTGGGCCAGTGGAAGCGCCCCTGGTACTACCCGCGCGGGGGCGAGGACATGGAGGCCGCGGTCCTGCGCGAGTGCGGCGCGGTGCGTGGGGGCGTGGGCATCCAGGACGTGTCGACGCTGGGCAAGATCGATGTGCAGGGCCCGGACGCCGCCGAGTTCCTCGACCTCGTCTACACCAACAGGATGAGCACGCTGAAGGTCGGGCGCGTGCGCTACGGCCTGATGTGCCACGCGGACGGCATGGTCTTCGACGACGGCACGGTGGCGCGTACCGGGGAGCACCGGTACCTGATCACGACCACGTCGGGCGGCGCGGCCGGGGTCCTGCAGTGGTTGGAGGACTGGCTGCAGACCGAGTGGCCCCACTTGCGGGTGCATCTGACGTCGGTGACCGAGCACTGGGCCACCATCGCGCTCGCGGGCCCGCGCTCGCGCGAGGTCCTGTCGCGGGTGGCGCCCGGTATGGAGCTGGACAGGGACGAGTTCCCGTTCATGTCCTGGAAGGACGGCACGGTCGCCGGACACGGGGCCAGGGTCTTCCGGATCAGCTTCTCGGGTGAGCTCGCCTTCGAGGTGAGCGTGCCGTGGTGGAACGGGCGCGAGGTCTGGGAGGCGCTCGTCGAGGCGGGCGAGCCCCTGGGTATCACGCCCTACGGCACCGAGACGATGCACGTCCTTCGTGCGGAGAAGGGCCTGCCGATCGTCGGCCAGGACACCGACGGCACCGTGACCCCGTACGACCTGGGCATGGGCTGGGCCGTCTCGAAGAAGAAGGACGACTTCCTGGGCAAGCGCTCCTTCACCCGTGCCGACACCGCACGCACCGACCGCAAGCAGCTGGTGGGCCTGCTGCCCGCCGACCCGGGCCTGGTACTGGCCGAGGGGGCCCAGGTCGTGGAGCACGCCGAGCTGCCGGCGCCCCCGGTCCCGATGCTGGGCCACGTCACCTCCAGTTACCGCAGTGCGGTGCTGGAGCGCGGGTTCGCCCTGGCCCTGGTCGAGTCCGGGCGCGACCGGATCGGCGACACGGTGCACGCCACGGCCGGCGACCGGCTCGTCGCGGCCGAGATCACCGACCACGTCTTCTACGACAAGGAAGGAGCACGCCGCGATGGCTGATTTCACCGGCGAATCGCCCCTGGCATCCCGGGCGGGACTGTTGGCCGGGACCTCCGTTCCGGGGGCCCTGGACATCGGGGAGATCCCCTTCCTGACGCAGATCGCCCTGCGCGTCGAGCCGGAGGGTGCAGCTGCCGCACGGGTCGGTGACGCCCTGGGCTCGCCCCTTCCGGGTCCCGGCGCGTCCGCCGTCGCCGGGGACCTCCTGGTGCTGTGGATGGGGCCGGACGAGTGGCTCGTGGTGGGTGAGCAGGGACGTGCCCCGGACGTGGAAGAGGCGCTGCACAAGGCCCTGGACGGCGATCACGGCGCGGTCGTGGACGTGTCCGGGCAGCGCACGGTGGTGGAGATCGCCGGACCCCGTTCCGAGGAGTTCCTGAACAAGGGCTGCTCGCTCGACCTGCACCCGTCCTCCTTCGGCCCGGGCAGGTGCGCGCAGACGCTGCTGGCGCGCACGGAGGTGACCCTGATCCGGCGCCACGGGTCGACCCCGGTCTTCTGGGTCCTGGTCCGTTCGTCCTTCGCCCGCCACCTCGCGGACTGGTCGGCCGACGCGGCCGCCGAGTACGGGGGCCGCGCGGCTCTCGCGTGAGAGCGATCCCTTCGCAAGACCCGAACACCGAGTCCCCGAAAGAAGAGGGAGTACACCATGACCGTCGTGCGTGGCGTGGTCGCCCGCGGCAAGGGCGAACCCGTCGAGGTCGTCGACATCAACGTGCCCGACCCGGGCCCGGGTGAGGCCGTGGTCCGGATCCAGGCCTGCGGGGTCTGCCACACCGACCTGCACTACAGGGAGGGCGGGATCAGCGACGAGTACCCGTTCCTCCTCGGGCACGAGGCCGCCGGGATCGTCGACGCCGTGGGCGAGGGTGTCCCCGACGTCGCGCCCGGGGACTTCGTCGTCCTGAACTGGCGCGCGGTGTGCGGGAACTGCCGCGCCTGCGCCCGCGGCAGGCCGCAGTACTGTTTCGAGACCCACAACGCGGCACAGCCCATGACCCTCGAGGACGGCACCCCGTTGTCCCCAGCTCTGGGCATCGGCGCCTTCGCCG
This sequence comes from Nocardiopsis salina YIM 90010, assembly GCF_000341025.1. Taxonomy (GTDB): domain Bacteria; phylum Actinomycetota; class Actinomycetes; order Streptosporangiales; family Streptosporangiaceae; genus Nocardiopsis; species Nocardiopsis salina. Next base: position 9,323 of record NZ_ANBF01000205.1, on the reverse strand, counting down.
AGAAGACGCTCGTGCACTCGGGCCAGTGCACCAAGGTCGACCCCTCGGCCCGCCCCGCGGTGGCCGGGCTGCTGGGCTGCGGTGTGATGGCGGGCATCGGCGCGACCGTCAACACCGGGCAGGCCGGCCCGGGCGACTCCGTGGCCGTCATCGGGTGCGGCGGGGTCGGCAACGGCTCCGTGGCCGGGGCGCAGCTGGCCGGTGCCCGGCGCATCATCGCCGTGGACACCGACCCGGCGAAGCTGGAGTGGGCCCGCACGTTCGGTGCCACCCACACCGTCAACGCGGGCGAGACCGACACGGTGGAGGCGGTCCGGGAGCTCACCGGCGGGCACGGCGCCGACGTCGTGGTCGACGCGGTCGGGGTGCCCGAGACCTACAAGCAGGCGTTCTACGCCCGCGACCTGGCCGGAACGGTCGTGCTGGTGGGCGTCCCGACCCCGGAGATGACGTTGGAGCTGCCGTTGCTCGACGTCTTCGGGCGCGGCGGCGCACTCAAGTCCAGCTGGTACGGCGACTGCCTGCCGAGCAGGGACTTCCCGATGCTGGTGGAGATGTACCAGCAGGGCCGGCTGCCCCTGGAGGAGTTCGTGACCGAGGAGATCGCGCTGGACCGGGTCGAGCATGCCTTCGACCGCATGCACCGCGGCGAGGTGCTGCGTTCGGTGGTGACGCTCTGATGGCGGCCCGGATCCAACACACGGTCACCTCGGGCACGTTCACCCTGGACGGGGCGACCCACGACGTCGACAACAACGTGTGGGTGGTGGGAGACGACCGGGAGTGCCTGGTCGTCGACGCGCCGCACGAGGTCGACACCATCCTCGACCTGGTGGACGGGCGCAGCGTGCGCGCGGTGCTGTGCACCCACGCCCATGACGACCACGTGCGCCGGGCCCCGGAGCTGGCCGACGAGACCGGTGCGCCGGTACTGCTGCACCCCGATGACCGGGTGCTGTGGGACCTCACACACCCGGAACGATCCCCGGACGGCAAGCTCACCCACGACCAGGAGCTCCGGGCGGGCGGGGCACAGTTCCGGATCATCCACACCCCGGGGCACGCGCCGGGATCGGTGTGCGCGTACTCCCCCACCCTCGGCACGGTCTTCACCGGCGACACCCTCTTCGCCGGCGGCCCCGGGGCGACCGGGCGTTCGTACTCGGACTTCGGCGTGATCGTGGAGTCCATCCGCCACCATCTCCTCCCGTTGCCGGACGAGACGGTGGTGCATCCGGGCCACGGTGAATCGACCACGATCGGCGCGGTCCGGGCCGAGTTCGACGCCTGGGTCGAACGCGGCTGGTGAACCCGGGCCCCGGCACGCCGGGGCCCACGTCCCGCACGGCGCGGCCCGGAACGGCCGCGCCGTGCGTTTCTGCCGTGCGATGTGTGCCGCGGGCACGTTCCCACCCCGGGGCCGGTCCCGACCGGGTGCTCAGACGCAAGCACGGCGCGGCCCCGAGGGGGACCGCGCCGTGTGCTGCTCCTGTGCCGGTCTCCGGTCAGGTGCGGCCGGGGGCGATGGCCGCCTCGACCCAGGTGTGGAACTCCCCGATGTGGTGTTCGGAGGGGACGAGGACCCCTCCCCCGGCGTACTGGCGCGACGACATCGCCGGCTGGCACCGCTCACACGCGTCGAAGTCCTGCTGGTTGACGCGGTGGAAGATCTCCACCGACCGCGACAGGTCCTTGCCGCTGTCGACGACCTCCTGCGTGTAGAGCCAGTCGCACTCGACGATGGTGCGGTCGACGGCCACCGGGTACATGCGGTGGAAGATGACGTGGTCGGGCACCAGGTTGACGAACACCTGCGGGCGCACCGTGATCGCGTAGTAGCTGCGGTCCTGTTCCTCGCTCACCCCGTCGAGCCGGCCGAACCCCTCGCTGCCGTCGACGGTGAAGCCCTCGACGTCCTCACCGAAGGACGCACCGTGCCCCACGTAGTACTGGGCGGCGTAACCGTCGGCGAACTCGGGCAGCACCTCGGTCAGTTCCGGGTGGATCGTGGCGCAGTGGTAGCACTCCATGAAGTTCTCGATGATGAGCTTCCAGTTGGCCTGCACGTCGTAGGTGATGCGTTTGCCCACCGTGAGCCCGTCGATGCCGTAGTTGTCGATGGCGGCGGTGCTGCCCAGGCGTGCGACGACGTCGGCGACGACGGTCTCCTCGAACGAGGGCGGGTCGTCGGCCAGGCACACCCACACGTAACCGAGCCATTCGGTCAGGTTCAGGGGCTGCAGCCCGTAGGCGGTGCGGTCGATGTCGGGCATCGAGGTGAGGTTGGGTGCGGCGACGAGCTTGCCGTCGAGCCCGTAGGTCCAGGCGTGGTAGGGGCACTGGAAGGAGCGCTTGACCGCGCCCGATTCCTCCATGCACAGGCGGGCGCCGCGGTGCCGGCACACGTTGAGGAAGGCTCGGGGTTTCCCGTCACGGGCGCGGGTGACGATCACGCTCTCCCGGCCGATCTGCACGGTGCGGAACGCGCCCGGTTTGTCCAGGTCGGAGCTACGCACCGCGCAGAACCATTGGGCCTCGAAGATGTGCTCCTGTTCGAGCCGGAAGGTTCCGGGGTCGGTGTAGTCGGTGCCGGGCAGGGTCGGGACGAGGCTGTCGGCGGGGGCCTCGTCGGCGGCCGGGGTATGCACGGACGTGCCTTCGGTCAACGGGGGGCTCCTTGCGCGGTGTTCGGAACTCCGGAACTCGGTGGCACCGGCCGGGTCAGGGGCCGGGGGTCGGCAGGGCGGGTGCAGGAGGGCAGGGGACGGTGGGGCAGGTGCAGGAGGGGCGGAGCGCGGGCGGGCCGGGCCATGCAGCGGGTCAGGCGCGGGTGGTCTCGGTGACGGGCCGGGGGTCGGCGGCCACGGTGGCCTTCACCCGCTCCCCCAGGTGTGTGATCCCCACGCCCTGTCCCGGGGCTGCCAGGGACGTGGGCAGCCAGGCGTGGGCGATGCCGGTGCCGACCGTGTATCCGATGTCGGCACGGGTCACGTGTCCGACCACAGCACCGTCGGCGTGGACCGGGTCGGCCCCTCCGACACTCGCGCGGGGGTCGTCGATCATCAGCCGGGTGAGCTGCCGGGCGGCAGGGGTTCCGGCGCGTTCCTCCAGGGCCTCCTTGCCGCGGAAGTACCCCTTGCCCATGCGCACGAGGTGGCCCAGGCCGGCCTCGTGGGGATCGTGTTCGGTGGTCACGTCCCTGCCCCAGGAGCGGTGGCCCTCCTCCAGGCGCAGGCTGTCGAAGGCCGCGCGCCCGGCGGCGATGAGGCCTTGGTCGCGGCCGGCCTCCCACAGGGTGTCCCACAGGAGCCGCCCGAGATCGGCACTGGTGTGCAGTTCCCATTCGGGTTCGCCGATGCCGGCGGTGTGCAGTGCGACGACCGGCGCAGCACCCAGGTGCAGGCGCAGCGCCCGGGGCAGCCCGGGGCTGTGATCGGACAGGTCGTGTGCGCAGAGCTGCTGCATCAGGGCCTGCGCCTGCGGCCCCCACAGCCCGAGGCAACAGGTGCCCGCGGTGAGGTCGCGCAGGTGCACGCTGCCGTTGCGGGGCAGGTGCCTGCGCAGCCAGTCGACGCCGGTGGTGCCGTCCGCCCCGACGAGGAACCGTGCCTCGTCCCGGCGCACGACGGCCAGTTCACCGCGGACTCTGCCGTCGTCGTCGAGCATGAGGGTGTACACGACAGCGCCCGGTTCACGGTCGACCTCGTTGGTGGTCATCGTCTGCAGGAAACTCAGGGCCTCGGGGCCGCTGATCTCCACCCGGGTGCGCGGGGTCAGGTCGAACAGGGCCGCACGTGCGCGGGCCACCAACGCCTCGGCGCCCACGACGGGCGAACGGTCGCGATCGGGCCACCCGTGGCGTTCGACGACCCTTTCGACCTCGGGCAGGGCTGCGTTGGCGTCGTACCACTGCGGGCACTCCCAGCCGGCGGACTCAACGGAGCGGGCACCCAGTTCCAGCTGGCGTTCGTGGAAGGGCGAGGTCCGCAGGGGGCGGTCCCCGTCGGTCGGGCGCGGGACACGCACCCCGGTGTGCAGAGCGGTGCGGGCGAGCCGGCTGTGCCGGTGCACGTAGACGGGGGAACTCTGGACCTCGTCGAACCGGTCGAGTTCGCAGCAGTGCAGGTCGTCCCGGGGCCTGCCGTCGACGATCCATTCGGCCACCGACGCGGCCACCCCCGCGGCGTGGGAGGCGCCCACCGCCTGGACGACCCAGAAACCGCCGAGGGCGGGGTGCTCTCCGAGCAGGGGGTGGCCGTCGGCGGTGGCCAGGGCCTCGCCGGGCACGGTGTGGGCGTCCGTCCGCCCCGCGAGCCCGGGCACCAGGTCGGCGACGGGGCCCCAGCCGGGGACCGCGGCCCCGGTGTCCCCGTCGGGCTCGGTCCGGTACCCGTGGGCCCACAGATGCGGGGAACCGGCGCGGCGGCCGGTACTGAGGGCGGTGTCCCCGTGCCGCAGGATCGGCCCGCGCGCGTCGAACCCTTCACCCTCCTCGGGCCACGGGGCGGTGTGCAGGTACCGGTGCGGCAGGTCGGTGACGGGCAGCGGGAGGCCCACGGTCGCGGCGATGGCCGGGCCCGAGGCGCCCGCGCAGGAGACGACGGCGTCGGCGCGGAAACTGCCGTGTTCGGTGGTGACGGCGCGTACGCGGTCGACCCGGCGTTCGATGCCGGTCACCCGGTGGAACGGCAGGAACCGCACCCCGCGTTCGACCGCGCGTTCGACCTGGGCGCGGGCGGCTCCGTCCAGGTCGACGGTGCCGTCGCCGGGGGTGTACAGACCGCCGAGGAGCGGGGCCGCCCCGAGCTCCGGGTGGAGGCCGGCGCACTGTCCGGGGGTGAGCAGCGACGCTTCCACGCCCCAGGACGTGGCCCACCCGTGTCGGTGTTTGAGGCCGTCCCACCGTTGCGGGGTGGTCGCCAGTTCCAGCCCTCCCAGGTTCCGGAACAGGGGGCGCCCGTCGACGGTGAGACCCGCGTAGGTCTCGGCACTGCGTACCGCACACGCGGACAGGGTCTTGCACGGGCCGCCCCGGAAGAGGAAGGCGGGACCTCGGGGGTGTTCGGGGGAGGCGCGGGCCGTGGGCAGCGGCCCCTGTTCCAGGACGGTGACCCTGGTCCACCCGCGAAGACTCAGCTCGTCCGCGAGGGCGCAACCGACGGTTCCCGCGCCGATGACGACGACATGGGGCTGCGTGGCCATGACGGCCCTCCTGTGCCTCCGGTGTTGCTGTATATACAACACGATGCGGGATGCGCAACGACGTAGGAACCAATGTGATGTACACGAGAAGGCGCTGTCAACCCCCGCAGAAAAGGTTCGGAGACCCCGCTTTTCATGCCCCGGACACAACCGAAAAAGGGTGGGGACCGGAACCCGGCCCCCACCCTCTGAAGAGGAAAAACGACAATTCGGGTCAGCGTTCCACGTGGCCGAGTCTTCCGGAGAATTCCCGCGCGGCCGAGTCCAGCTCCCGGGCCAGCTGCCGCACGCGCCGGTTGGAGAGCCGGTAGGAGGGACCGGACACGCTGATGGCCGCGATGACCGACTCACCCGGACCGCGCACCGGGACCGCGCACGCGTGCAGGCCGGGCTCGAGCTCCTCGAAGCTGGTGGAGTACCCGTCCTCGCCCACCGCCTGCAGCACGGGCCGCAGTTCGTCGGGGTCGGTGATGGTGCGCGCGGTGTAGGAGGGCAGGTCGCCGCCGAGGAACTCCTCCCGCTCGTCCTCGGTCATGGACGCCAGCAGGATCTTGCCGCTGGAGGTGGCGTGCAGTGCGGTGCGCTGCCCCGTCCAGTTCTGGGCCGCGATCGCCGACGATCCCCGCGCCTGACTGACGTTGACGGCGCTCATGCCGTCCAGGACGGCGATGTTGACGGTCTCACCGAGGCGCTGCGCGAGCTCCTCACAGAGCGGAGTACCCAGGCGCCCGACGTCGATCTGCCTGGTCACGGCCCCGGCGAACCGAAGCATGGCGAAGCCGATGGTGAACCGGCCGCGTTCGCCGTCCTGCTCGACGAGCCCCTTCGACTGGAGCGTGTACACCAGCCGTGAGGCCGTGGACTTGTGCACGCCCAGCTCGGCAGCGATCTCGGTGATGCCCGCCTCCCCCTGACGCAGGAGGAATTCGAGGACAGCGACCGCACGGTCGACCGATTGCACGATCATCGAATCTTTGCGCTCGGAGTTTCCCATAGAGAAACAGTAAGCACGCAGAACGGACATCAGCAATTCCCACCGAACCCCTTGACGCGTTCTCGAGCGGAACCGCACGATGATGTTGCGCATTACACAGAGCGTTCCTCATTACGCAACGGAGGGTTCCGATGCTGCTTGCCGCATGCGCCGTGGAGGACCTGCCCATGGGCGAGTCGGTCCGCATCGACGCCGACGTCCCGATCGCGGTGTTCAACGCCGACGGCCACCTGTACGCGATCGACGACACCTGCTCCCACCAGGACGCCTCGCTCTCCGAAGGCTGGCTGGAGGACTGCTTCGTCGAGTGCCCCCTGCACGAAGCGATGTTCGACCTCCGTACGGGGATGCCGAGCTGCCTGCCCGCGAAGAAACCCGTCCGCACCCACCCGGTCGTGGTCGACGGCGGCCACATCTACGTGCAGCTCGTGGAGCAGGAGGCGGTCGCATGAGGACGGTCACCGTGGTCGGCGCCTCACTCGCCGGCATGCGTTCGGCAGAGCACCTGCGGGCGCAGGGGTTCGAGGGACGGCTCGTCGTCGTCGGCGAGGAACCCCACCTGCCCTACGACCGCCCCCCGCTCTCGAAGCAGTTCCTCGCCGGGACCGCCGACACCGCGTCCCTGGCCCTGGGCGAGCAGTCCGACTTCGACGACCTGGACGCACAGTGGCGCCTGGGCGTACGGGCCACCGGCCTGGACACCACCGCGGGCACGGTCGCACTGTCGGACGGGACCGAAGTCGCCACGGACGGTGTGGTCGTGGCCACCGGCGGTCGGGCCAGGACCGTACCGGGCACCGACGGGATCGAAGGGGTGCACACGGTCCGCACCATCGAGGACACCCTCGCCCTGCGCTCGGACCTGGCCGAGAACCCCGGCCCGGTCGCGGTCGTCGGTGCGGGCTGGATCGGGACCGAGGCCGCCTCCACCTGCCGGGCGCTCGGGCTGGAGGTCACCGTGGTCGAGGCGGCGCGCGAGCCCCTGGTGCGTGCGCTGGGGCCGCGCATGGCGGGGATGTGCACCGGCCTGCACGCCGAACACGGGGTCACGCTCCGGTGCGGCGCGGGGGTGCAGGAGTTCACCAGCGCCCCGAGCGGGTCGGGGCGACGGGTGACGGGGCTGGTCCTGGCCGACGGCACCCGGGTTCCGGCGAGCGTGGTCGTGCTCGGGGTCGGAATGCGTCCGGCCACTGAATGGCTGGCCGGTTCGGGTCTGGAGGTGGACGACGGCCTGGTGTGCGACGCCGGGCTGGTGGCCTCGGCCCCGAACGTGGTCGCCGTGGGGGACGTGGCCCGGTACCGGTCGGCCTCCGGCCAGGTGGTGCGCCACGAACACTGGACCAATGCATCGGAACAGCCCGGTACGGCAGTGCGCAACCTGCTGGCCGGCGCGACGGTGGCCGAGTACCGGCCCTCCCGGTACGTGTGGTCGGACCAGTACGGGTGCCGCCTGCAGGTCGCCGGACACACCGAGGACGCCGACGAGGTCGAGGTGGTCGAAGGCTCGGAGGAGAGCCGCTCCTTCGTGGCCGCCTACCGGCGCGCGGGTAGCACCACCGGGGTCTTCGCCATGAACAACCCGAAGCTCTTCACACGCATGCGGCGGCAGCTGCTCAGGCCTGCGCCCGTCTGAGCGCGCACCGCGCGTACCCCACTCATCCGTGCGCCGGCGCACGAGAGGCGCCCGGATCCGGGAGGACCTCGGATCCGGGCGCTTCCTGCTGCACCGCCGGCCGTGCAGAGTCCCCGTCAGGGCGCCCGGCGCGCGGCGAGCACGTGCCGGCGCAGGCCCTCCAGTGCGAGCACGACCACGGTGCCGGAGATCAGGTGCATCAGGGTGAGCGAGGTGATCGTCGCCGCGTCGGCCCCGTAGGCGAACACGCTCCAGAGCGTGCCCACGGCCATCAGGGCACCCAGCACCTGGGCGAGCCGGAGGACGCCGGTCCACCAGCGTGCGATCACCGAGGCCAGGACGATGCCGAGCACCATGGGCGCGATCGACGAGGAGACCACGGAGCCGGCCTGGATGACGTAGTCCGGCTCTCCGGGCTCCACCAGGGCGAGCGTGGCCCCTGAGGCTTGCGCCGCACCCCACACGAGCAGGTTGAGCACGGTCGCGGCGCCGGCCCCGAAGAGGACGGCCTGCCACCAGTTCAGCGCGGTGCGGCGAGTGTTCCCCGGTGCCGGGCGACTGGTGCGGGTGGGTTCGGTGGATGTCATGTCGGACTCCCGGTGTGCGTGTTCTCGATCTGACACCCACAGCCTCTTACCTGAAGCTTTGTTGAGGTCAAGGGTCGATTTCCGCCTCACCTGCACGGGAAGAATGCCGGGCCCGGGTGCGTTGCAAGCCCCCTCGCCCACCCGTGGCCCAACCGCCTCCCTCCACCACCCTCAATGGAGACCTCCCGTCCGGTACGCGCACGGGTGCGCGCCGACCTGGCCCTTTCGGACGTGACCTGGCCGGAGTACCGGGGCTGGGTCCAGCGGCCCCGCAGCACCCTTGAGTTCGGGGAGGTGCGGGGTGTTGTGTGTTCTGTGGTGTTGCCTCGGGGGTGGTGGTCCGTCGGGGCCGGGATCGTAGCCCGGCCGGGCCCTCACGCAACCCTTCGGCACCGCCCCGATCCTTGATCTTGGCGTGGATGTGGACGCGTTGTGATGGGTTGGGCACGGCGCCTCGGGGTGTGCGTTCCGGCCCTGTCCGCCGGGCTGACCCGACCCGCATCGACGAACCACCCGCTCCCCCGAGGCCCCTGGCAGCCCAAAGGAACGGGATCAAGGGCAACTACAACTACCCACCCCCTGGGGTGCCTCATTGCGACCAACGGTCGAGGCGTGTGCGCGGCTGCTCGCTCCTGCCGCGGGCGCAGGCGCGGCATGCCCCGCACACTCCCGGCAGGGCATTGAGTCTCAGGGGTGGCAGGTGTGTGCACATCCTCCGGGCCCCGGCACTCCCGGCAGGGCATTGAGCCTCAAAGGTGACAGGTGTGCGGTCGGCCTCCGAGTGGCGCTTACGCGCTGCTTCTCATGGGGCCAGTGGGACCGGTGTCCGGCTTCAGGCCGAGGATCTTGCTACTGGAGCCGGGTTCAGCGCCGATATTGGCTCTGGTAGCAAGATCTACTGGGGATC
>NZ_ANBF01000204.1 GCF_000341025.1 Nocardiopsis salina YIM 90010 | reverse complement strand
CACGCAGAAGCGGGCATAGTTCCGAAAACCGCCAAAGTCGAGGGCGCTGAACCCTGCTCCGGTAGCAAGATCCCCGCCCGCGGAAGCATGGGGCCCGGTCGAGCGGTCGTTGATCGCTCACGAGCACTGACCAGGGCACAAAACCCCATCAACGATCCAGCTAGGCCGCGGCGGCCCCTCCCTGGTCGACGATGGTGTCCCGACCGCGGTTGATGACCTCGGGTTCCCCCGAGGTGTAGGAGACGGTGTTGTCCACGCCGACCAGCACGATCTTCTCGGCCGAGCCGACCTCGACGCTCGACCCGCGACCGGTGGCCCGCACCACCCCGCAGGGGCCGTCCAGCACCACCTCGGCGTCGTCGGCGGTCACCACGACCTCGCGGTCGGCACAGCGCCCGTGCACCTGGCTGCCGTCGTCGACGATGACCAGAACGTCGTCCTCGACGACGTTGCGGTCGACCTGCTGGTCGGGCTCGTGGCGCGGTGCCTCGCCCCCGTGCTGGTCGGCGGAGCCGCCGTCCTCCCCGTCGGAGGCCGAGGTTCCCGTCTCGCACCCGGCGACCAGCAGGGCGAGCAGCACAACGCCACCCACGGTGGCAAGGGGTCCGGCCCGCATCCGCTTCCTCCAGGTCCGCAGGGCAATGACGATTCGCGCCGAGGTTCAGCGCGCAGCCAAGGGTATGTCACGCTGCGGTAAACACGCGACCCCATCGTTGCCCGAACGTTCCCGGGGCGAGACGCGGGCCCCGGGATCAGCTGATCCCGGCCTCGTCCATGCCGCGCAACTCACGCTTGAGTTCGCCGATCTCGTCGCGCAGCCGGGCCGCCATCTCGAACTGCAGATCCGAGGCGGCCTGGTGCATCTGCGACGAGAGCTGGTCGATGAGACCGGCCAGTTCGGCGCGCGGCATGTTCGACACGTCCGCGGAACGCTCGCCCGCACCCGGCACAGGCGCCTTCGTTCCCGCTCCGGCGCCGCGATAACCCGTCGCCATGAGTTCTTCGGTGTCGACGTCCTCACGGTTGAGGGAATCGAGGATGTCGGCGATCTCCTTGCGCAGCGGTGTCGGGTCGATCCCGTGTTCCTCGTTGTAGGCCAGCTGCTTGGCACGGCGCCGGTTGGTCTCGTCGATCGCCGCCCGCATCGAGTCGGTGACGTCGTCGGCGTACATGTGCACCTGGCCGGCCACGTTGCGCGCCGCACGCCCGATCGTCTGGATCAGGGAGGTCTCCGAACGCAGGAATCCCTCCTTGTCCGCGTCCAGGATCGCCACCAGTGACACCTCGGGAAGGTCCAGGCCCTCCCGCAGCAGGTTGATGCCGACCAGCACGTCGTACTCACCCACGCGCAGCTCGCGCAGCAGTTCGACCCGGCGCAGGGTGTCGACCTCGCTGTGCAGGTACCTCACCCGGATCCCGAGCTCGGCGAAGTAGTCGGTGAGGTCCTCGGCCATCTTCTTGGTCAGCGTCGTCACCAGCACACGCTCCTGGCGCTTGGCCCGTTCCTGGATCTCGTGCACCAGGTCGTCGATCTGGCCCTCGGTCTGCTTGACCAGCACCTCGGGGTCCACCAGCCCGGTCGGGCGGATGACCTGCTCGACGACCTCGCCGCCGCCCTGGCGCAGCTCGTAACGGCCCGGCGTCGCCGAGAGGTACACCGACTGTCCGATGCGCCCGGTGAACTCCTCCCACTTGAGCGGGCGGTTGTCCATCGCCGAGGGCAGCCGGAACCCGTGGTCGACCAGAGTGCGCTTGCGCGCGGCATCGCCCTCGTACATTGCACCGACCTGCGGGACCGTCACGTGGGACTCGTCCAGCACCAGCAGGAAGTCCTCGGGGAAATAGTCCAGGAGGGTGTTGGGGGCGCTGCCCGGCTCACGGCCGTCGAAGTGGCGCGAGTAGTTCTCGATGCCCGAGCACGTGCCCAGCTGCTCGATCATCTCGAGGTCGTGGGTGGTGCGCATTCGCAGCCGCTGCGCCTCCAGGAGCTTGCCCTGGCCCTCGAGCTCTGGCAAGCGCTCGCCCAGCTCAGCCTCGATCCCGGCGACCGCCTTGCGGGTGCGCTCCTCGCCGGCCACGTAGTGCGAGGCGGGGAAGATGAAGGTGTGCCGGCTCTCGTCCAGGACCTCGCCGGTCAGCGGGTGCAGCGTCATGATCCGCTCGACCTCGTCACCGAACATCTCGATGCGGATCGCGAGCTCCTCGTAGACCGGGATGATCTCGATGGTGTCGCCGCGCACCCGGAACGTACCCCGGGTGAAGGCGGTGTCGTTGCGCGAGTACTGCATGTCCACCAACCGGCGCAGCAGGTCGTCGCGTTCGACCTCCATCCCGACCTTGATCTCGGCCATCCGGTCGACGTACTCCTGCGGGGTGCCCAGACCGTAGATGCACGAGACCGACGCGACCACGATGGTGTCCCGGCGGGTCAGCAGCGAGTTCGTGGCCGAGTGCCGCAGCCGCTCGACCTCGTCGTTGATCGAGGAGTCCTTCTCGATGTAGGTATCGCTCTGGGGGACGTAGGCCTCGGGTTGGTAGTAGTCGTAGTACGAGACGAAGTACTCGACCGCGTTGTTCGGCAGCATCTGCCGCAGCTCGTTGGCGAACTGCGCCGCCAGCGTCTTGTTCGGCTGCATCACCAGGGTCGGGCGCTGCAACTGCTCCACGGTCCAGGCCACCGTCGCGGTCTTGCCGGTGCCGGTGGCGCCCAGCAGCACGGTGTGGTCCTCGCCCGAACGCACACGCTCGCTGATCTGCTCGATCGCCGTGGGCTGGTCGCCCGCAGGCGTCATGTCCGAGACGACCTCGAACGGGTCCTCGGTGCGTTTGATGTCGCTGACCGGTCGCACTTGGCCTCCCATCGGAACCTCGCGGCCGCCCGCGCGGCAGCGGCCCCACATCCGTCAACGCTACCGAGTGCCCAGGACAATCCCGCCGTCCGCGCAGGACCGAAGCCAGCACGACGCCTGCCGACGCCTCGAATCAGACATTCTCCCCAGCCATAAACCATGTCAACCCGAATTTCAACAAAAACGCAAATCACCATGAACACAAACATGAATGTGAACGTGAATGCAACCCGGGCCGCCTTTCACAGAAGACCCAAAAGGCCGAACCCGGCCAAGTCGCCTGATCCTGTTGCATTCAACGGAGAACAGTCATAGCGTTCTTTTTGGCCGCCACAGAAAAGGCGGCTCAAATCAATGAGAGAGGTTCCAGTTATGGACAAGCCTGTGTACGAAACCCCGTTCATCGATGAGGCCGGCGACTTCCTGGAGGTCACCGGGGCGCTCGTCAACAGCGGTGATGAGACCCACTTCCCCGGCTGGTGGCGCTCTGTCTGATCCGGCGTTCTCGACCTGAAGGTCAGCCCATGGCCGCGGTCGCGCTGCACGCGCCGCGGCCATGGGCCCCGCCAACCCGAAGGGGGACATCTTGGCCTCTCCAGGATCCTTCGTGGTCCTGCCCGACACGGAGGTGGACACGACAGCGGTGCACAAGGCCTTCGCCGACGGCCCGACCACGGTACTGAAACACCCCAGCGGCCGCCCCTGGATCGTCGGGAACCTCATCCCGGACCAGCTGCGGGCTTCGGACGAAGGACATCTCAAGTGGGCGTTGATCGGGGATGCAGGATCGGCCCCCCGGCCGACCAGGTACTTCGGATGCACAGACGTAATGTCCGAGACCCTCGAGATCCCTGGAAGCTTCCACGCGATCGCGACACAACACGGTGAAGTCGCCGCCCGAGGGACCATCGCCGGCATTCGCTCTCTCTTCTGGGCCGAGCTCGACGGGACGCCGTTGATCAGTGATCGAGCGGACCTGCTCGCGGAGATCACCAATGCTCCCCTGGACGACACAGCGCTGGCGCTGCGCTTGATCGAGTTCCTACCGGCTTCTCTTCAGAGAGTGCCGCCCTGGTCCGGGGTGCGAGCAGTTCCAGGGGGACGCTACGCCCGTATTGACGGGACAAGCATGAGCCTCCCTGAATGGTGGCGCCATCCGCGAGGTCGGCAGAGCCTCACCGACGGCTCGGCGGCCTTTCGCGATGCGCTCCGGGACGCGGTCGCCGCGCGCTGCGACAAGCACGCCGTTCTCAGCGCCGATCTTTCCGGAGGTATGGACTCCACCCCACTGTGCTTGATGGCTTCCGAACAGGCCGACCGGCTGATCACCTACACGTCCGTAGGGATCGATGCTGCCGACGACGACCAGCGCTACGTGCGCGAGGCAGGCGAACTCATGTCCGGTCGCCCTGTTCGTTCACTCACGCAGAACTCCGGGGACCTGCCCATCCTGTTCGAAGGGGTTACGAACGCTCCGGTCCCCTTCGACGAGCCGACCATCTCCCTGTTGTCACAACCACGCCAGCGCGCGTATTTTCCAGAACTGCTGCGAGAAGGATCCCGGCTGCACCTGACCGGGCTCGGTGGAGACCACGTCCTGTGGGGCCTCCCCCAGCTGCACCACTCCCTCGTGACCAGACGCCCCTTCACCGCTCTGAGGGCCATGCGCGGATACGCCATCCTCCGCCGCTGGTCGCCGGGCGAATCAGCACGCGCCCTGACGGACCGGCGTACGTATCGGCGGTGGATGCAGGACACTTCCAGGGATCTCGGACGCGCGGCACCTTTGCGCGCGACACCGGAGTTCGGCTGGTCGGTCTCCCCCAAGTGGCCCACATGGGCCACTCAACGCGCGCTCGAGCTCGTCCGAGAGGCCTTCGAGGCTGCCTCGACGTACGAGGCGCTCTCCGACACGCGCTCGGAGCACTTCGAACTCCAGGCGATCATGCACGGGGGCCAGGTGGTCCGTGCGTTCGAGCACGCCGGCCGTGCCGCCGGGCTCCCTTGTGCCAGCCCCTACCTGGACGATCGAGTCATCAACGCCGCTCTGAGCGTGGCACCTGAGGACAGGGCGACCCCCTTCGAGTTCAAGCCACTCATCAAGGCTGCGTTGGGAGATCTCCTTCCATCCGGCTTGCGGGAGCGCAGGACAAAAGCCGACGGAGGGCAGATCAGCCACCGAGGCCGCCAGCAGCACTGGAGCACCATCGAGCGGTTGTGGAACGACTCCGCGCTGGCACACCGGAACCTCATCGACCCCGAAACACTGTCGGCGGCCGACTTCAACGACCCTCGACTCAGGAAGAGCGGAGCCGAACCCATCAACGCCACCGTAGTCACCGAGATCTGGACCCGCCACCAACAAGGAAACCCGCTGTGAAACTGAAAGAAGGCGCCACCTACACACGAGCCGACTACGGCGTCGTCGTCCTCGACGAACACACCGGAAAGTACTTCCGGCTCAATGAGACAGCCAGCTGGGTGTTCGTACACCTTGTCGCATCCGATCCGCCATTGGACCTGGAATCGGAGTACAGCTCCCGCTACGGGGTGGAGAACGACGTAGCCCGCAGAGACATCGGCCTCGTATCAGAACGACTGGTCTCGCTCGGGGTGCTGATCCCATGAGTGTGCCAGAAGCCTTTCCCCATCGGCCTCGCGTGGACGGGCTGCGGCGCCGGGTCCGTGCACGTCTAGCGGTCATGATCGCCCGTCCCCTCAGTACCCGCAGTCCGCACACGATCCGTCGCTCTCTGGAGAAGCTCCGAGGGGGTGCCCGGCCGGCAGGGCTGCACGAGACGTTTCTCGCGCGCCAGGACGTCGAGAGCACGAGCTTGCACTGCGCCGGCCCGGAAGGCTGTGTACAACGCTCGATCGCTACCGCTGTGCTCTGCAGACTCGGAGGGAGTTGGCCCACATGGTGCGTCGGGGTACGCACGAGGCCGCCCTTCGGAGCCCACGCCTGGGTCGAGGCCGAGGGCACACCGGTCGGGGAGGACGGCGGTCCCGTTTACTTCACCGCGCTCACAAGTGTGGGAGTTCTGGAGGAGAAACCAAGTGACGACTGATGAACCGCAGGTCTCGGTCGACCAGGTCACTGCCCGTTTCGGTCGGACGACCATCCTCGACGGCATCAGTCTCTGTGCCCCCGCAGGGCTCGTTCACGTATTACTGGGACACAACGGCGCCGGCAAGTCCACCCTGCTCAAAATGGTCTCGACGTCGATCAGGCCCAAGAGGGGCCGTATCAGTGTCCAAGGCCTGGACACGGTCGCCGACCGTCGGAGAGTACGGCAACGGATTGCCCTGGTCCGGCAAGAAGTCCAGTTGGACCTGGACGCGAGCGGGCTGGACAACATACGTCTTCAAGCTCGGTTACTCGGACACGACGGGCCGGGTCTCGGGCGGCGGTGCAGAGAAATTCTCGCGTCGGTCGGCCTCGAGGAGGACTCCGACAAACTCGTACGCGTTTACTCGGGCGGGATGCGGCGCAAACTCGACATCGTCCTCGCATTGGTGGGCGCACCCTCCGTGTTACTCCTCGATGAGCCGACGGTCGGGCTGGACCCCGAGAGCAAGTACCAGGTGTGGGAGCTCATACGTCGCATATCGACGGAAGGGCGGACAGTCCTGATGAGCACACAACAACTGGACGAAGCTCAGGCCCTGGCCGACCACATCAGCCTGCTCTCCCAAGGACGGCTCGTCGTCAGTGGATCCGTGCACGAGATCCGCGCTTCTGTGGGCCGGCGCCGTGTGGAGGTCCTCCTTCAACAGGCTCGGCACGCGCAGGACGCCCGGTGCCTACTGCGCGCGCACGGCTATGAGGACATCGACGTTGTCGACACGGTCAGACTAACCGGGACCTCTGTCTCAGAAGATGATGTGCACCGTTGCGCAAGGCTGCTCCAAGAAGCTGGGGTCCTGTGCAAGTCGGTCTCGATCCATCCCCCGTCGATCTCTGATGTGTATTCCCACTACGGTTATGGGGGACGTGTCACCGGTGAGCAAGAAGATCCGCACGGCGATCGACCCGAACTCATTCACAGCGAGGCCTAGAGCACGCTGGTTCACGCACACCGCGATCCTCACGCGGCGATCGGCAACGCGCTTCCTGTCGGACCGGACCGGTCTGGTGCTGCTTCTTGCTCATCCTTTCGTCATGCTCGCCCTGCTCAGCCAAGTCTTCGATCCCCTGACCTCCGACCCCCGCTTTCCAGAAGGGACGCCCTACAGCCTCTTCCTCCTACCGACGATCATCGTCATGATCGCGGTGAGCTCGGCTGTCCTCTCCGGTACCGCACTGGTACGCGAACTGGCGAACGGGTACACACAACGGCTGTGGACGATGCCGATATCGTTGTCAAGCCTGCTTGTAGCACGAAGCGTCACAGATACACTGCGTTTTGTGGTCCAGGTCCTCGGGCTCATGCTCGGAGGTTTCCTCTTCCTCCGGATGCCTCCGACATGGGGGATCCTTGCAGCATGCGCGATCGGATTCGCCCTGGCTCTGCTCCTCGGTTGGCTCTTCATCCTCCTCGGGATCCTGGTCGCCAACGCCGAGAAGGTTCAGATGCTCGGCAGCTTCGTCATGCTGCCGCTCATCTTCGGTTCCCCCGCGCTGGTCCCCTACGAAGCGCTTCCGGGCTGGCTCCAAGCGCTTTCTCTCCTGAACCCCCTCGCTCACGCGCTAGAGCTCGTACGGGGAGCGGTCCTCGGCGAGGTGGGCGGCCTCGTCGGCCCTGTCTTCTGCCTGGCAGCAGTCGTCAGTTCCGCGCTGCTGTGCGTGGCTTCGAGCGTGTTGTTGGAACACAAGGGTGAGACGCCTGGCTGAGCGGGACACGCGACCCGTGTCCCGCTCAGCCGGTGGCCACTACAGGTCCCGGTGGCGGAAACGGAACACGGCGGCCGCCAGGAGCACACCGGCGAAAACGGCGAAATACAGCAGTGCCCATCCAGGAGACAGGGCTTCGGGGTCGTCGTCGAAGACGAACTGGTCCGCCGCCATGAACGGCAGTACCACCTCGACCGCTTCGCCGATGACGGGCAGTCCGGCGATGAGGTTCTCGATGAGGATCGGCCACAGCAGGAGCAGGACCATGGCGGGGGCCGACCGTTCGAGGAAGGTCCCCACGGCGATACCGATGAGGGCCGCAATCGGGTAGAGGACGGTGGCGGCCAGAACGATCCGGTACTGCTCGGCCCCGGCCAGGCTCAGGTCCGGGCCGTCACCGCCCTGGAGCAGAACGGCGATCACCCAGGACACCGTGCCCGCGGCCAGACCCACCGGGACCGCCGAGGCCGCCGCGACCGCGGCCTTGCTCACCATCAGGCGCCACCGTGAGGGATCAGCCAGGACGGAGTAGGCCACGGAACCGCTCTGCAGCTCGGAGGTCATCATCAGGACACCGGCGACCCCGACGAACGGCATCCCGAACCGGTATCCCCACTGACTGGTCTCCAGTTCCTGGGGGAACTCGGAGAGGCCGAACAGGACGGCCGAGAACAGCCACGGGACCAGGAGCCCCGCGGCCAAGCACCAGAGGAAGGCTTTCGAACCCAGGGACTTGGCGCTCTCGGCGCGGGTGTTGTCGAGAAGGGTCATGCGTCACGCTCCGCATCCTCACCGCCGGTCAGGGCCAGGAACGCCTCTTCGAGGGAGCCCGTCCTCTCGAAGAGCTCGAGGACGACGAGCCCGTGGGAGAAGGCGGTGTCGCCGACCGCGTCGCAATCGGGGGTGTCGATCTTCAGGTACGCACCGTCCGGGCTGGAGCCCACGCCCCGGTCGGCCAGCCGCGCGGCCAAGGCGGCGTTGTCACTGGTGCGCGCGAGCACATGGTGGCCCAGCACATCGCTGAGCAGGAGCTCGGGCACAGTCTGGGTGATGAGGCGGCCGTGCCCGATCACCACGAGCTCGTCGGCGATCTGGGACAGCTCGTCGAGCAGGTGGCTGGACAGCAACACCGTGCGCCCCTCGTCGGCCAGGCCGCGGAGCAGGTTGCGGATCCAGATGATCCCTTCCGGGTCGAGCCCGTTGACCGGTTCGTCGAGCACGACGATCCGCGGATCACCGAGCAGGGCAGCAGCCAGTCCCAGGCGCTGGCGCATCCCCAGGGAGAAGGCGCCGATCCTCTTGCCCGCGGCGCCGGCCAGCCCGACCTGGTCCAGCACCTGCCGCCCCCGGCCGGGATCGATGCGGTTGGACCGTGCCAGCCATCCCAGGAAATGCGCCGGGGTCTGCTGGGCGGGCAGCGACTCGGCGTCGATCATGGATCCGACCGTGTGCAAGGGGCGAGGGATCTCGCGGTAGGGGCGGCCGTCGAGGGTGGCGGTTCCGCGGTCGGCCTTCTGCAGGCCCAGGAGGATCCGCAGGGTCGTGGACTTGCCGGCGCCATTGGGTCCGAGGAACCCGGTGACCTTCCCTTCGGCGGCGGTGAAGGACAGGTCGTCGACAGCGGTGTGATCTCCGTAATGTTTTGTCAGATCGGCTATGTTGATCATCGTCGAATGACAAACCTCGTCTTCGGGACTGTGCCATGGGAATTGGGCACCGAACCGCTCCGAAAACGTGAAGGCCAGGGCGAGTTATTCGTGATTCATGGAGCTTCACTTCTCCGGCGCAGCGATCCCCGAGACAACAAGTTCCCTCCGGGGCCGCGAGAGCAACCTCCAGGCGCAACCTTTTTGCGACAAGGCCATATTTTTCTGCGCGCCCCGGACAGGCCGGATCAGAGAAAGGGAACGACCACTTCGTCCCCGTGCACGCGCACCCGGACGAAAAGGGAGGCCGAGCCGCACCCGGCGACAGATCCGGCCGGGCACAGACCGTCCGAGACTTCACGGGATCACTGTGCGCGGGCGGACAGCTCCCGCCACAGCTCGGCCACACGCGCCCGCAGTCCGTCGCGTGTGCCGGAGTTGTCCACCACCAGGTCGGCCGCGGCCAGACGCGTGTCCCGGTCGGCCTGCGCACGGATCCGGGACCGCACCTGCTCGCGCGGCATCCCCCGGTTCACGGACACCCGCTCCACCCGCGTCTCGTCGGGGGCGTCCACGACCACGACCACGTCGTACAGGGAACCCAGGCCGTTCTCCACCAGCAGGGGCACGTCGTAGACCACGACCTTGGTGTCGGCCGCCAGCGCCTCCTCCATGAGTTGCCCGCTACGCTCGCCGACCCGGGGGTGCACGATCGCGTTCAGCGCAGCCAGGCGGTCGGCGTCGGCGAAGACGATCTCGCCGAGTGCGGCCCGGTCCAGACTGCCGTCCGACGCCAGGACCCCGTCCCCGAACTCCTTCACGACCTCGGACAGACCGGGGGTGCCCGGCTCCACGACCTCACGGGCGATGGCGTCGGCGTCGATCACCGTCGCGCCGTAGGCGGCGAGTTCGGCCGAGACCGCGCTCTTGCCCGAGCCGATCCCGCCTGTGAGTCCCACTTTGAGCATGACAAGACCTTAGGGCATGGGGTTCCGGCGATTCGGACGCGCCCGGCGGGGCGGCGGTGTGACCTAGGTCGCGCCGCCGCGGAGCTCAGAGCTCCTTGCGCATGTGCACCATCACCAGGTGGTCGGCGATGCGTTCGCGAGAGGTCTCGGAGAGCCCGATACTGCGGTACAGGCGCATCTGTGCGGGATCGTGCGCGCCCGCGGACAGCGTCAGGGAGGTCGGTGCCGGATCATGGGCACAGGCCCGTTCCTCGGCCTCCTGCAGGAGACTGCGGGCGATCCCGAGGCCCCGCAGGTCGGGCGCGACGGCCAGTCGGCTCAGTACCGCGCCGTGGCCGAGGAAGCGCAGGCGCACCGACCCGGCCATGCGTGCTCCGGACACCGCGCACAGCACGAGGGTGTCGGCATCGCCCAACAGGGTGCGCACTCGGTCCAGGCTCTCGGTCAACGGCAGGGTGAAGGGGTCGCCGAAGGCCTGGGCCTCGTCGACGAAGGCGGCGCGTTGGAGAGTGAAGAGCTCCCCCGCGTCGTCGGGCCCGCCGGGGCGCAGGGTCAGGTCGGGGGTGGTCGCGGGTGTGCTCATGGTTCGAGCCTAGGGTCGAGCAGTCCCGCGCGGCCCGCGTTGTGCGCCCGTGAGTCGGGGCGTGGACACGACGAAGGGCCGCCCCCGTGTGGGGACGGCCCTTCGCGGCGTCTTCAACAGGCCCCGCGGAGGCCTGCTCAGGCGTCACGGCCCGAGTGCGATCAGGCTTCGCCGCCGGCGAGCTTCTCGCGCAGGGCGGCCAGGGCCTCGTCGGAGGCCA
>NZ_ANBF01000203.1 GCF_000341025.1 Nocardiopsis salina YIM 90010 | reverse complement strand
CCCCCCCCGCCGGTGTACTCTTCCTCTTCCTCGACGGCCGGGGCGCTGGCGGCGTCGGCCTCGGCCGCACGCGCCTCCTCGACCTGCTTGCGGTGCGCCTCGAAGCGGGCCTGCGCCTCGGCGTAGTTGCGCTCCCACTCGTCGCGCTGAGCCTCGAAGCCCTCGAGCCACTCGCCGCTCTCGGGGTCGAAGCCCTCGGGGTACTTGTAGTTGCCCTGCTCGTCGTAGTCGGCGGCCATGCCGTACAGGGTCGGGTCGAAGTCCACCTGGTCGGGCGAGACGGCCTCGTTGGCCTGCTTCAGCGAGAGGCTGATGCGGCGGCGGTCGAGGTCGATGTCGATGATCTTGACGAAGATCTCGGTGCCGACCTGGACGACCTGCTCGGGCACCTCGACGTGGCGCTCGGCCAGCTCGGAGATGTGGACCAGGCCCTCGATGCCCTCCTCGACGCGCACGAACGCACCGAACGGAACCAGCTTCGTGACCTTGCCGGGGACGACCTGGCCGATCTGGTGCGTGCGGGCGAACTGCTGCCAGGGGTCCTCCTGCGTCGCCTTGAGCGACAGGGAGACGCGCTCGCGCTCCATGTCCACGTCGAGAACCTCGACGGTGACCTCCTGGCCGACCTCGACGACCTCGCTCGGGTGGTCGATGTGCTTCCAGGAGAGCTCGGAGACGTGGACCAGACCGTCGACGCCACCCAGGTCCACGAAGGCACCGAAGTTGACGATCGAGGAGACGACGCCCTTGCGGATCTGGCCCTTCTGGAGGGTGTTGAGGAAGGTCTGGCGAACCTCGGACTGGGTCTGCTCGAGCCAGGCACGGCGGGACAGGACCACGTTGTTGCGGTTCTTGTCCAGCTCGATGATCTTGGCCTCGAGCTCACGGCCCACGTAGGGCTGCAGGTCGCGGACGCGGCGCATCTCGACCAGGGAGGCCGGCAGGAAGCCGCGGAGACCGATGTCGAGGATGAGACCGCCCTTGACGACCTCGATGACGGTGCCGGTGACGACGCCGTCCTCCTCCTTGATCTTCTCGATCGTGCCCCAGGCGCGCTCGTACTGGGCGCGCTTCTTGGACAGGATCAGGCGGCCTTCCTTGTCCTCCTTCTGGAGAACGAGGGCTTCGACCTGGTCGCCGACGGCGACGACCTCGCTCGGGTCGACGTCGTGCTTGATCGAGAGCTCGCGTGAAGGAATCACACCCTCGGTCTTGTAGCCGATGTCGAGCAAGACCTCGTCTCGATCGACCTTCACGATGGTGCCCTCAACGATGTCGCCGTCGTTGAAGTACTTGATGGTCTCGTCGATCGCCGCGAGGAAGGCTTCCTCGGACCCGATGTCGTTGACCGCTACCTGGGGTGTCGAGGTGGCCTCGGTGCTGCTCGTCATGTGTGGGTGGACTCCGGATACGGACAGGTTCAGAAAATGGGCACGCGGTGGGTCCGGTGCCCGTCGATCCGTCAATCCAGAAAGTAAGGAGCAGGGCCACATACGGAACGAGCCGATCCGTGGCCGTCAGCCGCCGGGTCCAGGAGTGGTGACCGAACGGTGCAGCCCCTCCGTCCCCACGTCCGGGAGACAGTGACGCACGCACGAACCCACAACGCTTCCGTCAGAATATGAGATGTGGGTGTCCTGGTCAATCGGAACCCCGGGCCGCCAACCCGACGAAGGCCGCAATGGCCGCAACCTACCGGAGCCGGAGCAGCGAGTTCAAGCTCCCGACGTGCCGCTCCCCCCACGAAACGGGCGTTCCGGGCATCTGCGGCCGCCGGATGAACCGGTTACGGACGCCCGGAGTCCGGATAGTGAACGGACCCCAATGCGACCAGCATCACCGACGGGCGCGTCACTCCCCCGTCGGGCGCGACCGGGTGCGCTTGAGCTCGCCCCGCCGCCGCTTGTCGTCGACCCTTCGGCGCCGGGCCGCCCGGCTCGGCTTGGAACGTCTCCGCGCGCGGGGCGGCGGCGCAGTGGCCTCGGCCAACAGCTCGGCCATCCGTTCCAGGGCCGACTCGCGGTTTCGCGCCTGCGAACGGTGGTCCTGCGCGCTCACGCTCAGGACCGCGCCGCTCAGCCGGCCGGACAACCGTTCCAGGGCCCGTTCACGCCGCGTCTGCCCCAGTCCGCCGCAGGACATCAGATCCACCGACAGCGTCACCCGCGTGGCGGAGGTGTTGACGTGCTGCCCGCCCGGTCCCGAGGAGCGGCTGAAGCGCCACTCCAGGTCGGAGGCGGGCACGGTCACCGATCCGAAGGTCAGGTCCTTCTCCCCCGGGTTGGTACTCACCGCTGCCCGCCTCCTCGTGCTCGTGCCTGTGCGCGGCGCGCCTGGGGTCTGTTTGGTGGACGCCTTCCGTTGCTCCGGCCGGCTGCTGCGCCCCAAGGCGTCCGTTGAGGGCGGTGGCGGGCGACGGTGTGGGCCGGTGCTCGCCGAACAGTCCCCTAGTGAGCCGCGTCGTGCCAGTTGGGTCCGCCGCCGACCGAGACCGCCAGCGGCACGCACAGATCATAGGCCGACCCCATCTCGTGCGTCACGAGCTTTTCGACCTCCTCGCGCTCACCCGGAGCGACCTCCACCACGAGCTCGTCGTGGACCTGCAGCAGCACCCGCGATGCCAGGTCGGAGGCGGACAGAGCCGCGTCGACCTTGAGCATCGCGACCTTGATGATGTCGGCCGCCGACCCCTGGATGGGCGCGTTGAGGGCCATGCGTTCGGCCATCTCACGGCGCTGGCGGTTGTCGCTGGTCAGATCCGGGAGGTAGCGGCGCCGCCCCAGAGCCGTCTCGGTGTAGCCGTCCCTGCGGGCCTGTTCCACGACCGCCTGCAGGTAGTCGCGCACCCCGCCGAACTCGGCGAAGTAGTCGTCCATGAGGCGGCGGGCCTCGTCGGGTTGGATGTCCAGCTGCTGGGACAGACCGTAGGCGCTCAGGCCGTAGGCGAGCCCGTAGCTCATCGCCTTGATCTTGGATCGGGCTTCCCCGTCGACCTCCTCCACACCGATCCCGAACACCTGCGCTGCCATCTGGGCATGGAAGTCGTAGCCGCTGTTGAACGCGTCGATGAGGGCCTGTTCGCCCGACAGGTGCGCCATGATGCGCAGCTCGATCTGGCTGTAGTCGGCCGTCAACAGCTCTTCGTACCCTTCGCCGACCACGAACGCACGCCGGATCCGGCGGCCCACGTCGGTGCGCACCGGGATGTTCTGCAGGTTCGGATCGGTGGAACTGAGCCGCCCGGTCGCCGCCACCGTCTGGTTGTAGGTGGTGTGGATACGCCCGTCGTCGGCCACGGTCTTGATGAGCCCCTCCACCGTGGTGCGCAGCTTGGTCTGATCGCGGTGGCGCAGCAGCAGGGCCGGGAGCTCGTGGTCGGTCTGCGTGGCCAGCCAGGCCAGCGCGGAGGCGTCCGTGGTGTAGCCGGTCTTGATCTTCTTGGTCCTGGGCAGAGCGAGATCCTCGAAGAGCACCTTCTGCAGCTGCTTGGGCGAGCCGAGGTTGAACTCCTCGACACCGTCCTTCTTCACCACCTCGTGGGCCTGCGCCTCGGCCTCGCGGGCCGCTGCGGCGAACTCGGCCTGCAACTCCTCCAGGTACGGCAGGTCCGCGGCGATCCCGGCCCGCTCCATCTCGGCCAGGACGTCGACCAGCGGCAGTTCCAGGTCGGTGAGCAGCTGGGAGCCGCCGCGCTTGTCGAGCTGGGCCACCAGAACCGCGGCCAGGTCGCGGGTGGCGGCGGCCCGTACAGCGAGCGCGTGCTGGGGCCCCTCGGCAGGCTCCTCGACGTCGAGGGTGAGCTGGGTCTGCCCGGCGCTCTCCTCCTCCAGCTCCCTGCCCAGGTAACGCCGGACCAGGTCGGGCAGGTCGAACCGGCGCTGTCCGGGTTGGACCAGGTAGGCGGCCAGCGCGGTGTCGCACCGGGCCCCCGCCAGATCCCATCCGTGGGCGCCCAGGGCAAGCAGCGCGCCCTTGTACTCGTGCACGACCTTGGGGCGGTCCGGGTCGGAGAGGAAGGCCGCCAACGCCTCGGTGTCGGCCGCGTCCAAGGCCGTGGGGTCGACGGCGGCCGCGGCCCCGCTGGGCACGCTGATCGCGAGCGCGTCCACCCGGCCGGTGCCCCGCCCCCAGGTCGCTTCCAGAGCCAAGCCGGCCGGTGCCTCGGCGGTCACGGCCCCGGGCGCGGCGTGCTCCGTCAGCCAGGCGGCGAGCCCGCCCGTCACGGGCACGGTGAGGTCGACCTCGAACCCCTCGGCGGCGTCGGACTCGCCCTGCGCGGCGGCCTCGTCGACGTTGATGACGCTGTAGAGGCGCTCGCGCAGGTTGGAGGCGAACTCCAGGTTGTCGAAGAGCGCATCGACGCCCGCGCGGTCGGCCTCACCCAGGGTCAGGTCCGCCACCCCGGTCTCGAGCTCGACGTCGGTAGCCAGGAGGTTGAGGCGCATGTTGCGCAGCACGTCGTCGAGGTGGTCGCGGAAGTTCTGCCCCGCCTTGCCGGTGATCTCGTCCGCGTGGGCCACGAGCTCGTCCAGGGAGCCGAACTTGGTGATCCACTTCGCGGCCGTCTTGGGGCCCACCCCGGGGACGCCGGGCAGGTTGTCGGCCTTCTCCCCCACCAGCGCGGCCAGGTCGCGGTAGCGCTCGGGCGGCACCCCGTACTTGTCCTGGACCGCCTCGGGCGTCATGCGCTTGAGGTCGGACAGGCTGCGCCCCGGGTACAGCACCGTGCAGTCGCCGCTGACCAACTGGAAGGCGTCGCGGTCACCGGAGGCGATGAGCACCTCCATGCCGGCCTCACCGCCCTGGTGCGCCAGTGTGGCAATGACGTCGTCGGCCTCGTAGCCGGACGCGGACAGGTTGGTCACACCGATCAGGCGCATGAGGTCCTGGGTGAGGGGGACCTGGGCGGGGAACTCGGGCGGGGTCTCCGAACGCCCCTCCTTGTAGCCGTCGTAGGCCTCGTCCCGGAACGTGGGGCCGGACAGGTCCCAGGCCACTGCGACGTGGGTGGGCTCCTCCTCGCGCAGGAGCTTGACCAGCATCGAAGCAAAACCGTAGATGGCGTTGGTCGACTGGCCGGTGCTCGTTCCGAAGTTCTCCACCGGAAGGGCGAAGAAGGCGCGGAAAGCCATGGAGTGGCCGTCCAGGAGCAGCAGTCTGGGGCGTCGGCCCCCGCTGTCGGAGGCGGTCGGGGCCGTGCCGGCCCGGTTCGTCTGATCGGGGGTCTCTCGCTTGGTCACCACACCACGAATCCTAGGATGCTCCGCAGACAGTCCGCGGCCTCTTCGCAGGGCCGCGCCGCGGGGCCCGCCCGGACAGCGGCCACAACCGCCCGCCCGGGCCAGGACCTCTCCCACGGATCGGAAGGCACGACATGACGACCAATCCCGAGGACATGCGCTCGCTCATCGATTCGGGCGCCCTGACCGGGGGCCTCGGCGAGACGATGGGCATTGAGGTCAGCGAGGCCTCCGCCGAACGGGTCGTGGGCACGATGCCCGTCGAAGGCAACCGCCAGCCCTACGGCCTGCTGCACGGCGGCGCCTCCTGTGTGCTGGCCGAGTCGCTCGGCTCGATCGGTTCGATGGTCCATGCCCAGCAGTTCGGCCGTATCGCCGTGGGAATCGAGATCAACGCCACACACCACCGGTCGGCCACCCGGGGCCACGTGACCGGTGTGGCCACACCGGTTCACCTGGGGCGCACCCTGGCGACCTGGGAGATCACCATCACCGACGACGAGGGCCGCAAGGTGTGCACCTCCCGGCTGACCTGCATGCTGCGGGACATGCCGCAGGAAGACTGAGCGCCCCGCCCGCCGCGAAGGGCTCCACCGGAGACCACTCTTTCGCACTGGACTGGTTTCCCGGTGGGGCCCTTCCGTGTGCGCACACCCCCACGGACAAGGGCCACTTCACGGACGGCCGCAGCTCCGCCGAATGCGCGGACGCGCCACCCGGGAGCAGGATGACCACAGCTTCATAACGCCTCGGAGGCGAGTCGGCACCAAGTATCGCCCTTCACTTCTCGTCACAGAAGCTCCGTGCTTAAGCTCCGCTAACGCTCCTGTTTAAGTCATGCCACACATGTCGGACATCAGGGCGAACTCGCAAGATCGGTCCGGCCGAAGACACGGCCGGTCCCTCGCCGGTTGAACGGAGTTACCACGATCATGGCAAGCAAGAAGGCCCTCGGCCTGACTGCCGCCACCGCGGCCCTTGTACTGGGGCTCTCCGCGTGCGGCAACGGCGACACCGGGGACGGCGGAGAAGCCGGCGAAGAGTTCAACTTCGGCATCCTCTACCCCCAGACCGGCAACCTGGCCTTCCTCGGCCCGCCCCAGCTGGCCGCTGCCGAGTACGCCATCGAGGACATCAACGTCGCCGGCGGCATCCTCGGCACCGACGTCCCCGACATCAACGAGGCCGACGAAGCAGGAGACGCCGGACAGGCCAACGACGCCGCCAACAACCTCGTCGCCGACGAGGTCAACGCCGTCATCGGCGCCGCCGCCTCCGGCATGACACAAGCCGTCTACGACTCCGTCACCGGCGCCGAGATCGTCCAGTGCTCGGGCTCCAGCACCGCCCCCGAACTCAGCGACATCGACGACGGCGGCTACTTCTACCGGACCGCGCCCAGCGACCTCATGGCCGGTCCGGTCATGGCCGAGCAGATGGTCGACGACGGCCACGTCAGCATGTCCGTCATCGCCCGCGCCGACGACTACGGCTCCGGCTACCTCGACGCCGTCGAGAGCGAACTCGAGGCCCTCGGTGCCGACGTCGTCCACACCGACACCTTCGACCCCGACGCCACCAACTTCGACTCGGTGGTCAACGGGGCCGACAACGCCGACGCGGATGCCGTCGCGCTCATCTCCTTCGAAGAGGGCGCCCAGGTCATCGCCGAACTCATCGAGGCCGGCTTCGAGGGTGAAGAGCTCTACGTCACCGACGGCCTCAACGACCCCGACCTCGGCGAGACCGTAAACGAGAACGACCCCGAGGTCATCAACGGCATGACCGGTGTCGCCCCCGGCGCCGACAACCCCGAGTTCAACGAAGGCCTGCGCGAGTTCGAGCCCGGTCTGGACGTCTTCCAGTTCGCCCCGCAGGTCTACGACTGCGTCACCAGCATCGCCCTGGCCGCCGAATCCGCCGGCAGCACCGACCCCACCGAGTACGTCGACCACGTCGGCGAGATCAGCCGCCCCGACGGCACCGAATGCACCACTTTCGAAGAGTGCCGCGACCTCCTCCAGGACGGTGAGGAGATCGACTACCAGGGCACCAGCGGCGACATCGACTTCGACGAAAACGGCGACCCCACAGCCGCCACCTTCGAGGTCTTCCACTGGGACGACGACGGCCAAGGCACCCTCGAGTTCGTCGACTACACCGTGGAGGACTGACACCTCGGTCAGCGAAGGAGAACCATCCCCCGGGCACGGCCGCGCACGAGTGGTCGTGCCCTTCGCTTTCCGACGCTCGAGAAAGGCGGTCCCACCGCACCACCGCCACCTTCGAGGTCCTCCACCTCGGCGACGACGGTTACGGTGTCGACGACTACGTCGACTACTCGTACGACGACCGACCCGCACCCGCGTACCATCCACCCCGCGGCCCCGGACACCGGAACGCGCCCCCGCCGTGGCGCACCCGACCACCACCGGGCCGCCCCACCCCCCGCACGACCACCCACG
Source organism: Nocardiopsis salina YIM 90010 (assembly GCF_000341025.1). Lineage (GTDB taxonomy): Bacteria > Actinomycetota > Actinomycetes > Streptosporangiales > Streptosporangiaceae > Nocardiopsis > Nocardiopsis salina. The sequence continues at coordinate 29,740 of NZ_ANBF01000203.1, read as the reverse complement.
GCGCCCCGGCGCGCACCACCCGAACGGACCACCACGACCATGACCACAGCCAGAGCCCTGACCCTGCCCGCAGTCCTGACCGCCCTCACGCTCGCCCTCACCGCCTGCGGCAACGGCGACGGCACCGACACACCCGCCGCCGACGAGAACGCCCTCAACCTCGGCATCCTCTACCCCCAGACCGGCAACCTCGCCTACCTCGGCCCGCCCCAGCTCTCCGCCACCGAATACGCCATCTCCGAGATCAACGACGCGGGCGGAGTCCTCGGCACCGACGTCCCCGACCCCATGACAGCGGACGAAGCCGGCGAAGAAGGCCGCGCCAACGACTCCGCGGGCACCCTCGTCGCCGACGGCGCCGACGCCGTCATCGGGGCCGCCTCCTCCGGCATGACACAAGCCGTCCACCAGACCATCACCGGCGCCGGGATCGCCCAGTGCTCCGGTTCCAGCACCGCCCCCGACCTCTCCGACATAGAGGACGGCGGCCACTTCCACCGCACCGCACCCAGCGACCTCATGGCCGGTCCCGTCCTCGCCCAGGAGATCCTCGACGACAACCACCAGAGCGTAGCCGTCATCGCCCGCGCCGACGACTACGGCTCCGGCTACCTCCAGGCCGCCCAGAACGAGCTCCGTTCCAACGGAGCCCAGGTCCCCATCGCGGAGACCTATGACCCCGACACCACCAACTTCGGCGCCGTCATCGACGCGGTCAACGAGAACGACGTCGACGCCGTCGCCCTCATCTCCTTCGAGGAAGGGGCCCAGATCCTCGCCTCCCTCCTCGAATCCGGCGTCGACGGCGACCAGGTCTACGTCACCGACGGCCTCAACGACCCCGACCTCGGCGCCACCGTCAGCGAGAACGCCGACCTCGTCAACGGTGTCACCGGCGTCGCCCCCAGCGCCGACAACGACGAGTTCAACGAGGGCATCGGCGACTTCGACGGCAACCTGGAGATCTTCCAGTTCGCGCCCCAGGTCTACGACTGCGTCAACCTCATCGCCCTGGCCGCCGAATCCGCCGACAGCACCGACCCCACCGACTACACCTCCCACATCGTCGAGGTCAGCCGCCCCGACGGCACCGAATGCAGCAGCTTCGAGGAATGCCGCGACCTCCTCGACGACGGCGAGGACATCAACTACCAGGGCGCCAGCGGCAACATCGACCTCGACGACAACGGCGACCCCACCGCCGCCACCTTCGAGGTCTTCGAATTCGGCACCGGCGGTTACGACATCCGCGAATACGTCGACCACACCGACGACCGGAACTGAAGCCGCACACGCTCCCGGGCACGACGAAGGGCGGGAACGGCCGGTCATGGCCGTCCCCGCCCTCGTGCGTTCTCAGCAGGGCCGAATCAACCCTTCGCCAACGTCCCCAAGTACAACTCGATGACGTTCGGGTCCTCCAACAGATCAGCGCCCGAACCCGTATAGGCGTTACGCCCCTGGTCCAGCACATAACCCCGGTCACAGATCTGCAGGCAACGGCGCGCATTCTGCTCCACCATCACCACCGAGACCCCCGTCCCGTTGACCTCCTTGACCCGCTGGAAGACCTCCTCCTGGAAGATCGGTGACAGACCCGCCGTCGGTTCGTCCAGCAACAACACCGACGGATCCATCATCAGAGCCCGGCCCATCGCCACCATCTGACGCTCACCGCCCGACAAAGAGCCGGTCTTCGCACGGCGCCGATCGGCCAACAACGGGAACAGATCCGACACGAACCTGAAGCGCTCCGCAAAACTCCGAGGGCGCAAGAACGCCCCCATCTGCAGATTCTCCTCGATCGTCAAGGACGGGAACACGTTCTGCGTCTGAGGCACATACCCCACACCGCGCTCCACCAGACTGTGCGCGGGCAGACCCGCGATACTCGACGCCCGCAGCGTCACATCGCCCTCACGTACCGGGATCAGCCCGAAGACCGTCTTGATCAACGTCGACTTGCCGGCACCGTTCGGACCGATGATCGCCACGACCTCGCCCTCGGACAAGGTCAGCGTGCACCCGTTCAGGATGTTCACACCCGGCACGTAACCGGCCACCACGTCCTTTGCCAACAGCAGATGGTCCTCCGGGCCACCCACCTCCAACGCCTCGGCCCGCGCCTGCTCCAGAACCTCTTCACGCTGTTCCTGAGCCACAGCCGCGCTCTCGACCTCGGCAGGGACCTCCTCGGCCGGCAGCTTGCCGTTCTCGCCGTTGTCAGCCATCGTCACCCTCCCGGGACTCGGCCGCCTCGTCCTCCTGGGCACCCAGGTAGGCGTCGATCACCTGCTTGTCGGACTTGATGTCGGAAGGACGCCCCTCCGCGATCACCCGGCCCTGCGCCAACACCACGATCCAATCGCTGATGCCCATGATCACGTCCATGTCGTGCTCCACGAACAGGACCGTGCGCCCCTCGTCCCGCAACGACGTGATGTGACTCAACAACGACTGCACCAACGCCGGATTCACACCCGCCATCGGCTCGTCCAACATGATCATGCTCGGCTCGGTCATCAACGACCGCGCCATCTCCAACAACTTGCGCTGGCCACCCGACAGCGACCCCGCCATGTCATCGCGCTTGTCGACCAGGCGGAACCGCTCCAACAGCTCCGACGCACGCTCGGTGTTGGCCCGCTCCTGACGTGCCCAACCCGGCCGCCACAACGCACCGGCCATCCGCTCACCGAACTGCCCCTGAGCACCGAGCAGCATGTTGTCCAACACCGACATCCGTGTCAGCGCCTTCGTCAACTGGAATGTCCGCACCATCCCCGAACGCGCCACCTGATGGCCCCGCCGACCGTTGATGGCCGTGCCCTCGAAGGACCAACGCCCCTCGTCCACACGGTCGAACCCCGTCAGCAGGTTGAACAACGTCGACTTTCCGGCACCGTTCGGACCGATCAACGCAGTGATCGTCCCCCGCTGCACCTCCAGGTGATCCACATCCACGGCCTTCAGCCCACCGAACGAACGGCGCACCCCATCAGCCACCAGGATCGGATCGGGCTTGCCCACACCCGGAACCGGATCGACACCCGCCATACGGTCCTCGGCACCGGAGACCGTCGTCTCGTCACTTGACATTGATCAGCATCTCCTTGCGGTCGCCGATGAGACCCTGCGGCCGGAAGACGATCAGCACCACCAACAGCAGACCCACGAAGGCCAACTGGATCGCGCCGAAGTCCGGACCCGACAGGAACGGCAGATAACCCTCACCGTCCAGTTCGTCCAGGAAGCCTTCCGTGAAGCTCATCAGGAACCAGAACACCACCGAACCGATGACCGGGCCCAACACACGGCCCGCACCGCCCAACAGCAGAATGGCCCACAGGAAGAACGTCACCTGCGGCTTGAACTGGTCCGGGTTGATCGCCGCCTGGTGCACCGCCATCATCGCGCCGGCCAGCGCACCGATCATGCCGCCCAGCACCAGCACCTGCATCTTGTACGCGAACACGTTCTTACCGAGGCTGCGCACAGCGTCCTCGTCCTCACGGATGCCCTTGATGACACGGCCCCATGGACTGTGCATCAACATCCACGTCAACAACGCGAACAACCCCACCAGGCCCCAGGTCACAACCATGACCCACAGGTGGTTACCGCTGAAATTGAACACCCCGAAGCCGTACCGGCCCGCGGCCTCGAACGGATTCACCGACCGGAAACCCGAAGACAGGTTCTGCAGCCCGTACACACCGTTGGTCAACGGCTCGGCGAAACCCGCCCGGTAGACCAACCGCAACACCTCGGCCGTCGCGATCGTGCTGATCGCCAGATAATCCGCACGCAACCGCAGCGTCGGAATACCGAGCAACAACGCCAGAACCACGGCACACGCCAGGCCCACAGCGAACGCGACCAACACCGGAAGGTCGAACACAGCCACACTGATACCGACGCCGTACGCGCCCACCAGCATGAACCCGACCTGACCGAAGTTCAGCAGACCCGTGTACCCGAAATGCAGGTTCAGGCCCACCGCAGCCAATGCATAGATCGCCGCAATCGGACCGACCGCGGTTCGGGCGGACTCGGCGAGGATCGTCAGAATATCCATCGTCTACCTCTCCTAGCCGACCCGTTCGCGCCGACCGAGCAGACCCTGCGGCCTGACCAGCAGCATCAGGATCATCAATGCCAGCGCCCAGGCCTCCATCAGCTGGGCCGGGAACCACAGGGTGGACAACATCGACACCAGGCCGACGGCCAGACCCCCGACCATCGCCCCGTACGCCGTGCCCAGACCACCGAGGATCACGGCGGCGAACATCATCAGCAGCAGGCGGAAGCCCATCTCGTAGTCGACGACCTGGTTCAGGCCGAAGAGCACACCGCCCAGCGACGCCAGTCCGCCACCCAGGAACCACACGTAGAGCGTCACCCGGTCCACGTCGATACCGGACGACTCGGCCAGATCACGGTTGTCGGAGACAGCACGCATCGCCTTGCCGACGCGCGTGAACTGAAGCAGGCACGCCACCAGCACCAGCACCAGCACTGCAACGCCCATGATCACCAGGTCGCGCGGCGGCAACGAGACGGGACCGAAGTGCACCATCTCCTGCACCTGGTAACCCGAGTACCGCGTCCTGTTCGCACTGAACAGAACCAGGATCACGTGCCGCAGCACCAGCGCCAGACCGATCGAGACGATGAACATCTGGATCAGCGCCACATTCCTGCGCCGCAACGGGCGCCACAGATAGCGCTCCATCGTCCCGCCCAGGACCGCACCCATGGCCACGGCGATCCCCGCCGAGGCCCACAACGGCACCTGCCACTCGATCGAGTCGCCGGCAACACCCATCGCCGTGGCCAGGGCGATACCGCCGAAGACCGCCGTCCACTGGACCACGATCAACGGCACCGCACGGACCTTGCCCTCCAACAGCGCTCCCAGCAGGATCGCACCGCCCAGACCGGCGAAGATCGCCAGCAGCGAGTTACCCAATCCGGCCGCGCCGGTGCTGAAGAGCAGCGCCATCATCGCGCCGAAGGTGACCATGTCGCCGTGCGCGAAGTTGATGAGCTTGGTCGTGCCGAAGATCAGCGAGAGGCCGATCGCCGAGACCGCGATGACCAGGCCGAAGAGCACACCCGCTGCGGCGATCTGGGCCAAGCGGTCACCGAAGCCGCCGGAAACGCCCTCGACCTCGATGCCCTCCCCGTCGGCGGCGGCGTCCTCTTCCTCGCTCGTGTCCTCCTCCGGCGAGGGCGAGGAATCCTCCTGCTGGTCCTCACCCGCCTCGATCAGGGCGATGATCAGGGTCTGGTTGTCTCCCGACTCGACCTCCACGGTGCCCTCGGTCACGAGCGGCGTCTCGCGCAGTTCGTACTCGCCGGGCACGGACGCCTGGTCGACCTCGAGGTGGTAGGTGCCCGGTCCGGGAACCTCCACCTCCCAATTTCCATCAGGGTCGGTCTCATCCGCTCCGACCTCGTCGTCACCGTCGGAAACCGTGATGCGGATGCCTTCGACACCCTGCGAACGGTCGTCCGGTTGCCCGATCTGGCCTGTGAGCGATTCACCGCCCTGTTCGTCCGCCGTCGCCGCCGGCCCCGGAACCACCACGAAGGCGGTGATCAGGGCGAGCAGCACGGTCACGAGGCGTGTGCGCACGCACGCTCCTTGCGCGTCTGGGGGAAACGTCCCGAATAGGGGTATCCGGGCGCCTTGATCCTTGCTGTTCGGTGCGGCGAGTTTAGCCCGGTTCAGTACGGACGTTCAGCCCCACTTAAGCCACGTGACCCAACCGTCATTGCATTGTGCGCAAACGAGACAGAGCCGCCACCCGACCCGTTCCGATCTTGAACACCTGTCTCGCCGTATCCGGACCGACCTGACGAACTGTGCGCCTGCGGACGCCGTGAGCGACCGGACGTCATCTCTGAGACAGCCCTCCGGACGCCACTCCGACCACCCCCGGACACGGCGGAGGGGCCGCCCCGACGGATCGGGACGGCCCCTCGAGCAGATCGTGCGCGGGTCTTCGTTCTACGGTCAGGACTGCTGGCCGCCGAGCGCCTCCACCACGGTCTCGGCGACCTTGCGCATGGTCAGCCGCTTGTCCATGGAGTTCTTCTGGATCCAGCGGAAGGCCTCGGGCTCGCTCATGCCGTGTCGGCTCTGCAGCAACCCCTTGGCCTGCTCGACCAGCTTCCGGGTCTCCAGCCTCTCCTGGAGGCTGCCGACCTCGGCCTCCAGGGCCGCCAGTTCGGCGTACCTGGAGGTGGCCATCTCGATGGCCGGCACCAGATCGGTCTTGTTGAACGGCTTGACCAGGTAGGCCATCGCCCCGGCCTCCCGGGCCCGCTCCACCAGCTCGCGCTGGGAGAAGGCCGTCAGGATCACCACGGGGGCGATGCGTTCGCCCGCGATGGTCTCGGCGGCCGAGAGGCCGTCGAGCACCGGCATCTTGATGTCGGTGATCACCAGGTCGGGCTCGACCTCCCGGGCAAGCCGGATGGCGGCCTCGCCGTCACCGGCCTCGCCGACGACGGTGTAGCCGTCCTCTTCCAGCATCTCCTTGAGATCCAGGCGGATCAGGGCCTCGTCTTCCGCGATCACCACACGGCTCTGCGTCCTCGTCACGCATTCGAGGTTACCGAGATCCGCTAGTATGCTGTGCGTTGGCCCCGGCAAAGCGCGGCAATCGTGACTACACTGTTGGCCGCACGGCGCCGCACCGACAACCGAAAAAAGTCGAGAGAAGACTTGACGCCCCGGTATCCCAACAGGTAGAGGAAGCAGATTCAAGTCCTGCAAAGTGTGGGTTCGAATCCCACCCGGGGTACTCAGGCCACCCATCGCGGGTGGCCTTTTTGCTGTTCAAGGCACCCATAGCCGGAAAATGTCCGAAGCGTGAGCAAGCATGCACCGCATGTACTCACGCAGCATCATCGTCGACGCGCCCACCCCCAAGCGAGGGCTCATCCACTCCGACGGATGCCGGCTCATCGACCGCATACGCAAGAAGCGGCGTTCCGGCGAGGTGACGCACTACAAGTACCACGAGTATCCGCGGTACCAGTTCGTCAACACCTCGACGGGCATGGTCGACACCCTCCTCCGGGCTCTGGACCCGAGGAACATCGAATGGAAACTGCACGTGGGCGAACGGGAGCCGGTCCATAACGCCTACATCGTCTCCATCTCCCGCAGTTCCGCCGTGGCGCGCATGGACGCCTTCGTGGGCCCCGAGTTCTGAGACCTCGCCCCCCGTCTCCCCCGCTCACGCCGGTCCCACGCGCCCCCGCGGGCGGGCGCGCTCGTGTAGAGGAGGGCCGAAACCTTCGTGATTACCGGCCCACTTCCACCCCGAACAGGTCCTTTGTCCTTTACTGCGGACGAACGAGGACGGGACCGGTTACATCACGGCCACAACCTGAACACAACCCGTGAGTTCGGTCGCGCAGGAGAGTCGGCGTCGTCGATCCTTGATGGCGTAACCGACGCCGAGCACGTGAGAGGAGCGACGGGTGCTGACCGTGGTCGCCGGGGTCGTCGGCGCACTGGTGATTGGCGCCTGGGTCGTGGTCGCCTGGGGCTCGCGCCGCCGCCAGCCCTGGTTGTGGACGCCCGTCGCGTTCCTTGTGGTGCTCCTGGTCGCGCTGAGTCTGCCGGGGTGGTCGTTCCTGCCGGTGACGGTGTTGGCGGCCGGTTCCTTCGCGGAGTTGGTGATCGGTGCACGCGAGTCGCCCGCGGTCCGCACGAAGGATCCCGAGGCCCCGCTGAGCACGCAGCGTTGGGCTGCGGCGGTGGCTGCGCCGTTCCGGGTGGCGTTGGCCGAGCCCTGGGACGTGGTTGCGCGTCCCTCGTTGCGGCGCCGGTACCGGAGGGTGCTGGAGGAGCAGTGGGGTGTGACGGGCCTGGAGTCGTTGCGGGCGACGGTGGAGGGCCTGCACGAGGAGCTGCACCGGGGTCCGACGCTCGATCTTGTGGTGGACCTGCGTGCGGGGACGGCGAAGTCGCGTCTTCCGCGTGAGCAGGGCGGTGCGGACACCGGTACGCACGTGTTGTTGAGTGAGGAGCAGGTGCGCCGTCTGCGTTCGGTGGTGCGCGCGGACGAGGACCACGAGACCGTGATCATCGGTGCGTACCAGTGGTGGAAGTCGGTGCACGTGATCCGTTTGGTGTGCGGGGGCGCGAGCCTGGACTGGTTGAGCCCGGCGGAGACGCAGACGATGCTGCGTCGGGTGGCGTCGGATCTGCAGCGCCGCTATTCGTCGTGGACGCAGTTGGCTGCGGCGTTCCATGCGGGGTACCTGCTGTGGCCGAGCAAGGGGATGTTGGGCGAGTACTCGGGGCAGGACCGGATCTGGACGGCGTTGGGGTTGTTGACCGAGGATCCGGCGAGTCCGTGGAACCTGTTGCCGTGGGACATGCCGTTGGATCGGGTGATGCCGGAGCAGGGCGGCAAGGGCGCGCCGGCGGGTGATGAGGTGCGGGCCTCGGAGTGAGGCCGGACCCTGCCGCGCCGGGTGTCGCACCCGGGCCCGGCCGGGGTCGGGCGCGTGGTGCGCCGTTCCCGGGCCGGTCCCGATGCGACACGTCGCTCCGCCGGGTGCGGTCGGGTTCTGGTTCTACGGGTTCAGGGCGACGGCGTCTCCGAGGCGGTGTACACGCAGGGAGTTGGTGGATCCGGTGGTGCCGGGCGGGCTTCCTGCGACGATGACGATCTTGTCGCCGCGGTTGTAGTCGGTGTGTTGCAGTAGTTCGTGTTCGACCTGGCGGACCATGTCGTCGGTGTTGTCGACCCAGGGGACGAGGTTGGTCTCGGTGCCCCAGGTGAGCGACAGGCGTCCGCGGGTGAGGCTTTCGGTCGTGAAGGCCATGAGCGGGATGGGTGAGCGGTAGCGGGCCAGGCGTCGTGCGGTCTCACCGGACATGGTGAAGGCGACGAGTGCGCGTGCTCCGACGGTCGCGCCGATCTCGGCGGCAGCGCGGGCGATGGCGCCGCCGGTGGTCTCCGGGACGCGGTTGAGCATGTGGGAGGCCCGGAGGGACTCCTGTTCGGCCGCTCCGACGATTCGGGCCATGGTTTCGACGGTGTCGACGGGGTACTGGCCGATACTGGTCTCGCCGGAGAGCATGACGGCGTCGGCGCCGTCGAGCACAGCGTTGGCGACGTCGGAGGCTTCGGCGCGGGTGGGTCGGGGTGCCGAGATCATGGATTCGAGCATCTGCGTGGCGACGATGACCGGTTTGGCCTTGTCGCGGCAGCGTTCGATGGCGCGCTTCTGCACCATGGGGACGTTCTCGAGGGGAAGCTCGACGCCGAGGTCACCGCGGGCGACCATGACGCCGTCGAAGACCTCGATGATGTCGTGGAGGCGTTCGACGGCTTGGGGTTTTTCGATCTTGGCGATGAGGGGGACGGTAACCCCCTCTTCGTCCATGATCCGGTGGCATTCTTCGGCGTCCGCGGGGCTGCGCACGAAGGAGAGGGCGACGATGTCGACGCCTTGGCGCAGGGCCCAGCGGAGGTCGTCCTCGTCCTTGTCGGTGAGTGCGGGGACGCTGACGGCAACCCCGGGGAGGTTGAGCCCCTTGTGGTTGGAGACGGGGCCGCCGAAGATGACGCGTGTGTGGACGTCGGTGCTGGTGGTCTTGGTGCATTCGAGGACGACCCGGCCGTCGTCGATGAGGACGCGGTCGCCGGGGCGGACGTCTCCGGGGAGTCCTTCGTAGGTGGTGGAGACGCGGTTCCGGTCGCCGGGGACGTCTTCGGTGGTGATGGTGAACTCGTCGCCCTCGTCGAGTTCGATGGGCCCGTCGGGGAAGGTCCCGACGCGGATCTTGGGGCCTTGGAGGTCGGCGAGTACGCCGACGGGGCGGCGTTCGGCCTCGGCGGCTGCTCGGAGGTTGGCGAGGCCGGCGAGGTGGTCGTCGTGGGTTCCGTGGCTGAGGTTGATGCGGGCGACGTCCAGTCCTGCGTGGACGAGCTGCCGGAGCGTGTCCGGGCTCGAGGTTGCAGGACCGAGGGTCGCGACGATTTTGGCTCGACGTGTCACATGTAACACTCTAGAGCGTTCTGGGGGTGCAGTGGTCTAAACCAGGTTGCGAGGGGATGTCCTCTCGTCTGCGAGAAGACGTCTTCGTGGTGTGCACGAATGCACTCATGGGATGTTTCCCCACGTGTGCGGGCTTTCGCGGTTCCTGTGGATTCAGTGGCATGGGTGCCCGTTCCGGTGGGTCGGCATGCGAAGTGTTGGCGTTCTCACCCGGCCGGTGGTGCGGAACGGGCGGTGGTTCAGTCGGCTGGGGCCTCGTAGCGGGGGCGGGGCAGGTCGACCTGGATGCGTCCGTAGTCGCGGAGGATGCGCAGCCGTTGAATGGTGCGCATGCCTTCGCGTTCGATGGTCGCGGCGGTGTCCCAGTGGTCCCAGCAGGCGTCCCAGCCGCCGTCGGAGCGCTGGTCGTGTTCGAAGGCCTCGAGATTGCGTTCGATCTCGGAGTCGGTGAAGAGCAGGCGGGCGATGTGGTCGGGGTGGCAGGCCAGGTCCAGGGGGGTGTGGACGTGGCCGGTGGCGCGCGGGTGGACGTCGATGACGGCGCGGATCCTGGTGGAGAGGCGGCCGAGGGCCTCCATCGCGCGTTGGCGGTCGGGGACGTTCTGGAGGAAGCTGCAGATGCCGATGGCCTCGTGGGGGTCGGTCCACTTGAGGCTGTCGATCTTCTTCCAGCAGTAGGCGGTGGCGGTGTCGCGCCAGGGGTGCGTGATGCGGTGTTTGTGGAGCAGGCCGGTGATCATGGCGGTGGTGTCGAGCCGGCTGCTGAAGTCGTCGGTGTGTTGGTACCAGGGTGCGGCTTCGGTGTGACGGATGCCGGGCAGGGCGGCGGGCAGCCCGCCGTCGGCGTTGGCGTTGGCGTTGAGGTAGCGGCAGATGCCTGCGACGAGGGGTGGGGGGAGCGGTCCGAGTTCGTCGAGCAGGCGCAGGGCGAGTTCGACGGCGACGGGTTGGCTGGCGTGGCCGCGCAGATCGGGGTCGAGGCCGTTGCCGTATCCGCCGTCGATGTTGCGGTAGGCGGCGAGGGCGGAGCGCACTTGCTCCGCGGATCCGGCCTGGAAGAGGAAGTCGAATCGGTGTCGGTCCAGCAGCCGCGCGTTGCGCATGGTGAAGTGCTCCGCGGCGCGGAAGGAGTCCCAGGTCACAACGGTCATGGTCCGACCGTAAGTGTGGGGGGTGGGAGTGGTGAACGGTCGGCCGGGAATCCATGCGCGGTTTTTACGCTCGCGGTCGGTTCTGTTCGGCGGGCACCTTCCGTCGCTTCGGCAAGTGCTGCGCCGCCAGGCGTCGGTCGAAGGTTGGTGGTGGGTGACTCGACCGGCCTCTGCGCCGGAGACGTCCGACGAGAGGGATGTGACGGGCGGGCAGGCAGGCGGACATCGTCGAGCAGGCCTCAGTGGCCGTCGGTGGGGTGCGGTGCGGGTGGGGCTCTGTGTCGCCGGTACAGGTGGATGAGGACGACGCCGATCCAGGAGATGGCGACGCTGGTGCCGACCATGAGTTCGAAGACGATCATCTGCCCTTCGGGGTAGATGATGCCGGAGAGGTAGTTGTCGATGAATCCGGTGCCGGTGATGCCTTCTTGTCCGGCGTTGCGGCGGCCCCAGTTCTCGACGTGGGTGAGGGGGCAGACCCACCCGATGACGGCGATACCGAGGGCGTATGCGGCGATGGGCACGTGGGCCCAGAGGGTGCGTGGCCAGCGCCAGGCGAGGAATCCGCCGAACGTCACGTAGACGAGGAAGGCGAAGTGGAGGAGCATGGCTCCTTCGCCGATCACCTGATAGGCCATGTTTTCAGCTTAGACGGGTGTCGGGGCCGCCCCAAGGGGTCGGCCCCGACACATGTGGGTTCGTGGCCCGTCAGGCGGGCGGGCGGTCGGTGGATCGGCGTCGGCGTAGCCACCACAGGATGAACACGCCGATCCAGGAGACGGCGACGCTCACCCCCGCGAGGACCTGTGCGGTGAATGCATGTTCCGGGGGGTAGATGACGCCTGTGAGGTAGTGGTCGATGAATCCCACGTCTCCCACGCCGCTCTGGCCGGCGTTGACCCGTCCCCAGTCCTCGACGTAGGTGAGGGGGCACTCCCATCCGATGATGTTGATGCTCAGGGAGTAGGCGGCCACGGGTACGTGCAGCCAAAAGGTGCGGGGCCAGCGCCAGGCGATGAAACCGCCCAAAACCAGGTAAGCGAGATAGGCGAAGTGCAGGACCATCGCTGTTTCGCCGACCAACTGGTAGAACATCGTCCGCTTTCCTCTGAGGGACGAACTGTGGAGCTCCACTGTCCCAGCCCTGACCTGCCCCGGACAAGGATGCCGGGTGCGTCGGCATGCCCTCGCGCCGGGCGCGGGGAAGGGTCCCTGCGCCCGGCGCGGCGACGAGGTGTGATCGCTACACGAGCGGGCGCTCGGTGGGCGGGATGGCGACGGGCAGGTGTGTCTGCTCGTTGAGGTAGCGGTCGACGCCGGCTGCTGCGGAGCGGCCTTCGGCGATGGCCCAGACGATGAGGGACTGGCCTCGGCCCATGTCGCCGGCGCAGTAGACGCCCTCGACGGTGGTGCGGTAGTCGGAGTCGCGGACGACGTTGCCGCGGCCGTCGAGTTCGACACCGAGGTCCTCGATGAGTCCCTCCTTCTCGGGGCCGACGAAGCCCATGGCGAGGGTGACGAGTTCGGCGGGGATCTCGTGTTCGGTGCCCTCGACGGGTTCGAAGCCCTTGTCGGTGCGCTCGACCTCGACGAGCTGGATGGCACGGACGTTACCGTCGTCGTCGCCGAGGAATTCGACGGTGTTGACGGAGTAGACGCGCTTGCCGCCTTCTTCGTGTGCGCTGGTGACCTTGTAGAGGTTGGGCATGGTGGGCCAGGGCTGGCTGTCGGGCCGCTTGGCGGGCGGCTTGGGCATGATCTCCAGCTGGGTGACCGATGCGGCGCCCTGGCGGTGGGCGGTGCCGACGCAGTCGGCGCCGGTGTCGCCGCCGCCGATGACGACGACGTGCTTGCCCTGGGCGGTGATGGGCGGGGTGTCGAGGTCGCCTTCCTGGACCCTGTTGGCCCAGGGGAGGTACTCCATGGCCTGGTGGATGCCGCCGAGTTCGCGCCCCTTGGCGGGGAGGTTGCGGGCCGCAGTGGCTCCGCCGGTGAGGACGACGGCGTCGTGGTCGGCCTTGAGCTGGTCGGCGGTGATGTCGACGCCGGCGTCGACGCCGGTGCGGAAGGTGGTCCCTTCTGCGCTCATCTGGGCGAGGCGCCGGTCGATGTGGCGCTTCTCCATCTTGAACTCTGGGATGCCGTAGCGCAGTAGTCCGCCGATGCGGTCGGCGCGTTCGTAGACGGTGACGTCGTGGCCGGCTCGGGTGAGCTGTTGTGCGGCGGCCAGGCCGGCGGGGCCGGAGCCGATGACGGCGACGGCCTTTCCGGTGCGCTCCGTGGGGGGCAGGGGCTTGACCCAGCCTTCCTCCCAGGCGCGGTCGATGATGGAGACCTCGACGTTCTTGATGGTGACGGCGGGCTGGTTGATGCCGAGCACGCAGGCGGATTCGCAGGGTGCGGGGCAGAGCCGGCCGGTGAATTCGGGGAAGTTGTTGGTGGCGTGGAGGCGTTCGATGGCCTCTGACCAGTCGTGGGTGTGGACGAGGTGGTTCCACTCGGGGATGAGGTTCCCGAGGGGGCAGCCGTTGTGGCAGAAAGGGATGCCGCAGTCCATGCAGCGTGAGGCCTGCTTGGTGACGGCACCTCGGTCGAAGTCCTCCTGGACCTCCCGCCAGTCCTGGATACGCACGTCCACAGGGCGGTTCTGGGGCAGTTCGCGTTCGGTGATCTTCAGGAAGCCCTTGGGGTCACCCATGGTGCTCCTCCTTTCGTGGTTCGTGGACGCTCTAGGACTGCGCGGAGGCCATGACGGCCTCGTTGACGTCGCGTCCTTCGCGTTCGGCTTCGGCCTGGGCGGTCAGGACCCGCTTGTAGTCGCGGGGCATGACCTTGCCGATGCGGGCCAGGCCGGCCTCGCCTGCGTCGAGGAGGCTCTGGGCGACGGTGGAGCCGGTTTCGTCGCGGTGGCGGGTGAGTGTGGTGGTGAGGAAGTCGCGGTCCTCGTCGGTGAGTTCTTCGATCTCGACCATTTCGCCGTTGACTCGTTCGGGGTCGAGGTCGAGGACGTAGGCGATTCCGCCGGACATGCCGGCGGCGAAGTTGCGGCCGGTGCGTCCGAGGACGACGGCGCGTCCGCCGGTCATGTATTCGCAGCCGTGGTCGCCGATGCCTTCGACGACGGCGGTGGCCCCGGAGTTGCGGACGCAGAAGCGTTCGCCGACGATCCCGCGGAGGTGGATCTGGCCGGAGGTGGCGCCGTAGCCGATGACGTTGCCGGCGATGATGTGTTCTTCGGCTGCGAGGGGGGGGAGGTGCCGTCGGGGCGGACGGTGATGCGGCCGCCGGAGAGGCCCTTGCCGACGTAGTCGTTGGCGTCACCGGACAGGCGCATGGTGATGCCCTTGGGCACGAAGGCGCCGAAGGACTGGCCTGCCGACCCGGTGAAGGTGATGTCGATGGTGTCGTCGGGCAGTCCGTCGGCGCCGTGGCGCTCGGTGACCTCGTGTCCGAGCATGGTGCCGACGGTGCGGTTGACGTTGCGGACGGGCAGTTCGAGCTTGACGGGCCGCCCGAAGTCGATGGCGCCTTCGGCGAGCTGGATGAGGGTGTTGTCGAGGGCCTTCTCGAGTCCGTGTTCCTGGCCGCGGACCTGGCGGCGGTGGTCGCCCTCCCAGGGTTCGACGGCGTTGAGGACGGGCGCGAGGTCGAGGCCCTGGGCCTTCCAGTGGTCGACGGCGTCGGCGGTCTCGAGGTTGTCGACGGCGCCGATGGCTTCGTCGAGGCTGCGGTAGCCGAGCTGGGCGAGGTACTCGCGGACCTCTTGTGCGATGAACTCGAAGAAGTTCACCACGTGGTCGGCCTGGCCGGCGTAGCGCTCGCGCAGGGTCGGGTTCTGGGTGGCCACGCCGACGGGGCAGGTGTCGAGGTGGCAGACGCGCATCATGACGCAGCCGGAGACGATGAGGGGTGCGGTCGCGAAGCCGTATTCCTCGGCGCCGAGGAGGGCGGCGATGACGACGTCGCGGCCGGTCTTCATCTGTCCGTCGGTCTGGACGACGATGCGGTCGCGCAGGCCGTTGAGCAGGAGGGTCTGCTGGGTCTCGGCGAGGCCGATCTCCCAGGGGGTTCCTGCGTGCTTGAGGGAGGTCAGCGGCGAGGCGCCGGTGCCTCCGTCGTGGCCGGAGACGAGGACGACGTCGGCGTGGGCCTTGGAGACGCCCGTGGCGACGGTGCCGACACCCGCTTCGGAGACCAGCTTGACGTGGACCCTTGCGGAGGGGTTCGCGTTCTTGAGGTCGTGGATGAGCTGGGCGAGGTCCTCGATGGAGTAGATGTCGTGGTGGGGCGGCGGGGAGATGAGCCCGACGCCGGGCGTGGAGTGCCGGGTGCCGGCGACCCACGGGTAGACCTTGTGGCCGGGCAGCTGACCGCCCTCACCGGGCTTGGCGCCCTGGGCCATCTTGATCTGGATGTCGTCGGCGTTGCTGAGGTAGTGGGAGGTCACGCCGAAGCGGCCGGATGCGACCTGCTTGATGGCGCTGCGGCGGAGGTCGCCGTTGGCGTCGGGTGTGAAGCGGTCGGGGTCCTCGCCGCCCTCGCCGGTGTTGGACTTGCCGCCGAGGCGGTTCATGGCGATGGCGAGGGTCTCGTGTGCTTCGGCGGAGATGGAGCCGTAGGACATGGCGCCGGTGGAGAAGCGCTTGACGATCTCCGAGACGGGCTCGACCTCGTCGACGGGCACGGCCGGTCGCGCACCGTCCTTGAAGCGCAGGAGCCCCCGCAGGGTCATGAGCTTCTCGGCCTGGTCGTCGACCTTGTCGGTGTACTCCTTGAAGATCTCGTAGGAGCGGGTCTTCGTGGAGTGCTGGAGCTTGAAGACCGTCTCGGGGCTGAAGAGGTGCGGTTCGCCCTCGCGGCGCCACTGGTACTCGCCGCCGATCTCGAGGCGGCGGTGTGCGCCGGCGTTGACGGCGTGGGCGCGGCGGTGGCGGATGGCGACCTCTTCGGCCAGGACGTCGAAACCGACGCCGCCGAGGCGCGAGGTGGTGCCGGTGAAGCAGCGGTCGATGACCTCGGGGCCGAGGCCGATGGACTCGAAGATCTGCGCTCCGGTGTAGGAGCCGACGGTGGAGACACCGATCTTGGACATGACCTTGAGGACGCCCTTGGCGTAGGCCTTGAGGGTGTTGCGGACGGCCTGGTCGGCTTCGACACCGCCGAGCTGGCCGCTCTCGACCATGCTGCGGACGGTCTCCAGCGAGAGGTAGGGGTTGACGGCCGAGGCACCGTAGCCCAGGAGCAGGGCGACGTGGTGGCACTCGCGCACGTCGGCGGCTTCGATGAGGAGTCCGACCTCGGTGCGGGTCTTCTCGCGCACGAGATGGTGGTGGACGGACCCAGTGAGCAGCAACGACGGGACGGGTGCACGGTCGGGGCCGGCTCCGCGGTCGCTGAGCACGAGGATGCGGGCGCCGTCGGCGATGGCGCGGTCGGCTTCGGCGTTGATCTCGTCGAGGCGTTCGGCGAGCGCCCGGCCGCCGCCGTCGACGGGGTAGGTGCCGTCGACGGTGTGGGTGCGCAGCGCGGGGTTGCCCTGTCCAGCGGCGACGATGGCGGCGAGTTCGGCCTGGTCGAGGACGGGTGTGGGCAGGGAGAGGCGCTGGGTGTCGCCAGGGTCGGCCGAGAGCAGGTTGCCTTCGGCTCCCAGGAGGGTGCCGACACTGGTGACCATCTCTTCGCGGATGGCGTCGAGCGGCGGGTTGGTGACCTGGGCGAAGTGCTGGGTGAAGTAGTCGAAGATCTGCCGGGAGCGGTCGGAGAGCGCCGCGACCGGGGTGTCGGTGCCCATGGAGCCGATGGGTTCGGCACCGGTGCGGGCCATCGGCGTGAGGATGATGCGGAGCTCTTCCTCGGTGTAGCCGAAGGTCTGCTGGGCGAGCTCGAGCTGGGCGACCCGGGCGGGTTCGGCGGCGGGCAGGTCGGCGAGGCGGGTGATGCCGTTGTCGACCCATTCCCGGTAGGGGTGCTGGGCGGCGAGTTCGGCCTTGATCTCCTCGTCCTCGATGATGCGGCCCTGCTCGGTGTCGACCACGAAGATGCGGCCGGGCTGGAGGCGGCCCTTGCGGACGACGGTTGCGGGGTCGATGTCGAGGACGCCGGCTTCGGAGGCCAGGACGACGAGACCGTCGTCGGTGACCCAGTAGCGGCCGGGGCGCAGGCCGTTGCGGTCCAGGACGGAGCCGACGACGGTGCCGTCGGTGAAGGAGACGGACGCGGGTCCGTCCCAGGGCTCCATGAGGGTGGAGTGGTACTCGTAGAAGGCCCGGACGGCCGGGTCCATCTCGGTGTGGTTCTCCCAGGGTTCCGGGATCATCATGAGGACGGCGTGGGGCAGGGACCGGCCGCCGAGGTGGAGCAGTTCGAGGGCGTCGTCGAAGGAGGCGGTGTCGGAGTCCTCGGGGTCCACGATCGGGAAGAGGCGGTCGAGGTCGCCGGGGATGAGGTCGCTGGCGAGCTTGGCCTCACGCGAGCGCATCATGTTCCGGTTGCCCTTGACGGTGTTGATCTCACCGTTGTGGGCGACGTACCGGAAGGGGTGGGCCAGCGGCCAGGACGGGAAGGTGTTGGTGGAGAACCGGGAGTGGACCAGGGCCAGCCCGGAGGTGTAGCGCCGGTCCGACAGGTCGGGGAAGAACGGTTCGAGCTGGGGTGTGGTGAGCATGCCCTTGTAGGCGATGGTGCGCGGGGACAGGCTCGGGAAGTAGACGCCGGTCTCGTGCTCGGCGCGCTTGCGGACGCAGTAGGCGTAGCGCTCGAGGGCGATGCCGGTGAGGCCCTCGGTGGGCGTGCCCGGGGTGCCGCTGACGAAGATCTGCGCGAAGTGCGGCATGACCTCGCGGGCGGCGGGCCCGGCGTAGTGGGGCTCGACGGGAACGTCGCGCCAGCCGAGGAGAGTGAGGCCTTCGTCGGCGACGATGGCGTCGATGGTGGCGACTGCGCGGGCGCGGTCGTTCTCGTCGACGGGGAGGAAGCCGATACCGGTGGCGTAGGCGCCGGCCTCGGGAAGGGTGAAGTCGCAGACCTCGGTGTACAGGTCGTGGGGGACCTGGGTGAGGATGCCTGCGCCGTCGCCGTCATCGGGGTCGGCTCCGGAGGCGCCGCGGTGGTCGAGGTTGCGGAGGACGGTGAGCGCCTTCTCCACGATCTCGTGGCCGCGTCGGCCGTTGAGGTCGGCGACGAACCCGACACCGCAGGCGTCGTGTTCGAAGGCGGGGTCGTACAGGCCCTGAGTGGTGGATTCTGCGTTCGTTGGGACGGTCGAACGCCGCACCTGACCAGCAGGCATGTGCCCTCCTGTCGTCTCTGCGTCGGCTTCGTGAAAAGCGCATCCGGGACGACGTTGGCCCTGCTGCGTAGGTTCTGTTGTGGCTCCACGTGCGGGCGTGGAGGGCCACCGCGGTGCGGTGGCCGGTGCCCGGTGGTCGACTCGCCCGTCGTGCCACCTGGGGGGCCGGTCACGTCCTCGTGGGGCCGGTGGTGACGGGTCGCCGCTGCGGGCGGGTTCTTTTGTACACGGTGGTCGTACTGCGACGCGAATCGCAGGTCCAGACCGATTGGCGCCACAGTGCGCCGTTCGCGCCCTTCCGCCCAAAGTGGGCGCGGGTGTCCCTCTCGGTACGGTCCGAGACGGATCCGGCCCTGCGATTTGTTCCACGCGGGAACCTCGCTAAACCTCCCAAAGCGACCAGAACCCCGAGGGGGTGGCCGGAGGGCCGATCCCGGGCACAGCGGGCACGTGTGGGCCGAGGACCCACATTACCCGGGTGTTAACGACATCCCCAAGGGGGTGGCCACCCTCTCCCGAGTGATCTGCCCCTCACGCCGGTGTAAGCCGTCTGACCTGCGTTACCCCTACAGGTCGGGGCCCGTGGGACCATCGGTGCCATGGCAGCAGAACAGACCCCGTCCCCCGCGCGGGGCACCGACGGCCCCACGCACGCCCCCGGAACCGGTCGGCCCGATCCGCACGGCGGCGCCGGGCCGGAAGGGGTCGAGGCCCTGTTGCGCGGGCGCGGGGTGGATGCGCCGCGATCCCGCCGGGTCCTGGGGTTGTTGTCGGACGGAAGTGTGTGGTCCCCGAACGAGCTGGTGCGCGCCTCGGCGGTGGCGCACGCTGTGGTCGCCGATCTGGTGCGCGGGCTGGTGGAGGCCGGCGAGGCCGTGGAGGAGGGCCCCGGGGTGCGGTTGGTACGCCCGGCCGAGCACGCGGGGGCGCCGGACCCGGCGGCGGCCGACCCGGTCGCACACCTGGCGGTCGACCGCACCGATGTGTTCTTCGAGCTGGAGCGGGCCGTGGCCGAGGGGCCCGCATCCGACCTGGACCTGGACCACGTGGCGGCCACCGCGGAGACGGCACTGCGGCGGGCGCTGTTCCTCAGCACCCGGTTCGACCTGGTGGGACGCACGGTGTTGTGCGTGGGCGACCACGACCTGACCTCGGTCGCGTTGGCACTGGTGGAGCCGCGGGCCCGCGCGGTGGTGGTGGACCTGGACGAGCGGGTGCTGGCCCACATCGATGCGCTGGCCGAACGCCTGGGGGCCGACGTCACCACCCACGCAGCGGATCTGCGCCTGGGCCTGCCCCCGGCGCTGCGCGGCACGGCCGACGTGGTCTTCACGGACCCGCCATACACCCCCGACGGGGTGGAGCTGTTCGTGCGCCGCGGGTTGGAGGGCATGGCCGATCCGAGGCGGGGCCGGGTGCTGGTGGCCTACGGGGTGAGTGAGACCACGCCGCGGCTGGCGGCGGCCACGCAGGCGCGGTTGCTGCGCCTGGACCTGGTGGTGGAGGCGCTGTGGCCGGACTTCAACCGTTACCACGGCGCGGAGTCGATCGGTGCGGCCTCGGACCTGTACGTGCTGCGGCCGTTGGCGCGATCGGTCCCCTCCCCCGGCGGTGAGGAGGCCCGGGTCTACAGCCAGGGCGCCAACGCCCGGGAGGCACCGGTGGGGTCGGATCCGGAACGGGCTTCGGCGGTGCTGGCTCGCGCCGCGGAGGGCACCGGCGCCGGTGACCCACTGCTGGTCGGCTCATGGCCCCGGGGGTTCGAGGGCGCGGGCAGGGTGCGGCTGGCGAGGTGGATGGAGGCCCCGGGGCCGGTGCACGAGCACGCGGTGGTGGACCTGACCGGCGGATGGGAGCGCCTGGCCGCTCGTGCGGCGTTGGCGGCACCGGAGGGCACGCGGATGGTGGACGTGCTGGTTCCGTCGTCCTCGGCGTGGGCGCGCGACCGGGCGGGGCAGGAGACGTTCCGGGCGCTGGTGGAGCCGCGGTTCGGGGTTCGGTTCCTACGCGGGTTCGCCGCCGGCGACCTGACGTGCCTGCGGTTGAGTGCGCACTCCCCGGACTCCGGGACGGACCCGGCGGGAGCCCTGGCCAGGCGTGTGCAGGGGCGGGCACACGGGACCCTGACGTCGACTCTCCGTGCGGGGTTGATCGAGGTGTCGGCTGCGACGGGCGCCCCGGTGAACAAGCGCACCGCCCGGCACACGGTGGCCCGCGCACCGGGGTGGGTGCGCGGGCACACGGTCGTGGATCTGCCGCAGCACCGGCTGCGGGGATTGCGCGCGCTCTGCGCGGGCCTTCTGGAGCAGCTCGGGTGAGAGCTCGCTGCGCCCGGGGCCCACGACGGCCGGCGCGGGCACCGGGGTCAGGGCCTGTTCGGTGGACGCCTTCCGTTGCTGCGACCGACCACTGCGCCGTCAGGCGTCCGTTGAGTGTGGTGGCGGGCGACGTGTCCGCCGGGCACGCCCTGGGTCACTGACCGCCGGGTTCCTGCACGGGGGGTTCCTCGAGCGGGGGATCCTCCGGGGGCGGGTCCTCCACGGGCGGCTGCGGGTCCTCGGCGCCGCCGCCGGGCGCGCCCTCCTCGGCACCGCCCGTGCCGCCGCCCTCCTGGCCGGTGTCGGTGGGGTCGCGCAGTTCCACCAGGCGCCGGTAGAGCGGGTCGCGGAAGTTGGCCAGGGCCACGAGCGGGCTGGACAGCGTCACGCGGTCGTCCACGGAATCCGAGTCCTCGGGCTGCACCCACACCACGACCAGGTAGTGGCCGCTGATGATGGCGTCGGCGGCGCTGTAGCCCTCGCCGAGGCGGTCGAAGGGCTCCTCGCCCGAGGGTGCCAGCACGAACCCGGGGTCCTCGGCCTCTTCTTCCTCGTCGGTCTCGGGCATTTCCATGGCCGCGGCCACGTCCTGGCTGTCCTCGGTGCTGTCCAGGTTGAACACCGCGGCGACGCCGAAGTAGCCGTCGGCGACGTAGGTCGCCCGGCCGGCCTGGGTGCAGTCGGCGTCGGCGAGGGCGTCCTCGATCTGCGAGCCCCAGACCGCCTCGGTGCAGTCCTCGGTGAGGTCGGAGTCGCGCAGAGTGAAGTCGATGCTCTGGCTGGCGATCTCCTCGTTGCTGCGCTCGAACAGCTCGCCCTCGTTGAGGGGGCGTTGGTCGTCCTCACGCGAGTTCAGGACCCGGTTCATCTCGCTGCTGTCGCTCAGCCGCAGGTCGTAGAGGACGGGGCGGGTCTCCGGGGCGGCCTCGGCGGCCCCGTCTCCCCCGACGCGCTGCACCACGAGCACCGCACCGAGCGCGATGAGGGCGAGGACGAGGGCTCCGACCACGATCTTCAGGGCCGGGCTCGTGCGCCCCTGGCCCTTCCGGCGGTTGCCGGCGCGGCGGCGGCCCTCACGCGGAGAGGCCTCGGCCTGTTCCGGGTCGGACTCGCTGTTCTTCCTCCGGCGCCCGGGACCGGGCTCCGACGGTTCAGAAGGGGACACCCGATTGGACCTTTCCTCGGATTCTCGGGCCGCCGCGGCACGGGGGGTGCGGGGCGGACCCGGGTTCGCTCAGGACTGGGCACGGGGATCGGCCCCCGGCCTCGGACGACCCTCGCGGACGGGTCGGTCTGCCCGTGATCCTATCGGGGCGGCGGAGGGCCCCTGACAGCCGCCGTGCGTCCGGGGCCTGCGGTCCCGGTACGCACGTACGAGGCCCCCGGGGGGAGCAGTTCACCCCCGGGGGCCTCGCGTACGGAGCGGACGGGGATCAGCCCTCTCCTTCGCCCTCCTCGTCCTGGCCGCCGCCGTTGCGGACGACCTCGTCGTAGATGAACTGGACGGAGTTCATGGAGGCCACGTTCACTGTGGCCAGTTCGGAGTCCTCGCCCGGGTCCTCTCCGTCCTCGCGGGCGCTCCAGAACACCGCGACGTAGTGGCCCATGACCTGGGTGTTGGCCTGGCTGTAGCCCTCGTGGAGTCCGGAGACGTCCTCCCCGGTCCGGGGCAGGACGAAGCCGGCCTCGGTCTCGGCGTTCGTGGGGTCCAGGGCGGCGGCGACCTCTTCGGCGCCGTCGCTGTCGGCCACGTCGAAGAGCGTGACCTGGGTGACGTACTCCTGGTCGCTGTCGGTGTAGAGCGCAGAGGCGGCGTTGACGCACTCGGCGTCCAGGAGGCTCTGGGCCAGGTCCCCGCCCCACACCATGGAGGTGCAGGAGTCGTTGACCGTGGTCTCCTGGGCCTCGAGGGAGACGCCGTTGAGCTCGAGTTCCTCGGCGCCACCGAAGGCGGAGTCCTCCGTCATGGGTTGGGCCTCGGGATCGCGCTCGTCGATCGCGCCGAAGGTGTCCTCGCGGTTGGACTCGGACAGGTAGAGCTCGGGCGTGAGGGTGGTGTGGCCCTCCGGCGGCTCCACGATGTTCTCCTCGGTCTCGGCGACCGTGCCGCCGCCGTCGTTGCTGACGAACTGGAAGGTCAGCAGCCCCAGCAACAGGATCAGGGCGAGCCCGAACGCGGTGAGGAGCGTGACGAGCACGGCGGTGCCGCGCTTGCGCCTGCTCTGCTCGGCGAGCGTGTACACGATCTGGTTGGGCCTCTCGCCCAGGACCGAGACACGTTTGATCGCGTTCGCGGAGAAGGACGAGACCTTGCTCGGGCCCTTGTCCTCACGCTTGGCACGGCGTCGGCCGCGCCCCTGGGAGGATGCTTCCTCCGCTTCGTCGTGGTGCTCGTCGCCGGAACCGGCCGCACGAGTGTGGGTGTGACCGTACTCGGCGGAGAAGTCCTCCTCCGGGTCGTAGTCGTACTCGTCGGCGTAGTCCTCGCCGGGGCCGTACTCGTCGTAATCAACCGACTCGGCGGCCTCGTCGCGACGGGATTCTCCGCGCCGGCCTCGGCGACCGGACCCGGACTCAGCTCTGCTCACGGTCCATCTCAATCGTCAACCCGTGGTGTGATCGGAAACGACACAGGCGTGGGCCGGGGGCGCCGCGGGTGACGCGGCTGCCCCTCGGTCGGCCTGCGCTCTATTCGGGCCTCGCCCCGGAGTCCGTTCCCGTCTCGTCGGCGTCGTCCTCGGTCGAGCCCTCGCTACTGGATCGCTCAGGGCTGGGGTGATATTCCGTCCCCTTCTGCCCGGAACCGCCGGCGTCGGTGTCCCGGTCGGGGAGGTCGCTGAGGTCGGTGGCGCTGTAGACGGTGCTGTCACCGGTCTCCTCGTCGTTGTCGAGGGCGCTGTAGACGGTGCCTTCGTCGTGTGTCTCACTCGGGTCGGTGGTGCCGAACACCTGGGTTCCGGCGTCCTGTCCGGGCACGACGGCAGTGGAGAAGCGGTCGAGGCGGCGGCCCGCCCAGAAGAAGTAGGCGATGGCGCCGGCGAGCACGACGAGGGAGACCCAGTTGTTCAGGCGCAGGCCCAGGATGTCGTTGGCCGGGTCCACGCGCAGGTACTCGATCCAGAAGCGGCCCACGCAGTAACCGGCGATGTAGAGCGCGAAGAGGCGTCCGCCCTGGAGCTCGCGTTCGAAGCGGCGGCCCAGGTAGGCCAGGAGCACGGCCAGGCCCAGGCACCACAGCGACTCGTAGAGGAACGTGGGGTGATAGGTGCTGGCCCCCTCGACCATGCCGGGGCGCAGGGCACCGTTGTCCAGAGGGGTGATCTCCAGGGCCCACGGGACCTGAGTGGGCGCGCCGAAGAGCTCTTGGTTGAAGTAGTTGCCCCAGCGGCCGATGGCCTGGGCGAGGGGGATCGTGGGGGCGATGGCGAAGGCGAGCTTGGACATGGACAGGCCGCGCCTGCGGGCGACCAGCCACACACCGAGGGCGCCCATGGGGATGGCCCCCCAGATACCGAGCCCGCCCTCCCAGATGTAGAGGGCGCGGATGGGCTCCTGCCCGTCCACGAAATAGAGCTGGTAGTCGCTGATGACGTGATAGAGGCGCCCGCCCACCAGGCCCAGGAGCACGGCCCACACGGCCATGTCCATGATCGTGCCCTTCTCGCCGCCCATGGCGGCCCACCGGCGCTCGCTCCAGAAGACCGCGGCGACGACACCGGCGAGGATGCACAGGGCGTAGAAGTGGATCTCGAAGGGGCCCAAGGAGATCGAGTTGACCTCGGGGCTGGGGATGGCCGCGAGGGCGCGGCCGTGCTCGGCCGCGCCCTCAGAAGCTGTCGACGGCAATGTCACTGCTCTGCTCTCGGGTTCGCCCCGCGTGCGGGGGTCTGGTCTGGGGTCTCTACTCCGCACCACCCCCGTCGGCGTCGTCGGCGGGCTCACTCTCGACCTGGCCGGGGCCGGCGGCATCGACGGCGTCGGTCAGTCCGCGGACGGTCATGGCGTCGTCGTTGTCGAGGAGCTCACCGTTGATGTAGACGGCGGGTGTTCCACGGAAGGCGTTCTCACCGCTGTAGCGAGTGTAGGCCGTTCCGGTGGCGTCGATGATCTCGCCAGTGTAGGTGCCGTCGAGGAAGGAGGTGTCGTGGCCGTTGTCCTCCCCCCAGGCGAGCAGGTCGGGCAGGACCATGGTGCCCAGGTTCTCCTGGCCTATCTCCTGCTCGGCTTCGGCCATGAGTTCGGGGACGAACTCCTCGGTGAACTCGGTGACGACGGCGTCCTCCTGCTCGAGGCGTTCGTCGAACTCGGACTGCTGTTCGTCGGTGACACCGAGGTCCCCGAACCAGCCCTGGAGTTCGTCGATGGAGTAGCCCTCCTCGTTGCTGTTGGGCTGGTTCTCGAACAGGACGTCGTTGTACTCGATGAAGACGCCGTGGTCGGCGGAGGCGCGGCCGGCGACGGCGGCGCGCAGGGAGTTGCTGCTGGTGGGGGCGGGCTGCTGGGCGAAGATGCTGACCACGTGGTACTGCACGGTCGCCTCGCCCTCGGCGGCCTGCTCCTTGAGAGTGTCGCCGTTGAGGCCCTCGAACTGCTTGCAGGCAGGGCACTGGTAGTCGGCGTAGACCTCGACCACGGGTGCCTCGGCGTTCTGGTCGCCCATGACGACGCTGCCGTCGTCCTGGAGGGTCTGCTGGGCGAGTTCGCCGTCGTAGTCGTCGCCGCGGTCGGAACCGAGNGGCCCCGGCCGCACCGACCACGAGCAGGGTCTTCTTGCGTTGAGCGGCCTTCTTCTCCTTCTCCCGCTGCTCTCTGATGCGTTCGCGGGCGCGCTTGCGCGCTTCACTCCCCATGTTCTCCCCTGGGTCTTGATCTGTCGGAGGTGGTCGCCGCGCCGGTCAGCGGAAGAGTCCGAGAGCGCGGTCGATGGCGAAGGGCGATCGGGGCCAGATCGCGATGAACGCGCCCAGGGCCATGAAGCCGAGGTCGCGTGCGATGGAGATCCCGTAGGTGGTCTCCCCGGGGTCGACCTGTCCTCCGCCGCCGAAGCAGCCGCAGTCGATGCTGAGCCCTCGGGCCATCGCGGAGAGGATCCCGGCGATGAACGCGACCATGAGCAGGGCGCTGACGATCCCGGTGTAGCGGGTGGCCAGACCGATCAGGAGCAGCAGGGCGAGGGCGAGTTCGAACAGCGGCAGTGTGTAGCCGATGAGTTCGGCGATCTCGGGCGGGAACAGCTCGTAGGCCTCGACCGCCTCCACCGAGAGGATCGGGGGGTACTTGGTGACGGCTGCGGTGATGAGGACAGCGGCGAGGCCGACCCTGCAGGCGAGGGTGAGCCAGGGCTGCACGGTGTTCCACCGCGACCGTCCGGGTCCGGAGGCTGCGGGGGATTCCTCTGCTGCGTCGATCATGTGGGCCTTCAGGGTTCAGGGGGTGGTCCGTCCTTCGTACACCGTTTGCGCACCGAATCGAGTACACAGGGTGATGACCCCCAAGCGTACTGTGTGTGATGCACGGTCGGCACACGGCCACGAGATCAGCCGGGCACGGGTAGGGCGTGCCGCACCGACAGGGCCCATCACACCATCCACCGTGCCGCGGCGGGGACGCCGGAGACCCCTGAACGGCGGGCTCTCACCGGATTCTCACGCTGTTAACCCCGGCCTTGACCGGCACGGACGAGCGGTGGACCGCCCCGGGGAAAGGGACGGTCCACCGCCATCACCGAGAGGCCGGCGCGGGAAGGGGCTACCGGTGCCCCGCGGGAGTCACCGGGAGCGCACACCCGCGGCGAGCTCTTCGGCGAAGGACTCCACGGCCGAGAGCCCGGTCTCCAGGTCCGGGGCGTCCAGCACCCGCTGACAGAACCCGGCGCCGACGATGACGCCGTCGGCATAAGCGGCCACCTCGGCGGCCTGCGCGGAGGTGGAGATGCCCAGGCCCACGCAGATCGGCAGCTGCGACTCTGTGGTCACCGCGCGGGTGCGGCGCACCAGTTCCTCGGCGGTGCCGGCGACCTGGGCGCGGGTGCCGGTGACCCCCATGAGGGACGCGGCGTAGACGAACCCGCTGCTCGCCTCGGTGGTCAGGGCCAGGCGGCGGTCGGTGGAGGAGGGCGCCACCAGGTGGATGCGGTCCAGGCCGGCGGTCTCGGAGGCGGCGCGCCACTCGGCGGACTCCTCGGGGATGAGATCGGGGGTGATCACGCCCGCTCCCCCGGCCTTGGCGAGCTCGGTGGCGAAGCGTTCCACGCCGTAGCGCTCGATGGGGTTCCAGTAGGACATGACCAGGGCGGCCGCACCGGTGGCGGCGGTGGCCTCGACGACGCGGAAGACGTCGTCGGTGGTGGTACCGGCCTCAAGGGCGCGGTCGGCGGCGCGCTGGATGGTTGGCCCGTCCATCATCGGGTCGGAGTAGGGCAGGCCGACCTCGACGACGTCGCAGCCTCCTCGGACCATGGCCTCGATGACCTTGATCGACGAGTCGATGTCGGGGAACCCGGCGGGCATGTAGCCGATGAGTGCGGCCCGGTTCTCCTCGCGGGCGCGGGCCAGTGTGGTCTGAAGTGTCGTGGCGCCCATCAGGTGTGGTCCTCCGAGTCGACGAGGCCGAAGTAGGTGGCGGCGGTGTTGACGTCCTTGTCGCCGCGTCCGGACAGGTTCACCACGACGACGCCGTCGGGGCCGAGGCGCTGGCCGAGCCTCCGGGCCCCGGCGAGGGCGTGTGCGGTCTCGATGGCCGGGATGATGCCTTCGGTGCGGCAGAGCAGCCGGAAGGCCTCCATGGCTTCGGCGTCGGTGACGGGTTCGTAGACGGCCCGGCCGCTGTGAGCGAGGTGGGCGTGTTCGGGGCCCACGGCGGGATAGTCCAGGCCGGCGGAGATGGAGTGGCTCTCGCGGGTCTGGCCGTACTCGTCCTGGAGGACGAAGGTGCGGGCGCCGTGGAAGACGCCGGGGCTGCCTGCGGTGATGGAGGCGGCGGTGCGGTCGGTCTCGGCGCCGTCTCCCCCGGCCTCGAAGCCGTACAGGGCCACGTCCTCGTCGGGGATGAACGCGGCGAAGATCGCCATGGCGTTGGACCCGCCGCCCACGCAGGCCGCGACGGCGTCGGGCAGGCGACCCACGCGTTCCAGGACCTGTTCACGGGCCTCGGCACCGACGACGAAGTGCAGGTCGCGCACGAGCTTGGGGAACGGGTGGGGCCCGGCCACGGTCCCGAAGAGGTAGTGGGTGTGGTCGACGTTGGCGACCCAGTCGCGGAAGGCCTCGTTGATGGCGTCCTTGAGGGTGCGGCTGCCGATGGTGACCGGGACGACCTCGGCGCCGAGCATGCGCATGCGGGCGACGTTGAGGGCCTGGCGTTCGGTGTCCTGCTCGCCCATGTAGACGACGCAGTCCAGGCCCAGGAGCGCGCAGGCGGTGGCGGTGGCCACGCCGTGCTGCCCGGCCCCGGTCTCGGCGATGACGCGCGTCTTGCCCATGCGCTTGGTGAGCAGGGCCTGGCCGAGCACGTTGTTGATCTTGTGCGAGCCGGTGTGGTTGAGGTCCTCGCGCTTGAGGAGGATGCGGGCGCCGCCGGCGTGCTCGGAGAAGTTGCGGGCGTCGGTGAGCGGGCTGGGCCGGCCGGTGTAGTCACGCAGCAGGGCGTCGAGTTCGGCGTGGAACCTCGGGTCCTGGCGGGCCTTGTCCCACTCGGCGTCGACCTCGTCGAGGGCGGCGACGAGGGCCTCCGGGGCGAAGCGTCCCCCGAAGCGGCCGTAGTGCCCGAGGTCGTCGGGCACGGGTCCGTCGTGGCTCATGGTCTGGAATTCTCCTGAGGCTGTGGCCGGTGGCGGCGGCCGCCCTGGACGGGCCGCGGCCTGCGCACCGACCGTGGTGGGCACCGCCTGGCCTCGGCGGTGCATGGAAAGTGGGGAGAGGCGGTGCGAGCCGTGGCCCGGCCGTGTTCCCCGCTGGTCAGGTGCGGGGCGTGCTCCGCTTGCGGGTCGGCGGGGCCGCCGCCGACCGGTCTCACGCGTGGGTGCGCGCGCGGGACACGCCCCCGGGCCATCGGCGGCCCGGGTGGTCGGTGTGGTGCGCTCGCGTGGGTGCCACGTGGCTCAGCTCCGGTCGCGCAGGGCGGGATGGGCACCCGCGGTGACCAGGTCGGCGACGGCCTCACGCGGGTTGCCTCCGCGCACGAGGCTCTCCCCCACGAGCACGGCGCCGGCCCCGGCCCCGGCGTAGGCGAGCAGGTCGTGGGGCCCGCGGACACCGGACTCGGCGATTCTGACGACGTCGTTGGGGATGAGCGGTGCCAGTCGCGAGAACGTGTCGCGATCGACGTCGAGGGTCTTGAGGTTGCGTGCGTTGACGCCGACGACAGTGGCCCCGGCGTCGAGGGCGCGGGAGACCTCTTCTTCGTCGTGGACCTCGACCAGCGGCATGAGGTCGAGGGAGCGTGCACGCTCGACCAGGGAGACCAGGGCCTCCTGGGGCAGGGCGGCCACGATGAGCAGGACCGCGGAGGCACCGAAGACGCGGGCCTCCCAGAGCTGGTAGGAGCTGACGACGAAGTCCTTGCGCAGCAGCGGTGTGTCCACGGACCGGCGTACGGCGGCAAGATCGTCGAGGCTGCCGTTGAAGCGGCGCTGTTCGGTGAGGACGCTGATGAGGGTTGCACCCCCGGCCTCGTAGTCGCGAGCCAGTTCTGCGGGATCGGTGATCTCCGCGAGGGGCCCCTTGGAGGGGCTGGCGCGTTTGACCTCGGCGATGACGTGGACGCCGGAGCGGCGCAGGGCGGCCTCGACGTCGACGGGCGTGGGCGCGGTCTCCGCCCGGGCCTTGAGATCGTCCAAGGGCAGGGCCGCCTGTCGTTCCGCCAGGTCGGCGCGTACCCCGTCGAGGATCTCGTCGAGCACGCTCACCAGTTACCCCGCTCCCTCGTGGTTGGTTCCGGCCACGCGTGAC
>NZ_ANBF01000202.1 GCF_000341025.1 Nocardiopsis salina YIM 90010 | reverse complement strand
CCCCCCCCCCCGCCGACACGGCGGGTGCAGCATCGGAAAAGAGTCACAGGGGACATGCGGCGGAGGGGGCAGGGCCCGGAGAGTCCGCTGATGATGGGAGCCGGGCACGGGCGGTGCGGTGCACCGGTGCCACCTCGGGTGGCCTGTGGTGGTGGCTGCCTGGTATCGGTCAGCCCGACAGGGGCGGGGTCCCGGCGGCCAGGACGGAGAACCAGGGCAGGTTGCGCAGGATCCAGAAGACGATGACCCCGGCCAGGACGGCGAGCATCGCCCAGGTGGGCACGTGGGGTTCGGGGCGCAGGGGTGGGCCGTTCCTGCGCAGGGTCCCGACGAGCCAGCGTGCGTACACCAACAGGAGGAACGGCAGAACGAGCACGGTGAGGGGGTTCATGCTCACGGCGGCGACGAGGTCCCCGTGGGTGAGCAGGGCCAGGGCGCGGGTGGTTCCGCAGCCGGGGCACTGGAGCCCGGTGAGGAACAGGAACGGGCAGGTGGGGTAGGGGTTGTCGTCCTGCGAGGGGTCGAACAGGTGCAGGACCACAGCGCCGACCAGCCCCAGGACGCCGAGTCCGACCGGCCAGACCCACGGGGGTACGCGGGAGACCAACCGGTCCAGGCGCCCGGGCGGGCGGGTGGGGGCGGGATCTGCTGCGTCCGGTGCGTGTTGTGGCTCCACACGCCCAGGGTAGGGCGTACGGACGCTGCGGAGTTGCGCGGGTGCCGGACGTAGAAGGGCCCCGCTCCCCCTGGGCGGCCAGGGGGAGCGGGGCCACGGAAGCACCGAGCGACGGTGTGGCGGGACCGGCCTACTTGGAGGCGGCGAGCTCGCGGGAGGCCTCCCACTCCTCACGCGTGGGAGGCACGGGGCGGGCCTCCTTGCGGCCGAGGCCGACCTTCTTCATCACACCGGCGATGACGGCGAAGACGACGCTGGCGCCCAGGGCGATCGCGGTCCACAGAACCAGGGCGCCGCCCATCATGATGGCCACGGCGGCCACGGTCCAGGCGACGATCCAGGTCACGGTGAGGAACCAGGCCGAAACGGTGTTCCCGTGGTCGTCGTGGTGTTCTTCAGCGGCCATCGGGCCCCTCCTTCGGTTGGGCCGGCCCGGTGGCCGGCTGTGCGGGTGCTGGGTCGCTCCCGGTGTCGGCGGCGCGTCCGGCGTCCTTCGCGGGCACACCGTCGCCATCGGGGGCTTCAAGGGTTGGATCGTCTCCGGCGTCCAGAGATTTCCACAGGTCGGACGGGGCGGTCGCCTGACTCGGACGCGGCACGGCGACCCGATCGTACCGGTTGCCCATACCTGGCCAGGCAGGGGAACGGAAGGTCGCCACGATCCCGGCCAGGGCCAGGAGCGCGCTCCCGGCGGCGGCGAGGAGCGGCCCCGAGGCCTGGACATCGGGTTCGCCGACCAGCTGCGCGGTCCCGGCCACGTCGGTGGCGTGCGTGGCGACGGTGTCGGCGAGGGCCTGCGTGCGGGTGCTGGTCCACACCGCGACGAGGGCGAGCACTCCCCCCGCGGCGACGGAGGCGCCGATGACACGGCGTGCCCAGCCGCGTGCGGCGTAGAGGCCGGCGATCGACGCGAGTCCGGCCCAGGCGATCCCGCTGGGGACCCCGGTCAGGTCGGACCCGGTGGCCTCGACGGGCACGGCCTGAACGGGGCCCGGTGCTTCGAGCAGGGCGTCGACCCAGACCTGGCCGCCGGACGCCAGCATCATCCCGGCCGCGGCAGCGGTGGCGAGGGCCGTCAGGCCGAACTCGCGGCGCGCGCGTTTGGTCGAGGAGGTCACATCAGCCGCCCGGCGTCGAAGCACGTGTGGTCACCGGTGTGACAGGCCGCCCCGGTCTGGTCGACCTGGACGAGGAGAGTGTCGCCGTCACAGTCCAGTGCAACGGAGACGACCCGCTGGGTGTTCCCCGACGTGGCGCCCTTCACCCAGTACTCGCGGCGACTGCGCGACCAGTAGGTGGCGGCGCCGGTGGTGAGGGTGCGGTGCAGCGCCTCGTCGTCCATCCAGGCGAGCATGAGCACGTCCCCGGTGTCGTGCTGTTGCACGATCGCGGGGACGAGGCCGTTCGCGTCGCGTTCGAGGCGCGCGGCGATGTCCGGGGAGAGGCTGGTGACGCTCATGTTTTCCAGGTTAGGGCCGCTCCTGCGCGAAGCGTCACCGGGTCGGGGATCTCGGGCGCGGAGAACGTGTGGGCGTGGAACCGCTACCGTTGGGCGGTCCGACCACCTGTGCTGTGTCCTGGGAGTGCCGTGTCCGCAGAGTCACTGTCGGCGGAGCTGGCGGGCAAGCCCGCCGCCCTGACCCGTCTGGCCGAGAAATTTCCGCGCTGGGACCCGTATGCGGCGTTGCCTGCGCTGTTGGAGGACGAGCCGGTGCAGGTGCGCCTGGTGGGGACGGGTGCGGCCCGGCACGCGTGTGAGGCCGCCGCGACGCGGTTGCGGCGGGCGGGGATCGGTGCGCACGCGGACTTCTCGTCCTCGGCCGAGCAACCGCCGGCGGGTGAGGAGACCCTGGTGGTGGGCGTGAGCCTGGGCGGCGGGCAGCGGGAGCTGGCCACGGTGCTCGACCGGTACGTGGCGCGTTCACCGGTGATCGTTCTGGCGCCGGACGCGGACACCCCTGTGGCGCGTTACGCGGACCTGTTGGTGCCGTTGCGGACCGGCGATGCGGCCGTGTCGGGCCTGGGGTGCAGTGCGTACCAGCACGCACTGGCGCTGCTGTTGCTGTTGGGACACCGTTTGGGCGCGCCGGTCGGGGGCAGCGGGAACTTCCCGGGGCTGTTGCGGCGTGTGTCCAACGCCACGCAATCGTTGTTGCGAGGTGCTCACGAGTGGCTGCCGGAAGCGGCGCGGTTGTTGCACTCCCTCGACGGACTGAACCTGGTGGCACCGGCCGGTCGCCTGGCGTCGGCGGGCCAAGGGGTGCGGGTGCTGCGCCAGGGTCCGGTGCTGCGGGCCCACGCCGCGGAGACCGGTGAGTGGTCGCACAGCGAGCGCTACCTGGCCGCGGTCACGGACTACCGGGCGGTACTGTTCGCGGGTTCGACCTACGACGAGCGTTTCGCGGAGCACCTGTTGCAATTGCGGGGCTCGTTCGTGGCGGTGGGCCCCACCCCCGGGCGCGAGCGCCTGCCCGGGGCCTCGCTGACAGTACGGTATCCGGGTGACTCGGACGCGGACGTGAGCCTGCTCACCGAGCCGCTGGTCGCGGAGCTGCTGGCCTCCCACTGGTGGCACCACCGCCCCTGACCCGGGCTCTCCCGGCGAGCCCCTGCCATGGTTTCCGGGCCCGCCGGGGACGGCAGGTCAGGCGGAGGAACGCACCCAGGAGGCGTGGAGGTCGGCGTAGACACCGGGTTCGGCGACGAGCTCGGCGTGCGATCCGCTCTGCACGATCTGTCCGGCGTCGAAGACCAGCACCCGGTCGGCGGCCTCGGCGGTGGAGAGCCGGTGCGCGATCGCCACTGACGTGCGCCCGCGGGTGAGCCGGTCCAGGGCTCGCTGGATCCGCATCTCGGTGTGCGGGTCCACGGCGGAGGTGGCCTCGTCCAGCACGAGCAGGTCGGGGTCGGCGATGTAGGCGCGCACGAGCGCGACGAGCTGGCGTTCGCCGGCCGACAGGGACTCCCCGCGCTGTCCGACGGGGGTGTCGAGGCCGTGGGCGAGGCTGTCCAACCATTCGCCGAGCCCGAGCTCGGTGACGGCAGCCTCGAGTTCGGCGTCGCTGCTCTCTGGGCGCGCGAAGCGGATGTTGTCTCCCAGGGAGCTGTCGAACAGGAACCCTTCCTGCGGGACCATGACCACGCGGCGCCGCAGCGACGTGAACGCGACCTCGCGCAGGTCGGCACTGTCGAGTCGCACGGTGCCCTCGTCCGGGTCCATGAGGCGGGTCAGGAGCTTGACGAAGGTGGTCTTGCCGGAGCCGGTCTCCCCCACGACCGCGATCCGGGTCCCGGGCTCGAGCTCCACGTCGATGTGGTCGAGCACGACCGGCCCGTCGGGGTAGGAGTAGGTGACCCCTTCGAAGCCGACGCGCACGGCCCCGCGCGGCAGTACCTTGCCGGCCTCGCCCGGATCA
This sequence comes from Nocardiopsis salina YIM 90010, assembly GCF_000341025.1. Classification (GTDB taxonomy): domain Bacteria; phylum Actinomycetota; class Actinomycetes; order Streptosporangiales; family Streptosporangiaceae; genus Nocardiopsis; species Nocardiopsis salina. The sequence continues at coordinate 23,602 of NZ_ANBF01000202.1, read as the reverse complement.
GCGATGTCGGGCGCGGTGTCGAGCACACCGAGCACGCGCCGCCACCCGGCGATGGCGTTCTGGGCCTCGTTGAAGATCTCGGTGGCCATCATCATGGGCTGCACGAACAGCGTCATGAGGAACAGGAAAGCGATGAGCTGCCCGGCGGTGATCCCTCCGTCGATGCCGATCCACACCCCGACCAGCACGACCGCGGTGTTGCCCAGGGCGGCGACCATCTCCGCGAAGGGTGAGACGGCCATGGACAGCCTCTGCGCCTTGACCTGCGCCGCGCGGGTGGCGAGCACGCTGTCGTCGATGCGCTGGGCTGTGCGGCGTTCGGTGCCGTGGGCGCGGATGACGGCGGCACCCATGACGGTCTCGCCGACGGCGCCGAGCATGTCGCCGGTGCGTTCGCGCACGTTCAGGTAGGCCTTGGACAGCAGCTTCTGCAGCCAGCGCACGCCGAACAGCAGCGGCAGGAAGCAGATCCAGACCACGAGGGTCAGCTGCCAGGAGTAGACCGCCATGAGGGTGGTGGCGATGATGAGTTGGCCGCCGCTGACGATGAGCAGCAGACCGCCCCACTGCATGAACATCGAGATCTGGTCGACGTCGGCGGTCACTCGCGAGACCAGGGCGCCCTTGCGTTCGCTGTTCTGGGTGAGCACGGACAGGTCGTGCACGTGCCGGAAGGCCTTGCGGCGCAGCGTGGCAAGCCCGGACTCGGTGGCCCGGTACAGGCGCAGGTTCATCAGGTACGAACAGACCATCGTGATCACGAGCAGGGCGGCGCACGCGCCGACCATGCGGGTGACGAAGCCCAGGTCGGGGCCGCCGGGTCCGGCGAGCCCGTTGTCGATGATCTGTTGCACGGCGATGGGCACGACGACCTTGCCCACCGTGGCGACGGCGGCGAAGACCAGGGTGAGCCACAGCCCCTTGGTGAACTCCGGGGAGAGCCTGATGCCGCGTTTGATGGTGCCCAGGGCCCCGTCGCGGCTGCGGGTGAGGCCGACGGACCGGTCGGTGGCACCCCCGGGTCGCGGTGTGGCGCCTGCGGCGGTGCGTTCGTCGTCGCGGGACCGGGTGGGCGCGCTCATCGGTCGTCCTCCTCGCGGGCTCGGCCGCCGCGCGGGGCGGTGTTCGGTGTGGGATCGGCCGGTCCGGGTTCCTCGGGCAAGGGTTCGTGTTCGCCCTCGCCGGCGCGCTCGTAGGCGGTGACCAGGCGGGCGTAACCGGGTGAGGTGCGCAGGAGGTCACTGTGGGTGCCGCGTCCGCGAACCCTTCCGCCCTCCATGTAGACGACCTCGTCGGCGAGCTCGATGGTGGCGCGTCGGTAGGCGACCACCAGGACGGTCGCGGCGTCGTCGCGTTCACGGAGCCCGGCGAGGATCTGCGCCTCGACCTGCGGGTCCACGGCAGAGGTGGCGTCGTCCATGATGAGCAGGCGCGGGCGGCGCACGACGGCGCGGGCCAGAGCGAGGCGCTGGCGTTGGCCGCCGGAGAGCGAGGTGCCCTTCTCACCCAGGCGGGCGTCGAGGCCGCCGTCGAGCTCGGCGATGAACCCGTCGGCTCGTGCCAGGCGCAGGGCGGCCCAGACCTGTTCGTCGTCGATTCCGGCGGCGCCGAGGGTGATGTTGTCGCGGACAGTGTCCTCGAAGACGAACGTGCCCTGAGGAACGAGGGCGGCGTGGGTGGGGATCTGGTCGCGGGCCAGGTCGCGCACGTCGGTCCCGTCGTAGGAGACGGTGCCGTTGTCGGGGTCGACCAGTCGCATGAGCACCGTGGTCAGGGTGGATTTTCCGGATCCGGTGGGTCCGACAACTGCGACGGTGCGGCCGGGGCCGATGTCGAGGTCGAACCCGTCGAGGACGGTGGTGCGGGCCTCGGGTGTGCCGTCGTCCATGAGGTCGCGGTGGTCGGAGTCGTAGGAGTCCGAGTAGGTGAAGGTCACATCGCGCACGGCGAGGCCGATCCCGGCGGGGCCTTGGTCGAGGGTGCGGTCGCCGTACTCCATGGCGCCCTCGGAGCGCAGGACCGACTGCACGCGGTCCCAGCCCACGACGCTGCGGGGCAGGTCGCCCAGGAGCCAGCCGAAGGAACGGATGGGCAGGGTGAGCAGGGTGAACAGGAACGCGATCTGTACAAGGTCGCCGGGTTCGATGGCGCCGGTGCTCAGGCGCCACATGCCGATGAGCAGGACCGCGAGCACGCCGAGGTTGGGCAGTACCTCCATGAAGGGGTCGAACATCGAGCGCAGGCGGCCGACACGGATGAGCGCGTCGCGCAGGCGGTGGGTGGCGTCGGTGAAGCGTTCGGTCTCGGTGTCCTCACGGCCGAGGGTCTTGACGACGAGGGCGCCGTCGAAGGACTCGTGGGCCACCCCGCTGACCTCGGCGCGCAGGGCCTGGGCGTGGGAGGCCAGGGGTGAGACGCGACGTTGGAAGGCGACGTTGGCTGCGGCCAGGACGGGGAAGACGACGAAGGCGACGAGGGCGAGGACGGGGTCGGTGACGATCATGGCCACGGCGGAGATGGCCAGCATGAAGATGCTGCCCACGACCATGGGCAGGGGCGCCAGGGGCTGCCAGGTGGCCTCGACGTCGGCGTTGGCGTTGGAGAGCAGTTGTCCGGTGGGGTGGCGGTGGTGCCAGGACAACGGGAGTTCGAGGTACTTGCAGGCGACGGAGCGCCGGTAGCGGGCCTGCATGCGGAACTGCATGAGTCCGGCGAGGAGGCGGCGGATCGCGAGTCCGATGGCCTTGCCGAGGCCGACCGCCATGAGCAGGGCCGCGGCGGCCAGGAGGGCGGCCGCCGTGGTGGAGCCCTGGGCGAAGGCGGGCAGGATCGTGTGGTCGGTGATGTGGCCGAGCACGGAGGCGGAACCGACGTTGACGGCCGAGTGCAGCATGGCCCCGAAGACGGCGAGGCCGAAGATCCAGGGTTCGGCCCGCACGGCGTGCCCGATGACCCGCATGCCTCTGCTGAAGACGCCCCGGTGGGTACCGTCGCTGCTCCGCGTGCGGGCGGCGGTGGGCGTGCCGTCCTCCCCGGGTGGAGCGGCCCCTCCCGCGGGTGCGGTGCGGGTCGTGGTCGTGCCCCGGGCCATGCGCCCCCCGTTCTGCGCGCTGTGTGACGGCCCGTTCGGGCCCGGACAGCCGCACTCCGTGCCTGGCCGGGTGTGGGAGGCACGGAGTCGGCGTGATCCGGTGCCGAGTATGTCCGTCGGCACCGACAAGGTTCCACCGGTTTGTTTCAGCACCGTGAATGTCGGGCCTATTCCGGTTCCCGGGGCCGTGCGGATGGAGCCCGGGGGGCGCGTGCACCCGGGGGCACACCCGGCCGACAGTGGGGCTCCGGCCACGAGAGAGCCCGGACCGCGTGGGTCCGGGCCGTGGGAGCCGCCGGTGGGGCGCGGTGCACTGCGCCCCGGTACGGTCGGGTCAGCGGTCGTAGTCGTCGTAGGTGACCAGTGCCCGCCAGGTGATCGGGCCGACGATGCCGTCGGCGGCGATTTCGAAGTGCTCCTGCGCCTCGGTGACGGCGCCCTCGGTGATGTCGCGGTACTCACCGTCGACCTCGTGGTGGACGTAGAACTTGGCGTTGAGCATGAACTGGATCGCCTTGACGGCGTCACCGCTGCTGCCCAGACCCCACTCGCCGAAGACCCCGTCGCTGAGCGCGGTCCAGGTGTCCTGGTCGAGCCTGCCGTTGTCCTCCAGACCCCGGCTGTTCTGGAAGGCCGAGACCGCGGCCTCGGTCTTCGCGTCGAACTCGCTGGGTGAGTCCTCGTTCAGGTGCGGGTCGAACCCGATCTCCTGGAGCAGGTACTTGGCGGCGGCGATGTCGGGGTGCTGGTCCCCGAGCCCGTATTCGGGCCAGTCCTGGGCCTCGATGCCGGCGATCACGTCGTCGGAGGTGTTCTCGAGGTCCTCCGCCGAGGCACTGGAGCTCAGTGCCACGGTGGCCATCAGGGCGAGCGCCCCCGTCATCACCAGCGCCATGAGGCGCCCGAGTGCGGTCCTGACTGTCGCGTGCATGGAGGGTTCTCCTTCCCCCGTCGGTTTCCCTCTTGCACGTGTGTGATGCGGGGGTGGCTCCACCCGTTGACAAATCCGGCCCCAATGCCTCCAAAAGGACACAAGTGCATGTCTGCAGAGGTTTTCTGCGGGTGCCGTGTGAACCCACCGGGGGTCTGGCGCGTGGCCCCTTCCTGCGCACACACGACGGCGCCCGGGCCGCGTGGGCCGGGGCGCCGTGTGTGTGGCGAGGCTGCGTCAGGGGCTCGGCGTCAGGGGCGGTTCGCGCAGTCGTACTGGGCGGCGGCCGCCTCGGCGTCGCGCAGGAAGCCGGCCGGGGCCCGGTCGGGGACCTCGGCCTCGGCGACGGCGCGCGCGGCGTCCTCGTCCCAGTCCTGGTCGGTGATGAGCGCCCGCCAGGTGAGCCGGCCGACGAAGCCGTCGGGCTCGAGGCCGTAGTGCTCCTGGGCGTCGCAGACCGCGTAGAAGGTCTCCTCGCCGTACCAGCCGTCGTTGTCGATGTCGGCGCCGTGCTTGGTCATCAGCAGTTCCTGGATACCGAGTACACCCCACGTGCGGCCGTTGTCGGGGCCGTCACCGGGCAGGTACTCGCTGCCGTAGGTCTGCTCGCGCAGCAGCAGCCAGGTCTCGTCGTCGAGGTCGCCGGTCTGCGGGAGGTACTGCTCGTTGTCGGCCTGGTAGGCGTCGACCTGCTCCTGCAGGGGCTCGCCGAACTCCGAGGTCTCCTCCGTGCTCTCGTACCCGTTCTGGCCGAGCGCCCGGTAGGCGGCGCGGATGTCGGGGTCGATCTCACCCTGCTCGTAGAAGGGCCAGGGCTGCGCCTCGATCTGCGCGATGACCTGGGCCGAGGAGTGCTCGAGGTCGTCGGCCCCGGCGGTCGGCGCCGTGGCGACGGAAGCGGTGAAGGCCATGAGCCCGGCTCCGGCGACTGCGACGGTCCTACCTAGGAACCCGATGTGCGTGCGTGCGGACATAGCGGGAGATCTCCCAGTCGTTGGGTGGGCAAGACAGTGATCACCCTCACACGAATCACAACTGGATCAACGCAACGCCACGGCCCACTTACGCAAAGTCATGATCCGGTATCGCCCGAAAGGACCGGAGCATCAGCTCTTGTCCTCCGGACGACCGGGCAGGCCTCCGTCAGCGCACCGGATACCCGGCCTCTCGCAGGCTGTCCTTGACCTCGCCGATGGTGAACTCGCCGAAGTGGAAGACCGTGGCCGCCAGCAACGCGTCGGCACCCGCCTCGACCGCGGGAAGGAAGTGCTCGACCCTTCCGGCCCCGCCCGAGGCGATGATGGGCACCTCGACCTTCGCACGCACCGCACGGATCAGTTCCAGGTCGAACCCGGCCTTGGTCCCGTCGGCGTCCATGGAGTTGAGCAGGATCTCCCCCGCCCCCAGGCGCGCGGCCTCGGCGCACCACTCCAGGGCGTCGATCCCTGTGCCTCTGCGCCCGCCGTGGGTGGTGACCTCGAACCCGCTCGGGGTGGGCTCACCCCCTTCGGGGACCCGGCGCACGTCGGCCGAGAGCACCAGGACCTGCCGACCGAAGCGCTCGGCGATCTCCTCGATGAGCGCGGGGCGGGAGATCGCGGCCGTGTTGACGCCCACCTTGTCGGCGCCGGCCCGCAGAAGACGGTCGACGTCCTCGGCGGTGCGCACTCCCCCGCCCACGGTGAGCGGGATGAAGACCTGGTCCGCCGTGCGCCGCACGACGTCGTAGGTGGTCTCGCGGTCGCCGCTGGAGGCCGTCACGTCCAGGAAGGTCAGCTCGTCGGCTCCGCCGCCGTCGTAGATCCCGGCCAGCTCGACCGGGTCCCCGGCGTCTCGCAGGTTCTCGAAGTTGACTCCCTTGACCACCCGCCCGGCATCCACGTCGAGGCAGGGGATGACCCGGATCGCCAGGCTCATCGCTTCACCTCCTCGACCAGGGCGAGCGCGTCCTCCAGGGTGAAAGCGCCCTCGTACAGCGCGGTGCCCATGATGGCGCCCTCGACGCCCTCGGGGACCAGGCCGGCGATGGCNCCCCCCGCCGCTGGCCACGACCGGCTTGTCGGTGTTCTCGCAGACGGTACGCAGCAGTTCCAGGTTGGGGCCCTTGAGGGTGCCGTCCTTGTTGACGTCGGTGACCACGTACCGCTGGCAGCCCTGCTCCTCCAGGCGGGCCAGGGTCTCGAAGAGGTCGCCGCCGTCGCGGGTCCAGCCGCGCGCGGCGAGGGTGGTGCCGCGCACGTCGAGGCCGATGGCGACCTGGTCGCCGTGCTCGGCGATGATCTTGGCGCACCACTCGGGGTTCTCGAGCGCGGCGGTGCCGATGTTGACGCGCTCGCAGCCGGTGGCCAGCGCCGCGGCCAGGGAGTCGTCGTCACGGATCCCTCCCGACATCTCGACCTTGGCGTCGAGGCGGCCCACGATGTCGCGGAGCAGGTCGCGGTTGTGGCCGCGGCCGAAGGCGGCGTCCAGGTCGACCAGGTGGATCCACTCGGCTCCGGCCTCCTGCCAGGCGTTCGCGGCGGCGTAGGGGTCGCCGTACTGGCCGCCGGAGCCGGCCTTGCCTTGGACAAGCTGGACGGCCTGGCCTCCGGAGACGTCCACGGCGGGCAGGAGTTCGAGTGCGGGGGCGGTGGTGCCGGACATGGGACCTTCTCGTGGCTCGGTTCGCGGTCGGTTTCGGTCGGGGCGGCCCGGTTCAGGGCAGGGACGCCACCCAGTTGGACAGCAGGCGGGCGCCGGCGTCCCCGGACTTCTCGGGGTGGAACTGCGTGGCACTGAGCGGGCCGTTCTCGACGGCGGCCACGAAGGGCTCCCCGTGTTCGGCCCAGACGACCTTCGGTGCGGGCACACGCGGGTTGAGCGGCACCATGTCCCAGGTGCGCACCGCGTAGGAGTGCACGAAGTAGAAGCGCTCACCGTCGTCGATGCCTTCGAAGAGGACGCTGTCGGAGGGTGCCTTCACGCTGTTCCAGCCCATGTGCGGAAGGACCGGCGCGCGCAGGCGCTCGACCGTGCCGGGCCACTCGCCGCAGCCCTCGGTGGCGCGGTCCTCCTCCAGCGGGTCGGGCTGTTCCACACCGCGGTCGAAGAGCACCTGCATGCCCACGCAGATGCCGAGGACGGGGCGGCCGCCGGCCACCCGGCGGCCGATGATGCGGTCGCCTCCGGCCTCCCGCAGGCTGGCCATGCAGGCGCTGAAGGAGCCGACGCCGGGCACGACCAGGCCGTCGGCCTCCAGGGCCCGGTCGGGGTCGGAGGTGACGGTGACCTCGGCCCCGGTACGCTCCATGGCCCGTTGGGCCGAGCGCAGGTTCCCGGATCCGTAGTCGAGGACGACCACTCGAGAGGTCATCGGGTTCCTTTCCCTGAAACAAGCGGTGTCTGATGCTGCATCGACCCCTGCGGGGCCGGTTCCGGGCACCGGCCCCGACCCGCGGGCCGGATCGGAACGAGGCCCGAGGACAGAGCTAGAAGTAGCCGAGACGGGCGGCGCCGGCGAGAGCTGCCATGAGCACGCACGCGCCGATCATGGCCGCCAGGACCCGGTTGAACTTCCACGTGGCGTAGGCGCCTCCTGCGAGGAAGCCGGCGAGCACCACGAGGGCGATGCCCCACAGGTCGGTGTCCATCTACAGGACGCCCTTCGTGGACGGGACCCCGCTCACGCGCGGGTCGTCCTCGGTGGCGGTGCGCAGGGCGCGGGCCAGGGCCTTGAACTGGGCCTCGACGATGTGGTGGGCGTTGCGGCCGTAGGGAACGTGGATGTGCAGGGCGACCCGGGCCTGGGCGACGAAGGACTCGAAGATGTGCCGGGTCATGGTGGTGTCGTAGTCGCGGCCGATGACCGGGGCCATGCCCTCGGGCTCACTGTGCACGAGGTAGGGACGGCCGGAGACGTCGACGGTGACCTCGGCGAGGGCCTCGTCGAGCGGCACCTTGGCGTCGGCGAATCGGCGGATGCCGGCTCGGTCGCCGAGGGCCTCGCGGAAGGCCGCGCCCAGCGCCAGGGAGGTGTCCTCCATGGTGTGGTGGGAGTCGATGTGCAGGTCGCCGTCGGTACGCACGGTCAGGTCGAACAGGCCGTGCTTGGCGAGCTGGTCGAGCATGTGGTCGAAGAACCCGACGCCGGTGGAGACGTCGCTGACGCCGGTGCCGTCGAGGTCGACCTCGACCAGGACCTTCGTTTCCTTGGTGGTGCGTTCCACGCGTCCGGTGCGGCTCATGGTGTGCTTCCCTCGGTGGTGGTGTGGGGCCGGGCGGTTCAGCGGCGGCCGGTGGCGCGCAGCAGGGCGGCGCGGAAGGCGGCGGTCTCCTGGGCGGTGCCCACGGTCACACGCAGCCAGCCGTCGGGACCGGTCTCGCGGATGAGGACCTGCTGTTCGAGGAGGGCCTGCCACACCTGGTGGCGGTCCTCGAAGCGGCCGAACATGACGAAGTTGGCATCGGAGTCGGCGACGCTGAAGCCCTCTCCGCGCAGCCAGTCGACCAGGGCATCGCGTTCGGCGCGCAGGTCGGCCACGGCCCCGAGGAGTTCGTCGGCGTGGGCGAGTGCCGTGACGGCCACGGCCTGGGTCACGGCCGACAGGTGGTAGGGCAGGCGGACCAGCTGGAGCGCGTCGACCACGGCGGGGTGGGCGGCCAGGTAGCCGACGCGGGCACCGGCGAGCGCGAAGGCCTTGGACATGGTGCGCGAGACGATCACGCGCGGGTGTTGGTCCAACAGCGTCAGGGCGCTGGGTGTTCCCTCGCGGCGGAACTCGGCGTAGGCCTCGTCGACGACCACGACGCCGGGGGCCGCCTCGGCGATGCGGCGCACGTCGTCCAGGTCGAGTGCGGTGCCGGTGGGGTTGTTGGGCGAGGTCAGGAACACGACGCTGGGGCGGTGCTCGGCGATCGCCTCCAGGGCGGTGTCCACGTCGATACCGAAGTCGTCACCGCGCGGGACGGACACCCATTCGGTGTTGGTGCCGCGGGTGATGATCGGGTGCATCGAGTAGGAGGGTTCGAAACCCAGGGCGACGCGCCCGGGCCCGCCGAAGGCCTGCAGGAGCTGCTGAAGGATCTCGTTGGAACCGTTGGCGGCCCACACCTGCTCGGTGGTGATGCCGTGGCCGATGTAGTCGGCCAGGGCGCTGCGCAGGGCCGTGGCGTCGCGGTCCGGATAGCGGTTGAGCGACAGGGCCGACTCGGAGACGGCGTCGGCGAGGGCCTTGGCCAGTTCCGGGGAGGGCGCGTGCGGGTTCTCGTTGGTGTTGAGGACCACGGGAACGTCGAGCTGCGGGGCCCCGTAGGGCGAACTCCCACGCAGGTCGTCGCGGAGCGGCAGGTCGTTCAGGGTGAAGCTCACGGGTTCACGCTCATGGGTGTCGTGGACTGCGGGGCGGTACGGTGCCGCCCCGCGGTGTCCGGTGCGTCCTGGTCTTACTGTCCGGCGTCCGGGCGGTCGCCGGTGCGTGCGGTGACGGCCTCGCCGTGCGCGGGAAGGTCCTCGGCGTCGGCGAGTGCGACGACGTGGGGGGCGACGTCGGCGAGGGCGGAGCGGTCGTAGTCGACGATGTGGACCCCNACCCGCCGGTGGGCAGCACGTGGTTGGAGCCTGCGGCGTAGTCGCCGAGGGAGACCGGGGAGAAGTCCCCGACGAAGATCGCGCCGGCGTTTCGCACGCGCGCGGCGATCTCGCCGGCGTCGGCGGTCATGATCTCCAGGTGTTCGGCGGCGTAGGCGTCGACCACTGCCAGGCCCTGGTCGAGGTCGTCTACCAGGACGATGCCGGACTGGGGCCCGCCGAGGGCCTCGCGGATGCGATCGCTGTGGCGGGTGGCGGGCACGCGCGCTGCGAGGCGTTCGTCCACGCGGTCGGCGAGAGCGGGGTCGTCGGTCACCAGGACGGAGGCGGCAACGACGTCGTGCTCGGCCTGACTGATGAGGTCGGCTGCGACGTAGTCGGCGTTCGCGGTGGAGTCGGCCAGGATCGCGATCTCGGTGGGGCCGGCCTCGGCGTCGATGCCGATGATGCCCTTGAGGTGGCGTTTGGCGGCGGCGACCCAGAGGTTGCCGGGGCCGGTGACCATGTCGGCGCGGGCGCACTCGCCGGCGCCGTGGGCGAACATCGCCACGGCCTGGGCACCGCCGACGGCGTAGACCTCGTCAACGCCGAGCAGGGCGCAGGCGGCGAGGATGGTGGGGTGCGGGAGCCCGCCGAACTCCTTCTGCGGAGGTGAGGTCACGGCCAGGGAGCGCACCCCGGCCTCCTGGGCGGGCACGACGTTCATGACGACGCTGGACGGGTAGACGGCGCGGCCGCCGGGGACATAGAGCCCGACCCGTTCGACGGGGATCCATTTCTCGGTGACCAGGCCGCCGGGCACCACGCGGGTGGTGTGGTCGGTGCGGCGCTGGTCGTTGTGGACCCTGCGGGCCCGGTCGATGGACTCCTGGAGGGCGGCGCGCACGGCCGGGTCGAGCTCGTCCAGGGCCCGGTCGAGGGCGTCCTTGGGCACTCGGATGTCGGTGAGCCGCACGCCGTCGAAGCGTTCGGTGAGTTCGATCAGCGCCTCGACCCCGCGATGTTCGACGTCCTCGCAGAGGGGACGTACGCGTTCGACGGCGGCCGCCACGTCGATCTCGGCGCGCGGGAGCGCACGACGGGGGTCGTCCTGGGTGCCTCGGAGGTCGATTCGACTGATCACGGAAACCAGTCTAGGGGCTGCTCGGTGGGGGCCGTCCGTCGCGAGCGGCGTATCCGGTGGCGCCGCGACGAGCCGAAGAAGGGGTCGGCCCGGACGCGCCGTCGACCGGCGAGAGCGCCCGTGAGCGCGCCGCCGGGCGACGCGCAGCAGGACAGTGTTCCCCCCGGAGACCCCGGAGGGCGCATCCCGTTCGGGGTTCCGGGGCTTGCGGATGTTGGACACCACACACCCCCCGCCCGGCACGCACCAGGCCTGCCGGGCGGTTCGGAACATACGGGGAAACGCTCCCCGAATTAGCGTCGCCTAACTTTGGGACACCTAACCTAAATAAGCTTGTGAAAGGCTTGCCTAACAAATTGAATGACCGTTTTTTGTGTTTTCCAAAATGGCGTGGATGCGTTATGATCGAGGCATGACTTCGAACAAGCACGGCGATAGCGGACTTTCCAAGTTCTACCGGCTCCTGGTGGACCAGGTCCGGCACGAGTTCACCGCGTCGCACCAGTACGTGGCGCTCGCGGCCTGGTTCGACGACCAGGATCTGCCCCAGTTGGCGAAGTTCTTCTACCAGCAGTCGCTGGAGGAGCGCGACCACGCCATGATGATCGTGCGCTTCCTCCTCGACAAGGAGATCGACTTCACCCTTCCGGGTGTGGACGCGATCGAGACCGATTTCTCCGCTCCGCGTGATCTTGCGGCTCTGGCCCTGCGCAACGAGCGCGAGGTCAGCGACCAGTTCCAGGCCCTGGCCAGGGTCGCCCGCGACGAGGACAACTACACGGGCGAACAGTTCCTGCAGTGGTTCATCCAGGAGCAGGTCGAGGAGGTGGCGACGATGTCGACGCTCCTCAACGTCATCGACCGCGCCGACGGCAACCTCTTCGACGTCGAGACCTTCGTGGCCCGCGACCTGGTCGCCGACGACAACGGAAGCCAGTCCGCGCCGAGCACGGCCGGGCCCTCGACCTCCTGATCGCTCAGGCCTTCCCGGTGCCCGCCGGGACGGGCGCCCCGCGCATCCGCGCGGGGCGCCTTCGTGCGGGTACGGGGAAAACACCCATGGCGCGTCGGGCACCGGGTCACCGTCGGCGGCATACTGGAGGACATGCCCTTGGCACTTCCGCTCTTCCCGCTGAACACCGTGCTGTTCCCCGGTATGTCCCTTCCCCTGCACGTCTTCGAGCCCCGGTACCGGCGACTGGTCACCGAGGCGNGCGCCCCCCGCCGTTTCGGGGTCGTGTGGATCGAGTTGGGCCACGAGGTCACCGGCGAGTCCGGCCAGGGCTCGGGCGGTGCCGACGCGGGCGCCCCGCGCGAAGGCACCTCGACGACACTGCCGCTGATCAGCGCGACGGGGTGCACGGCTCTGGTGCGGGACCTGCGCACCTACGAGGACGGACGCTACGACCTCGTGATCGAGGGCGGGGCCCGGTTCACGGTCGACGACGTCTCGCAGGTGGACGCCTCCTCACCGGAGGAGTACTCGAGCGCCTCCGTGTCATTGCTGCCGGAACCGATGGGGCCGGACGCCGAGGAGCACGCCGAGCGGGTCCGCGAGCTCTTCGAGACCTACGCCCAGCGGCTGGCGGAGATCGGGATGACACCCGAACACACGCGTGAGCTGCCCAAGGACCCGNTACTCGACCAGCCGGAGAAGCAGCGGTTGTTGGAGGCCGAGGACGCGGCGACCCGGTTGGCGGTGCTGGCGCGGTTCCTGCGGCGTGAGAACCGGATCGTGGCGGCGCCGACGCTGCACAACCTTCCCGCCGGGCCGTTCCTGAGCCACGGGGTCTCCTACAACTGATCGGGCACCACCCTGCGACCGGCCTGGCAGGAGCACACGTGAGAGCTGCTGCTATGCCCTACCCTGCTGCCCGGTCCGCACAAGCCGCCGGTGACGTGTGCGGACCGGTCCCGTCGGTCCAGATCAGAACCAGGACAGCACATGAGCGCTCAAGCCACGCCCGCTACCGTGGCGGCCGGACGCACGAAGACGACCTACACCCTGCACCCCTACGAACCCGGCCCGCCGGAGGGAGGTTCGTACGGCACCGACGCCGCCGACGCGATCGGTGTTCCGAGGGAGCACGTGTTCAAGACCCTGATCGCCGAGGTGGACGGTGTGTTCACGGTCGGCGTTCTGCCGGTCGGTGCGTCGTTGGACCTGAAGGCGCTGGCCGCGGCGGTGGGCGGTAAACGGGCTTCGATGGCCGAGCCGGGCCGTGCTGAGAAGATCACCGGGTACGTGCGGGGCGGTATCAGCCCGCTGGGCCAGCGCAAGCGTCTGCGCACGGTGATCGATTCGTCGGTGAACGTCCTGGTGAGGGTCTACGTGTCCGCCGGGCGCCGGGGCCTGCAGATGGAGTTGCGGCCGCGTGACCTGATCCGGTTGACCGAGGCGACGACCGCGCCGATCAGCGGGGCGTGAGCAGACTGCGCAAGAGGCCTTCGACCTGAGGCGATTGTGGGGAAGATCCGGGTTCGTGCACATCAGAACCCGGATGATGCACTTGGTACTCCCTGTACTCTCTGTTGCCCGACAACTTACTTGAGGGTAGCTTTGTGACATGGGTAACAGCTCATCCCCCTACTCCTCCTTGCCCGACATGTTCGTCTCCCGCGTCGCCGCCTCCGGGGGGCGGGAGGCCTACCGCTACCCCGTCCCCGACCCCTCCGGCGGCCCGGACACCTGGCAGAGCCTGACCTGGTCGCAGACGCGCGACAGGGTCCGCGACATCGCCCTGGGCCTGCATTCACTGGGTGTGACCTCACAGGCGCGGTGTGCGATCGCATCCGGGACCCGCATGGAGTGGATCCTCGCCGACCTGGCGATCCTGTGCGCAGGCGGCGCGTCCACCACCATCTACCCGACCTCGACGGCACCCGACTGCGCCTACATCGTCTCCGACTCCGGAAGCATGATCGCCTTCGCCGAGGACGACGATCAGGTAGCCAAGTTGCGCGAGCAGCGTCCTCAGATGCCCGGACTGTCCAAGGTGGTGGCTTTCGAGGGCGACGCCGGCGGGGACGACGACTGGGTGATGAGCCTTGCCGAGCTGGAGAAGGCAGGGTCCCAGCTCTCCCAGGAACAGCCCGACCTGTTCGACCGTTTGGTCTCCTCGGTGCAGTCCCACCACCTGGCCACTCTCATCTACACCTCGGGGACCACCGGACGCCCCAAGGGTGTGCGCCTGGACCACGCCAACTGGCTCTACGAGGCCTACGCACTGAAGGACCTCAACGACGAGCTGCGCGTGCAGGGCTGGGACCTCATCGGCGAGAACGCCCTGCAGTCCCTGTGGCTGCCGCTCGCGCACGCCTTCGGCAAGGTCATGGAGGTCTCCCAGCTGCATATCGGTTACACCACCGCCGTGGACGGCAGGGTCGACCGGATCGTGGACAACCTGCCCGTCGTGCGGCCCACGTTCATGGCCGCGGCGCCGCGCATCTTCGAGAAGGTCTACAACCGGGTCGTGATGCAGGCCAAGGAGGGCGGGCCCGCCAAGTACCGGATCTTCCGCTGGGCCGCGGGCGTGGCCGACAAGGTCTCCCGGGTCAAGGAAGAGGGGCGAGAACCCACCGGCATGCTGGCCGCCCAGCACCGGCTCGCGCACAAGCTGGTCTTCGCCAAGCTCCACGACCGGTTCGGTGAGCAGCTGCGCTTCTTCGTCTCCGGCAGCGCCCCCCTGGCACCCGACATCGGCCGGTTCTTCTACGGCGCCGGGATCACGATCCTGGAGGGGTACGGACTGACCGAGACAAGTGCGGGCGCGTTCCTGACCCGCCCGGGCGACGTGCGTTTCGGTTACGTGGGCCTGCCGCTGCCCGGGACCGAGGTGCGCATCGCCGAGGACGGAGAGGTCATGCTGCGCGGCCCGGGCGTCATGCGCGGCTACCACAACCTCTCCGGGGCGACCGAGGCGGTGCTGACCGAGGAGGGCTGGTTCGCGACCGGCGACATCGGGGAGCTGGAACACGGGCGCCTGCGCATCACCGACCGCAAGAAGGAACTCATCAAGACCTCCGGCGGCAAGTACGTGGCGCCCCAGGCCATCGAGAGCCGGTTCAAGGCCCTGTGCCCGTACGTGGCCAACATGATCGTGCACGGCGACAGCCGCCCCTACTGCGTGGCCCTGGTCGCCCTGGACGAGGAGGCGATCACCGCGTGGGCGAAGGAGAACGGGCTCGGGCACCTGGACTACCCGGCCCTGACCAAGGATCCGCGGGTGCATTCCCTGATACAGGAGGCCGTCGACCAGCTCAACCGGGACCTGCCGCGGCACGAGACCGTCAAGAAGTTCGACATCCTGCCGAGCGAGCTGTCGGTGGAGGAGGGTGAGATCACCCCGAGCCTGAAGATGCGGCGGCGAGCGATCGAGTCCAAGTACCAGCAGATCCTGGACGGCATGTACGGCGACAGCGTGCACCGGATCTGAACGGGGCCGGGCAGGCCCTCAGGGGGCGCGCCCGTCCTCGGGCGGTGCGTCCTCGGGGCCGTCCCCCGGCTGTTCGGTGCCCTGGGCACCGGGCGCGGTCTCGCCCGGGTGCGCACTGGGCCCTGCAGCATCGGGCTCACCCGCCGGCAGGTGTTCGAACCGGTCCAGGGGCCGGAGCCCGGGCGAACCCGGCAGGTCGCGGCGCACCACGCTGACGGCGTCCAGCAACCCGTACTGCAGGACGAAGACGAAGGGCCAGGCCACCAGGAACGCGGTGGCGTCCAGCTGTAGCCCCACGGTGACCGACTCCCCCGGTGAGGCCTCGGCGACCCCCCGGTGCAGGGCGCCGTCCAGGCTCGTTCCCACCCAGAAGGTCAACAGGGATCCGGTTGCCGAACCGAGCACGCCTGCCAGGAGCACGGGCAGGCGCAGGTCCTGCACACGGCGTCGGGCGAGCGGGAACTGGAGCATGTAGGCCGCATAGCCGCTGACGAGCCCGGCGATGGCGGTCATGATAAGGAAGTAGCCCTCACCGGCGAAGACGTCCTCGGTGGTTCCGGTGAAGACCTCGCCGTCACCCAGCGAGGTTCCCTCGGGGCGGGGTGCCAGACCCCACCACAACAGGCCGAGTGCAGCCCCCGCTGCGGCGATCGCGGCGAAGATCACGAGCACGATCACCAGCGCACGCGCCGGCGCCCCTCTGCCCTCCAGGCTCTGGTGCGTCATCTGCCCAGGTGCTCCTCATCCCGTCGTCGCCCCGAAAACCAGTGGATACCCGGCACGGCCGGAAGGAGAATACCGGCATGGACGACCACCACACGCCCCTGACGGTGCCCCCGACCCCGCGTGCTGATCCTCCCACGGCCGCGGACGAGCGCACGATGCTGACCTCGTGGTTGGACCGGCACCGTGCCACTGTACGCACCAAGTGCGCGGGACTGGCCCCCAGGCTGGCCCCGGTGGCGCCGCTGGGAACCTCGCCGCTGTTGTCGGTGTCCGGGGTGGTCGCCCACCTCCGATGGGTGGAGCACTTCTGGTTCGAGGCCGTCATGCTGGGTGTGCCGGACCGGGGCCCGTCGACGCCCGAGGACCCCGACGCCGACTGGCGCAGTGGGGCGGGTGTGCCCCTGGCCGATCTGCTGGAGGCCTACGAGCGCCAGTACCTGCGATCGCGGGATGTCACCGCGCGACTGGAGCTGAGCAGTTCCTCCCGGGCGGAGGACCCGCTCGGGCGCCGCACGACCCTGCGCTGGGTGCTGGTGCACCTGCTCGAGGAGACGGCCCGGCACAACGGCCACCTGGACCTGCTACGGGAGAGCGCGGACGGAACCACCGGCACCTGAGCGGCCGCGGGACCGGTACGGGTCAGTACTCGACCGCGTAGGCCCCCAGCAGGCTCTTCACCTCACCGTTGAACTCCGGCGAGATGTTGACCGAGTAACGGTCCAGGGCGTAGATGCGCGACTTGACCGGGTTGTCGACCCGGATCCGCACCGGGGTCTCCCCCTTGTGTGTGACGAGCACCTGCTGCAGGTCGCCGATCATCTCGGACGTGATGCGGTCCTCGGAGATGGTCAGCAGCACGGGCGGTTCACCGTCCGAGACGTGGGAGATGTCCAGGATCGACATCTCGGACGCGAACATCGACCACGAACCGTCACGCTCGTTGAGGCGGCCCTTGACGGTGATCGCGGTGTCCTCCCACAGGGCCTCGGAGTACAGCGGATAGGTCTTGGGGAAGAACAACACCTCCATCGAGGCGTCCAGGTCCTCCACCGTGCAGATCGCCCACTGGTTGCCGGCCTTGTTGACCCGCTTGTCCACGCCGGAGACGAGCCCGGCGATGCGCACCTCGCCGCGTTCGCGCGCCAGGTCGCCGCCGACGATCTGGGAGATGGAGTGCTCGCGCGA
Organism: Nocardiopsis salina YIM 90010; assembly: GCF_000341025.1. GTDB lineage: Bacteria > Actinomycetota > Actinomycetes > Streptosporangiales > Streptosporangiaceae > Nocardiopsis > Nocardiopsis salina. The sequence goes on along the minus strand of NZ_ANBF01000202.1, from coordinate 6,544 downwards.
GCGGGCCAGGATGCGTTCGGCCCCTGCCAGGGGGTGGCTGGACACGTACAGCCCCAGCATCTCGCGTTCGAACCCGAGCTTGGTCTTGCGGTCCCACTCCTCGTCGCCCCAGGCGATGTTGAGCCCGATCGGGGCCGCGTCTCCCCCGTCTCCGCCGCCGAACAGGTCGAACTGCCCGTGGGCCTCCTGCTTCTTGGAGCTGATCATGCCCTCGACCGCGGTCTCGTGGTGGCGGTAGAGCTCCCGCCGGGGCTGGCCCAACGAGTCGAACGCACCGGCCTTGATCAAGGACTCGATCACACGCTTGTTGCAGGCGGCCAGCTCGATCTTGGACAGGAAGTCGGTGAAGGACGAGTACTTGCCCTTCTCCTCCCGCGTCTTCGTGATCGAGTTGACGACGTTGGTGCCCACGTTGCGCACCGCGCCCATGCCGAAGCGGATGTCGTTGCCCACCGGGGTGAAGCGCAGACCGGAGTCGTTGACGTCCGGCGGCAGGACCTTGATGCCCTGCGAGCGGCACTCGGAGAGGTAGACCGCCATCTTGTCCTTGTCACCCGAGACCGAGGTGAGCAGCGCCGCCATGTACGCCGCCGGGTAGTTGGCCTTGAGGTAGGCGGTCCAGTACGCGACGAGGGCGTATCCGGCCGCGTGCGACTTGTTGAACGCATAACCCGCGAAGGGCAGCATGACGTCCCACAGGGCCTGGACCGACTCCCGGGAGAAGCCCTTCTCCATCATGCCGGGGAAGAACTTGGCCTCTTCCTTCTCCAGGGCCTCGATCTTCTTCTTGCCCATCGCACGGCGCATCAGGTCGGCGCCGCCCAGTGTGTAGCCGGCCAGCTGCTGGGCGATGGCCATGATCTGCTCCTGGTAGACGATCAGGTGGAAGGTCTCACCCAGGATCGGTTCCAGCGCGTCGTACAGCTCGGGATGGATCGCCGTGATCTCCTGGCGGCCGTTCGAGCGGTCGGCGTAGTCGTTGTGCGCATTGGCCGCCATCGGCCCGGGACGGTACAGCGAGATGACGGCGGTGATGTCACCGAAGTTCTTCGGTTCCATACGGCGCAGGAGGTTGCGCATGGCACCACCGTCGAGCTGGAACACGCCCAGGGTGTCACCGCGCGCCAGGAGCTTGTAGGCGTTCGGGTCGTCGAGGGGCACCTGGGACAGGTCAAGCTCGACCCCTTCGGCCTCCTTGATGCTGTTGATCGCGTCGTCGATGATCGTCAGGTTGCGCAGGCCCAGGAAGTCCATCTTGAGCAACCCCATGTCCTCGCACTGGGGATAGGGGAAGCCCGTGATGATGGCGCCGTCGGTGTCGCGCTTGTGCAGCGGGATCACGTCGAGCAGCGGGTCGCGGGACAGGATCACGCCGGCCGCGTGCACACCCGTTCCTCGCGTCAGGCCCTCGATACCGCGAGCGGTCTCCATGACCTGAGCGACCTGCTGGTCGTTGTCCATCAGGTTGCGCAGCTCGGCCGCTTCGCTGTAGCGCTCGTGCTCGTCGTTGAAGACCGCGTCCAGCGGGATCTCGTTACCGCCCACCGGCGCCGGGAACGCCTTGGTGATCGTGTCGCCGGTGGAGTAGGGCATACCCAGGATGCGGGTGGAGTCCTTCACCGCAGCCTTGGCCTTGATCGTGCCGAATGTGAGGATCTGCGCCACGCGCTCCTCGCCGTACAGGCGCGTGACGTACTCGATCATCTCCCCGCGACGGCGCTCGTCGAAGTCCAGGTCGATGTCGGGCATCGAGACGCGTTCGGGGTTGAGGAAGCGCTCGAACAGCAGGCCGTGCTCCAGCGGGTCCAGGTCGGTGATGCCCAGTACGTAGGCGATCATCGAGCCCGCCGCCGATCCGCGGCCCGGGCCCAGGGCGATGCCGTTCTTGCGCGCGTACTGGCAGATGTCGGCCACGACCAGGAAGTAGGCCGGGAACCCCATCGAGTTGATGATGTTGAGCTCGTGCTGGACCCGGTGCCGTGCGTCCTCCGAGGGGCCGTCGGGGTAACGGTGGTGGAGGTTGCGTTCGACCTCCTTGGCCAGCCAGGAGGACTCGGTCTCCCCGTCGGGGATGGGGAAGGCCGGCATGAGGTCGCGGTGGGCGAAGACGTTGTCGTAGGCGTCCGGTGCGATGCGCTCGGCCACCTCGAGGGTGTTCATGCACCCGCGCGCCCACTCGTCGAAGTTGAGGATCGAGCGCATCTCGTCGGCGGTCTTGAGATAGTAACCCGAGCCGTTGAAACGGAACCGGGAGGGATCGTCCAGGTTCTTGCCCACACCGACGGCCAGCAGCGCGTCGTGGGCCGAGGACTGCGACTCGTAGACGTAGTGGGAGTCGTTGGTGACCAGCGGAGGGATGTCGAGCTTCTTGCCCACCCGCAGCAGGCCGTCGCGTACCTGCTTCTCGATTTCCACGCCGTGGTCCATCAGCTCCAGGTACACGTTCTGCTTTCCGAAGATCTCCTGGAGCGTGCCGGCGTAGGCAACCGCCTCGTCCTCCTGGCCCAGTCGCAACCGGGTCTGCACACCGCCGGACGGGCAACCGGTCGAGACGATGACGCCCTCGCTGTACTGCTGCATGAGCTCGAGGTCCATGCGGGGCTTCATGTAGTAGCCCTCCATGGACGCCAGCGAGCTCATCTTGAACAGGTTGCGCAGACCCGTCTCGTTCTCGGCCAGCATGGTCATGTGCAGGTAGCGGCCACCACCGGAGATGTCCTTGCCGCCCTCGGCGGAGGCGTCCTCGGACCCACTGGCCCGACCCCAGAACACGCGTTTCTTGTGGAAGCGCGACTCGGGCGCCACGTAGGCCTCGATGCCGATGATCGGCTTGACCCCGGTTCCCAGGGACTGCTGGAAGAACTCGTAGGCGCCGAACATGTTGCCGTGGTCGGTCATCGCCACCGCGGGCATGCCCAGCCGGGCCGCTTCCTGGTACAGCGGTTTGAGCTTGGCCGCCCCGTCGAGCATCGAGTACTCGGTGTGGACGTGCAGGTGAGCGAAGGAATCGGCCATGGCGCGGCTGCCCCCGGGAGGAATCGGTGACGGAGTGGTGCGTGTAGACCTCCGAGCCTACGCCTTGCGCGGGGCCGCGCGTGTGGCCCCGGCGGAACATGTGAACGACCGCGGCACGGATCACGCGGGCCGCCGGGCCGCCTGCCGCCGGAGCCCCGTTCCGCGAGTGCCGCGTTCCAACAAAACAGACGTATGGGGTCGGAGCGTTCTCTAGGCTTGGGCAGCGAAACACAGTGGGCCACGGACCGCGGGCGGGGTTCTCGTGCCTGTGGACACGCGACCGCGACCGGGAGGACCATCCCCCATGCACCCACGTTCCGGCGGATCCGCGGCGACCCTCGTGCTGTCCTCCGCGGGCCTGCGCCCGGCGCCCTCGCACAGGGCCCCGAGCTCGCTCCCGCCACCGCCTCCTGAGGGTGCGGTGCGTTTCGCGGCCTTCAACGCCGCGCTCAGCAGACCGGAACCGGGCGCCCTCCTGGCCGACCTGGCCGCCCCCGGGCACCGGCAGGTCCGCAACGTCGCCGAGATCGTGCAACGCGTGCGCCCCGACGTCCTGCTGGTCAACGAGTTCGACCACGACCCCCACCGCCTGGGGCCGCGGCTGTTCCAGGACCACCACCTGACCCGGGGCGTGCGCGGTGCCCGCGGTATCGACTACCCGTACGTGTACACGGGGCCGGTCAACACGGGGGTGGCCTCCGGTGCGGACCTGGACGGCAACGGGCGGGTGGTGACGCGCCCGGGAACCCTGGAACACGCCGGAGACGCGTTCGGGTTCGGCCTCTTCCCGGGCCAGTACGGGATGGTCGTGTTCTCACGGTTGCCGCTGCTGACCGACCGGGTACGCACCTTCCGCAGGTTCCGGTGGACGGACCTGCCCGGTGCACTGCTCCCCAACGACCCCGACACCGGGCGCCCGTTCCACGATGCCGCCGCGCGCGAGGTGATGCGCCTGTCGTCCAAGGCGCACTGGGACATCCCGGTGGAGGCCGGGGGACGACGGCCGGTGCACCTGTTGGCCTCGCACCCGACCCCGCCGGCCTTCGACGGACCCGAGCGGCGCAACGTGCTGCGCAACCACGACGAGATCCGGTTCTGGGTCGACTACCTCTCCGGCTCGGCCGGCCACATCTACGACGACGGGGGCGGCCGGGGCGGACTGCCCCCGCGGGCGCCGTTCGTGGTGGCCGGCGACCTCAACGCCGACCCGGACGCCGGGGCGAGCCACCCGAAGGCGATCCGGCAGCTCTTGGAGCACCCATCGGTGCAGGACCCGGTACCCACGAGCCGGGGCGGCCTGGGTGCGGCTGCCCTGGACCCGTCGGCCCCGGAACCCGAGGGCCACCTTCGGGCCGATTACGTGCTGCCCAGCGACGACCTGCGGGTGCGGGGGTCGGGGGTGTTCTGGCCGGCCGCCGACGAGCCGCTGTTCCGATTGACCGGCGACCGGCCGTTCCCGAGTTCGGACCACCGCCTGGTGTGGGTGGACGTGGACGTGCGCGAGTGAGGACCCTCCCCGCTCAGGGGCGCTCGCTGTGGGCACCGTCCCGGGCCTCGTCCTCGGCGGCGGAGAGCCCGGTGGTGATGACGGCGTCCATGACTGTGGCCAGGCGGCCGGCGCCCAGGCGGGGTGCGTGTTCGGCCATGCGCTCGACGAGGGCGCGTTCGCGTTCGGTGTCGCGGCCGGCGAAGTAACCGACGGGCTTGAGCCGCTGGACCTCGGCGGCCAAGAGAGCCCGGCGTTCGAGGAGCTCGGCGAGTTCGGCGTCCATGCGGTCGATGCGTCCGCGCAGGTGGTGGATGCTCTCGGCGGGCGTGGTGCGGTCTGCGGCTCGGTGCACGGTGTCCTCGTCCTCCCTGTGGGCTGCTGGCGCGGCCGCCGGCCCTCGGGGGTGCGCACCGGGGCGTCGGCCGCCTGGAAAGCGAAAGAGCACCGGGTGGTACCCGATGCTCTGTTGCCGACGATCCCCGGTTGCGCTCACACGTGAACGGCCGACGGGACCGTCGGCCTGATAAACACATGAGCGCTGTGGTTCACGGGAGGCATCCTAGCAGGGTGGCCGCGTCCGCCCCTACCCCTCGTCCATGGGGATACGGATCATGAGCGCCTCGGCCTCGGCGGTGACCTTGCCGTGAGCGCGGATCCTACCGGTGACGTAGACCTTGCGGCGTTCGGTGCTGCGGACCTGGGCGCTGATCTCGAGCGGGGTGAACAGCGGGGTGGGATGCCGGTAGTTCACCTCGAGCTTGGCGGTCATGCCGGGGCTGGTCTCGACGGCCGAGGCACTGCCGACGGCCTGGTCGAGCAGGGCGGCGATCCATCCGCCGTGCACGAGCCCGGGGGGACCCTGGAAGGTGGTGTTGAGGGTGACGGTACCGTGCACGCCGCCCTCGACGTGCTCCAGGTCCAGGGGCGGGGCGGCGGGGTTGGTGGTGCCGGCCACGATGTTGGTGATGGTGCCGAGCTCGTCACTGCCGTCGCCCATGGTGCGGCGGATCATGGTGCCGACCTCGCGGCGGGCGGAGTTGAGCTTGTCGTTGAGGGCACGGACCGCTGCGTCGGCCTCGGCGAGGGTGGCGGAGTCGGCCTCGGTGTTGGCGACGGCGTCCACGAGGTTCCGGACGCCGTCGACGAGGGAGCGCAGTTCGTCGGGGATCTGGTCCTGCTCGACCACGGGCAGGCCGTAGGCGCGGGGGTCGGGGCGCTCGGCGACCGGCTGCGTGTTGACCGTCATGTTTTCCTCGTAGGGTTCGGTGGGTGCTGGTCGGGCTGGGGGCACCAACCTCGAACCGAATCCTACTCGGTAGTATTCCGATCGTCTGTGCGCCACCTCTCACAGAGACCGGAGACCCACGCCACCCTGGACCGCGTCAGCGCAGGTCACGCTCCATGTGCAGGTGCGGTATCCCGGCGTCGAGGAACTCCTCGCCGTGCGCCGTGTAACCGAGCGCCTCGTAGAAGCCCAGGGCATGGGTCTGAGCGTGCAACTCCACCGACAGCAGGCCGCGCTCGCGGGCGCGCTCCTCCACAGCAAGCACCAGGGCCTTGCCGGTGCCCGTCCCGCGTGCGCGCGGCAGGACGGCCAGGCGTCCCAGGACCCCCACACCCTCCTGCTCGACGACCATGCGCACAGTGCCCACCGGTACCCCGTCGTGCAGGGCGATGAGGTGGTCGGCCTCCGTGTCGCGGTGGTCCCACTCCTCCTCCACGGGCACGCTCTGCTCGGCGACGAACACGGCGCCGCGGATGACGAAGACGGCAGCGAGGTCGTGTTCGCCCAAGGCCAGGCGGATCTGCTGGGACGTGGCGGCCCCGGCTTCGGAAAGGGTCATGCTCGCAGCCTATATGGGGTTCAGGGGGTTGGACCTGGGCGGTCGGGGATTCTGGAGGCGGTGGTTCTGGGGCTGGGATGTTGTGTGGTGCTGCCTCGTGGGGAGATTCTCTGGTGTTGCCTCGGGCCGGGATGCTTCGGGGCGGGGTCTTTCGGGTCGGGGTGTTGTGTGGTGTTGCCTCGGGGGTGGTGGTTCG
>NZ_ANBF01000201.1 GCF_000341025.1 Nocardiopsis salina YIM 90010 | reverse complement strand
ACCCCCGACGAACCACCACCCCCGAGGCAACACCACCCAACACCTCCGAGGCAATGCCCCCACACCCTCACCCGGGACCATCGCCCCCGTCCACAATCCCCAACAACACATCTAGGCTGGACCAGTGAATCGCCAGACCGCTCCCCCCGATGCACTGACCTTCTGGTCCTTCGTGGACTACGCCGTACGCAAGGCCGAGCAGGAACTCCCCGCGGTCGACACCGACGCCATGCGCATGGTGCTGACCCTCAACCGGGCCACCAGCATGGTCGTCTACGACCTGGAGTCCACCGTCCACCGCCCCCGCGGGCTGACCTGGCCCGGGTTCCGTGTCATCTTCGCGCTCTGGTTGGCCGGCCCCATGGAGGCCAAGACCACCGCCGAGATCTCCGGTATGAGCCGGGCTGCCCTGTCCGCCCTGCTCAACACCCTCGAACGCGACGGGTTCATCGTGCGCGCACGGGCCAGTCACGACCGCCGCGCGCTCCAGCTGAGCCTGACGGAGGAGGGTTACGGCGCGATCCTCGGAGGTTTCCGCGCCCACAATCTTCGCGAGAGCGCCTGGGCCCAGGCCCTGGAGCCGGAGGAGCGCACCGAACTGGTACGGCTGCTCAACAAGCTGATGGCCGGATCCACCGACGCCAAGGCCAAGTTCCGCAACTGACGAGGACCACTGCATGCACGCATCCGACGCCCTGCAGCGGGCCCGCGCCCACTTCACCCCGCGCGGCACCTACCTCAACACCGCCTCCCACGGGCTGCTCCCGGGTCCCGCACGCCGGGCGCTGGACGAGCACACCGAGGCCATCGCCACGGGAACGTTCCAACCCTCCCAGGGCGATGCACCCACCGAGCAGGCACGCCAGGCCTACGCACGTCTGGTGGGCCTCAGCCCGGACCGGGTGGCCCTGAGCACCCACACCGCGCAACTGGTCGGCACCATCGCCGCCTCCCTGCCAGAGGGCGCCGAGGTTCTGGCCCCCGAGGGCGAGTTCGCCTCCACCGTGCAACCCCTGGCCCGCACACCCGGCATCCGGGTGCGCGAAGCGCCCCTGTCGGAGCTGACCGAACACGTGCGCCCAGGCACCGATCTGGTCGCCGTTTCGGCCGTCCAGTCCTCCGACGGTTCTCCGGCCCCGTTGGAGGAGATCTCCGCCGCCTGCCGCGACCACGGCGCCCGCCTGCTGGTGGACACCACCCAGTCTGCCGGATGGCTGCCCCTTCCGGCGATACCGATCGACTACACCGTCTGCTCCACCTACAAGTGGCTTCTGGGCCCGCGTGGGACCGCCTTCCTCACCGGAACCCACGAGGCCCTGGCCCTGCTGCGCCCACTGGCCGCCTCCTGGTACGCGACCCAACACCCCTGGGAATCGCTCTACGGGGCCGAAGCCCCGCCCGCCACCGATGCCCGCCGCCTGGACCAGGCCCCGGTCTGGGGCGCGGCCACCGCCCTGGCCCAGAGCCTGCAGGTGCTGGAAGAGGTCGGCCCGGACGCGATCGGTGCCCACAACACGGCCCTGGCCGACCGGGTACGCACCGCACTGGACCTGGAACCGGCCGGGTCGGCGATCGTGTCCCTGCCCGTGTCGGACCGCACCGCCCTGCGCGTGGCCGAGGCCGGCATCACCACCGCCGCCCGGGACGGGCGCATGCGGGCCTCCTTCCACCTGTACAACACCGAGCAGGACACCGACACGCTGCTGCGTGCCCTGCGCTGACCCCCGAGCGGCTGGCGGAACGCCGGTCAGAACACGGTGCCGCAGAAGGCAGCATCGGCCCGGAAGAAGGAGGTGTCCAACCGGGCGACGGTGCCGGATGTGTGCTCGGTGAGCAGCCCCGCACGCAGCGGCCCCAGCAGCGGGCGCCGCCCCAACAGGGCCCCGCCCAGGAACGACACGTCCAGAGTCACGTCGGGGTCGGCGTCGGTGCGCTCCACCCGGGCCCCGTTCGGTCCGGCCTCGACCCGCCAGGTGCCCTCGTTCCAAGGGGCGTAGCGGTCGGCCACCTCCAGGACCGCCTCCACCGGGGCCGCATAGCTGCGCTCGCCCAGCGCCGCGGGCACGTCCACCAGCCGCATCCACAGCGAGTCCACCATCGTCGATTCCAGCCGCTGGTGGTTGGCGAGCAGGTCGTTGAGCGGATCGTCCTGGGCCAGGGAGGCGAACTCCACCCGCGTGACCAGGTCGAAGGAGAACAGGTGCTCGTACAGGGCGGTGTACGCGACCGGGCTCGTGGCCACCGCCTCGACCACGTGCAGCACACTGGCGGACCCCTGCGCCTGCCACCGGCGCTCGGCCCGGTGCAGCGCATAACCCAGCGGGCCCTCGGCCCCGTGCACGACCGACAGGCGCAGCGGCCCCTTGCCGGCGCGCTCGGCCGGGTCGTCCTTGGTCAGGATGTCCCACCACAGCTCGTCCCGGACGAAGCGCCCCACCTGGGTGCGGGCCACTCGGGCGAAGACCTCGGCGGCCTCGTCCCGTGCCGCACCGGCACGGCACAGCTCCACACGCAGGTCGCCGTCGCGAGGCGCGTCGGCACGCAGGCCCGCGTGGTGCACGTCGATACCGGCGATGACCTCGGTGGCGGCCAACCCGTACCCGTAACGCCCGTAGATACCGCTCTCGGAAGCCCACAGCGCGGCGTAGTGCTCACCCGCCTCGTGCAGCTCGGCGATCTGGCGGCGCATCAGCGCACTGAGCACACCCCGGCGCCGGTACGTGGGCCACACACCGACCCCCGTCACCCCTCCCACGCGGCGCACACCTCCGGGCAGGGCCATGTCGAAGGCGTGTGTGCGGGTGGTGCCCACGATGCGCCCGCCCGCGTCGGTGGCGGCCAGGATGCGGCCGTAACCGTTGCGTTCGGGGAAGCGGCGGACGCGCTGCTCGATCTCGTCGGGCAGGGACGGGGCCAGCAGGGAGGTCAGGGCGACCTCGGCGACCTGCGGCAGTTCATCGCGGTCGATGCCGCGTACCGTCCAGGGGGCGACTGTGCTCATGGCGGTGTCGGTGCCTGCGGGCAGGGACGCAGGCACCGGTCTCCTCTCTCGTGCGCGGATGTGCGGGGGGACGTGCTCGTCGGACCTGTGCGGCGGACCCCGGCACCTGCGACGGAAGGTGTCCACCGAAAGGGAGCGGCTCAGAACACGGTGCCGCAGAAGGGGGCAGTGGGCCGGTACAGAGCGGTGTCCAGACGCTCGACGGTACCGGGTTCGTGCTCGGTCAATGTCCCGGCCGCGCGATGGTTGCTCAGGCCGACCTGCCCCATGTAGGAGGCGCCCAGATGTGCGGCATCCAGGCTCACGTCGGGGGCAGCACCGGTGGGCTCGACGGTGGCGCCCTCGGGGCCGGCCCGCAGGCGCCAGGTCCCCTCGTTCCAGGGCGCATAGCGGTCGGTCACCGCCAGGACCGCATCGACGGGGGCGGCCCAGATGCGTTCGGCGAGCGCCCCCGGCAGATCGACGAGTCGCAACCACAGCGAGTCGTAGGGCCCCCGGTGCAGGAGCCGGCCATCGACCAGCACCAGCGGCAAGGGCTCGTCCAGGGGCAGACGGGCGAACTCCACCCGGGCGGTCAGGTCGCAGGAGAACAGGTGCTCGTACAGGTCGATCCGGGCGGCCGGGTCCAGCGCGCCAGCCACACCCCCACCGCAGTGATGCCCGCCACCGGGCGCGGACCCTGTGGCAGGGTCAGCTCCAGTTCCAGGGCCTGGGCGGTGCCCACGACGCGGTGTCCGTCGGTGGCCACCAGGACCCGCCCGTGGTCGGGGACCGGGTGCAGCTCGACATGGCGCCGGAACCCGGCCCGGTCCAGCAGCAGCGCCTCGCTGAGCACCCGGGTGTAGGCGGGGTGGTCGGCCTCGGTGTAGGCACGGACCGTCCAGGCGGGGTCGGGCCCGTGGCCCGCAGAGTCGACCATGGTCGAGGAATATCAGGGCCTGTGCACGAGCGGCCAGTGTTTTTCCGCGCGGTGCAGCACCGCGGGCGCATAGGGCCGGTCTGTGGGGGAAGGCACCGCCACGTGACGACATCGACCCATTCCTGCGGCCCGCTCGTGCTCGGCGTGGACGCCGGCGGAACCGGGACCCGCGCGCTGGTGGCCGCCCCGGACGGAACACGCCTGGGCGAAGCCTTCTCCGGCGGCGCCAACCCCAACTCCCACGGCGTGGACACCGCCGCCCGCCGGCTCGCCGAAGCGGTCGCCGCCGCCCTGGACCGGGCCGGCTCCGACGCCCGCGAGCGCCTGTCGGCCGCGGTCGTGGGACTGGCCGGGGTCTCCGCCCTGGCCGAGCCCTCGGTGCGTGCCCGTATGCACACCGCCCTGGAGCGGGTCGGAACCGGGCTCGGCGCGGTCTTCACCGGCGACGACGAGATCGCCTTCGCCTCGGGCACCCCCGAACCCGACGGCGCGGTCCTCATCGCCGGGACCGGCGCGATCGCCACCCGCATCCGGGACCGCACCCGCACCGACGTCGCCGACGGCCTGGGGTGGCTGGTGGGCGACTCCGGTTCCGGGTTCTGGATCGGACACCGCGCCGCACGCGCCAGCGCACGACAGCTCTCCGAGGGCCGGGAGATCGGCCCCCTGACGCGGGCGGTGCTGGCCCACGCCCTACCCGGCAGCGACGACCAGCCCCCGCGCGAGCGTGCCCGCGCCCTGGCACGGGCGTTGACGGCCGCCCCGCCCATCGGCCTGGCCGAGCTCGCACCCCTGGTCAGCCGGGCCTGCCTGCAGGGCGACCCGCTGGCCCACGACATCGCCGCCCGGGCCGGTGCCCACCTGGCCGCGTCCGTGCGCCAGGTGCACGAACCGGGTGACAGCAGCCCGGTGGTGTTGGCGGGCGGGGTCCTGGCCCACCCGGGCCCGGTGCGCGCCGCACTCGTGCACGATCTCGGCCCCGGGGCCACCGTGGCGACCGCCGGGTGCACGGCCGGGGCGGCCGCCTGGACCGCCGCCGTGCGCGCCGGGGCGCACGCCGCCGACCGGGGGCTGCACGCGGCCTTCACTCTGCAGGACAGGGGCCGGGGGTGAACCCGCCGTGTCCTGCCACGGGCGGTTTGCGGCATCCCCGGTCGCCCTCTACGGTGTACTTGGTTAGGCTAACCTAACTATCACGTCAGGCGGAAAGGAGCACCCGTGGCCGAGCAGAAGCCGCGCAAGAGGACCGTGCACACCGGAACGGTCGCATCGACCCGACGGCTGAGCCCGCACATGGTCCGGATCGTCCTGGGTGGCCCCGGCCTGGACAGGTTCGAGACCAACGGCCACACCGACACCTACGTCAAGCTCCTCTTCCCCACCACCGAGGGCCTGACCACCGCCGACCTCGAACACACCCTCAACAACGCCCCTCGCTCGGAGTGGCCCACCACCCGCACCTACACCGTCCGCCACTGGGACCACCGCGAACGCCTGCTCACCCTCGACTTCGTCACCCACGGCGACACCGGCCTGGCCGGCCCCTGGGCCGAGGCCGCCCGCGAGGGCGACACCCTGCACTTCACGGGCCCCGGCGGCGCCTACAGCCCCTCCCGTGAGGCCGACTGGCACCTGCTCGCCGGCGACGAGAGCGCCCTGCCCGCCATCGCCGCCGCCCTGGAGGACCTGCCCTCCGGCGCGAGCGCCCACGTCTACATCGAGGTCGCCGGCCCCGACGACGAACTCGACCTGCCCGACGGCGAGGGCATCCACCTGCACTGGCTCCACCGCGGCCGCGGCGTGGTCGGCTCCGCACTCGTGCCGGCCGTGCGCGCCCTGGAATTCCCCGCCGGCCGCATCCACGCCTTCGTACACGGAGAGGCCAACGCCGTACGCGACCTGCGCCGCCTGCTACGCATCGAACACACCCTGCCCAAGGAACTGCTGTCGGTCTCCGGCTACTGGCGCCTGGGCCGTAACGAGGACACATGGCAGTCCACCAAGGGCGAATGGCACCGCGGCATCGAGGCCGAGGAGGAAGCCGCCCTGGCCACCCCCGCCGGCTGAACCGCCCCCGTGACAGCACAGCGCCCGCCGGCCCCTGCGACGGGACCGGCGGGCACAGCGTTCTGCGGGCCGGACGCTCACGTCTCCAACCGGTCCAGCGCCGCCAGATACCCCTGCGCGAACGTCGGGAACTGGAAGATCGACCGGCGCAACGTACTCACCGGGATCTGCGCACGCACCGCCAACGCCGCGGTGTGGATCCACTCAGAGGACAGCGGCGCGAACGCCCACGCCCCCACCAGCACCCCCGACGCACGGTCGGCCACCAACCCCAACCGTCCTCGCGGCTCGGCCTCGAAAGTCCACGGGCGGGCCAGCTCCTCACTCAGGTCGACCTCCGAGACCACCACGTCCATCCCGGCCCCGCGCGCCTGCTCCTGCGTCAGACCCACCGCAGCCACCTCCGGATGGCAGAAGACCACCCGCGGAACCCCCGTGTAGTCGGCCCGGTGGTCGGTACCGAGCAGATTGTCGGTGACCACGCGGGCCTGGTAGGACGCCACATGCGTGAACATCGCCCGCCCGGTCAGGTCACCCACGGCCCACAGACCCGGCGCCAGGCGGCACCGCTCGTCCACCGCCACCGCGCCCCCGCCGGTGTCCACACCCACCTCGTCCAGACCCAGCCCCTCCACCCGGGGTCGGCGACCGGCCGCCAACACCATTACGTCGGCCTCCACCCGGGTCCCGTCGTCCAGGTGCGCCACCACCCCGTGCGCGTCACGGCCCACCGCCGAGACCTGTGTACCGGTACGCACGTCGATCCCGTCGCGCTCGAACTGCTCCGAGACCAGCGCGCACAGACGACCGTCCTCACGGTCCAGCAGCCGCGGCCCGCGCTGGACGACCGTGACCCGACTTCCCAGCTCGGCCAAGAACTGGCCCAGCTCCACACCCACGGCGCTGCCGCCCACCACCACCGCCCGCTCGGGGATGGACGTCAGCGTCGTGGCCTCCCGGTTGNCCCACCCCCGCCAGTCCCTCGATCGGCGGCACCACCGGCTGCGAACCGGTCGCCAGCACCACGTGGTCGGCCCGCAGCTCGGTGCCGTTGACCATCACCCGCCAAGGGTCGCGCCCCACCATCCGGGCGCGTCCCTTGAACACACGGGCGCCCTGGTCGCGGTAGCCGTCCACCTGCGCGGAGTCGTCCAGATGACGGATCATCCCGTCGCGGTAGGAACGCAGCGCCTCCCAGTCCAGCTCCGGACGTGAGAGCCCGGCCACCCCGGCCGCCTCCCGCTGCGCCTCGGGTCCGCGCAGCAGCACCTTGGTGGGGATGCACGCGTAGTATCCGCACTCACCCCCGATCAGGTCGGCCTCGGCCACCGCCACCTGTTTGCCCTCGGCCAGCAACCGCGAGGCCACCGCCTCACCGCCGGGCCCCATGCCCACCACGACCGCATCCAGATGTTCCATCGCCTGCCCCCCGTGTGTCCGTCCACCGCATCGATGCTGTCCTTCCCGTGCCGTGCCCGCAGCACCCGACACGCCCTGACACGCGCCACAGCACCGGCGCCGTGGTGTACTTGGCGGCAATCACCCGGCCCTCAGCACACGGGAGGGAGAGCGCCGCCCGGCCCCGCCCCATGTCCACCCAGAGCGTCATCCTCACCCTCGACCTGCTCGGCGTGTTCGCCTTCGCTCTCGACGGAGCCCTCACCGCGATCCGTACCGCACGCGTGGACATCGTCGGGGTCATTGTGCTGGGCGTGGCCACCGCCCTGGGCGGCGGCATCATCCGCGACGTGCTGCTCGGCCAGACCCCCGCCACCTTCCAGGACTGGCGCTACCTGGTCACCGCCCTGGGCGGCGGCGCCCTGGCCTACTTCCTGAGCCGACAGCTGCGCCACCTGGCCACCCCCATCCAGCTCTTCGACGCCGCCGGACTGAGCCTGTTCGCCGTCATCGGCGCCACCAGGGCCCTCGAGCACGGCTTCGGCCCCCTGCAGGCCGTCCTGCTGGGCGTGATCACCGGCGTGGGCGGGGGCACCATCCGCGACGTGCTCCTGAACCGGATCCCGGTCGTGCTCAGCGCCAATTCCCGCCTGTACGCCATCCCCGCCCTGCTCGGCGCGGGCGTGGTCGTGCTCGCCGACACCGTCGGCCTGGACTCGGTCTGGTTCGCCCTCGCCGGCGCGGTGCTGTGCTTCTCGGTGCGTGTGCTGTCCCTGCGCTACAACTGGAACGCCCCGCCACCGCCCGGCGCCCCGCCCGTCTAGAACCCCGGTGCCTGCGCGGCGACCCCGCGCAGCGTCGCGACCATGGCCGGCACCGGCTCGGGCGGACGCCTACGGTGCACCGCGTAGATCTCCCGGGCCGGGGCCACGTCACTGAGCCGACGGCTGACCCACCCCCCGTTGCGCGCCGCGCCCAGGATCGACTGCGGCACCAGTGCAACCCCCACACCCGCCTCGATCAACGCCAACGCCACCTCGTAGTCACGCGTCTCGTAGGCCACCGACAGGCGCACCCCCGCCTCGGCAGCAGCGGTGTCCAGACTGATCCGGTTGTGGATGCCCGGGGCACCGCAGATCCACTCCTCCCCGGCCAGGTCCGCCAACGACAGCGGCCCGTCCGCCAGCGGATGCCCCTGGGGCGCCACAGCGAGCAACGGGTCAACCAGGATGCGTTCACGGTGCAACCCCGAGGTGCGCGGCAACGGCACCCCCGGATACCGGTGGGTGATGAGCAGATCCAGCTCCCCCGAGGTGACCTGGCCGTGCCCGCCCGGGGGTTCGACGTCGAACAGCGACAACCGCACGTGCGGGTGTTGGTGACCGAAGAGCGCCAACGTCTGGGGCAACAGAACCTTGCCCGCACTGGCGAACGCGCCCAGCGACAACTGGCTCGGCTCCTGCCCTCCCACCGCACGCACCGCACGCTCGGCGTCACGCAGTTCCCCGAGCACCCGCTCACCGCGCTCCAGCAGTACACGCCCGGCCTCGGTCAGACTCGCCCCCGTCCGGCCGCGCTCGATCAGCGCCACCCCCACCTCGCGCTCCAACTTGGTGAGCTGCTGTGACAACGCCGGAGGTGTGTAGGACAGGCGTTCGGCGGCTGCGGCGATGGACCCCGCATGGGCGATCTCCACCAGCACACGCACCCGGTTGGCGTCGAGCACAGCACCTCCATGCAGACATGACCTGACGCAAAGTTCTGCTTAATGATCTTTAGCAGCAACAACTTTATGTTAATCCCCAGTAGCGGCACAGTGGAGGCATGAGCCCCGAGACCGCACCCACCACGCTCGCGCCCACCGCCACCGACGTGCGTGCCGCCGCCGAACACATCGCTCCCTACGCCCGCCGCACCCCGGTGATGCACACCGAGATCGACGGACGCCCGCTCACCCTCAAGCTCGAGCACCTGCAGCTGACCGGGGCCTTCAAGCTGCGCGGAGCCCTCAACGCCCTCATCGCCGAGCCCGACACCGACCAGGTCATCACCGCCTCCGGCGGCAACCACGGACTCGGGGTCGCCACCGCCGCACGCCTGCTGGGCAAACACGCCACCGTCTACGTACCCGAGACCGTCCCCGAGGCCAAGGCCGGCCCCCTGGCCGCCACCGGCGCCGAGATCGTGCGCGTGGGCGAGCACTACGCCGTGGCCGCCGAGGCCGCCCGCACCCACGCCGAACGAGACCACGTGCGCTACCTGCATGCCTTCGACGACGCCCTGGTCGTGGCCGGCCAGGGAACCATCGGCCTGGAAGTGGCCGCCGACGCCCCCGAGTGCGACACCGTGGCCGTGGCCGTGGGCGGGGGCGGCCTGGCCGCGGGCGTACGCCTGGGCGCGGGCGGGCGCCGCGTCGTGGGCGCCGAACCCCGCGGCTGCCGCAGCCTGCACGCCGCCCTCGAGGCCGGCCACCCCGTGACCACCCCCGTGGACTCGGTCGCCTCCTCCGCCCTGGGCGCGGCCACACTGGGGCAGGTCCCCTTCGAGGTCCTGCGCACCCACCCCATCACCCCGGCCCTGGTCAGCGACGACGAGATCATCCAGGCCCGAGACCGCCTGTGGAGCGAGCTGCGCATCGCCACCGAACCCGCCGCAGCCGTGCCCTTCGCCGCCTGGCTGGCCGGTCGCGTGCCCGGCCACAACCCCTGCCTGGTCATCTGCGGCGCCAACGCCGACTGGCGCCCCGCCGACTGACCCCGCTGCGGGGTTTCAACCTGCGCCGATACGTACATGGACCTCTACAGGGGGAGGTCCCATGACCACGAACGTCTTCGTCCTCGGGCTCGACGACCACAACCGTCAGGAACTGAGCGCCCTGCCCGGCGACCACCGCATCCACCCACTGCTCGAACTGCAGGAACTGACCACCGGCGAGCTGGACATGCCCGCCCTTCTGGAGCGCGCGGAGCAGCAACTGCAGGCCTTCGACGGCACCGTCGACGCCATCATCGGCTACTGGGACTTTCCCGTCAGCTCTCTGGTACCGCTCCTGTGCGAACCCCGCGGCCTGCCCCACGCACCCCTGGACGCGATCGTGCGCTGCGAACACAAGTACTGGAGCAGGCTCGAACAGCGCACCGTGGTCCCCGAGGCCGTCCCCCGCTTCGCCGAGGTCGACCTCGACCGGCCCGACCCGCCCCAGGACCTGCGTTATCCGTTCTGGCTCAAACCGGTCAAGGCCTTCTCCTCCGAACTGGCCTTCCGCGTGACCGGCGACCAGGAGTACCAGCACGCGCTGCAGCAGCTGCGCGAGGGCGCCGGCCGCGTCGGCGCACCCTTCCAATGGGTCATGGACCGCATCGACCTGCCCGAGGCCATCGCCCGCGCCGGAGGTACCGCCGGCCTGGCCGAGGAGGAGGCCAACGGACGCCAACTCACCGTCGAGGGGTACGTGCACGGCTCCCACCCGCACATCTACGGCATCGTCGACTCCGACTGCTATCCCGGCACCTCCAGCTTTCTGTGCTACGAATATCCCTCCCGGCAGAGCACCCGGGTGAGCGAACGCCTGACCGACCTGACCCGGCGCGTCATCACCCACATGGGCCTGGACAACACCGCCTTCAACGTCGAGTACTTCCACGACCCCGACCGGGACACCCTCACCCTGCTGGAGATCAACCCCCGCCATTCCCAGTCCCACGCGCCCCTGTTCGAGAGCGTGGACGGGCTGGCAAACCACGAGGCGCCCCTGCGCATCGCCCTGGGCGAGGAACCCCGCCACGGCCGCGGCGGCCACTACCCGTTCGCAGCCAAATGGTTCCTGCGCCGCTTCCACGACGGCCTGGTGCGCGCGGCCCCCACCCCCGACCAGGTCCGACGCATCGAACACGACCACCCGGGCGTACACATCGAGATCACCGCCCAACCCGGCCAATACCTCTCCGACCTGGGCGGACAGGACGCCTACAGCTACGAACTCGCCGACGTCTTCGTGGGCGCCGACACCCCGCAGGAGGCCGAGGAGACCTACCGCGCCTGCGCCCGCGCACTCGACTTCGACATCCAGGACACCGACCCCAACACCGCACCGGGGGACTGACGATGCGCACCGTGGACACGCTCCCGTGCCCGATCCGCGAGGACGAGTACGTACGGATCCCGCTCACCGACGGCACCCGCCTGGCCGCCCGCATCTGGCGCCCCCTGGACAGCCACGCACACCCAGTCCCGGCGATCCTGGAGTTCATCCCCTACCGGCGCCGCGACCTGACCGCCCACCGCGACTCCATCCACCATCCCTACACGGCCGGGCACGGGTACGCGTGCGTGCGGGTGGACCTGCGCGGCAGCGGCGACTCCGAGGGCGTGCTGCAGGACGAGTACCTGGAACAGGAACTCCAGGACGCCGAAGAGGTCCTGGCCTGGCTGGCCGAACAACCCTGGTGCGACGGAACCACCGCCATGATGGGCATCTCCTGGGGCGGCTTCAACGCCCTGCAGGTGGCAGCACGCCGCCCCGCGAGCCTGGGCGCGATCGTCACCGCCTCCTCCACCGACGACCGCTACTCCGACGACGTGCACTACATGGGCGGCTGCCTGCTGGCCGACAACCTCTCCTGGGCCTCGACCATGTTCGCCTACAATTCCTGCCCGCCCGACCCTGAGCTGGTCGGTGAGCGCTGGCGTCAGCTCTGGCACGAACGTCTCGAACACAGCGGCCTGTGGCTGGAGACCTGGATGCGCCACCAGCGCCGCGACGACTACTGGAAACACGGGTCGGTGGCCGAGGACCTGGGCGCCATCGAGGTGCCGGTCATGGCGGTGTCCGGGTGGGCCGACGGCTACTCCAACTCGGTCTTTCGCCTGTTGGCCGGCCTGGACGTGCCCCGCCTGGGCCTGCTCGGGCCCTGGTCCCACAAGTACCCGCACCTGGGCCAGCCCGGCCCTGCCATCGGGTTCCTGCAGGAACTGGTGCGCTGGTGGGACCGCTGGCTCAAGGGCACCGACAACGGCGTCATGGACGCCCCGATGCTGCGCGCCTGGATGCAGGACAGCGTCGAACCCTCCACCGACTACGACGAACGCCCGGGCCGCTGGGTGGGCGAGAACACCTGGCCCTCCCCCAGCATCGAACCCGCCGTCCACGACCTGGCCCCGGGACGCATTCTCGCCCCCGGACACACCGCCGACCCCGACCAGGCGCCCCTGACCCTGTCCTCACCACTGTCCACCGGCCAGTACGCCGGGAAGTGGTGCTCCTACAACGCCCCGCCGGACCTGCCCTACGACCAGCGCGAGGAGGACGGCGGGTCGATGGTCTTCGACAGCGGCCCGCTCACCGAACGCCTCGAGATCCTGGGCTCACCCGTGGTCGACCTGGAACTGTCGGTGGACCGCCCCGACGCCATGGTTGCGGTGCGCCTGTCCGACGTGGCCCCCGACGGCGAGGCCACCCGCGTCACCTACGGGTTGCTCAACCTCACCCACGCCGCCGAGGACGCCGACCACGAACACCCCCGCAAACTCCAGCCCGGCCGCAGGTACTGCGTCTCGGTGGCCCTGAACGGCATCGCGCAGGCCTTCCCGCCCGGACACCGCATCAGGGTCGCGGTCTCCACCTCCTACTGGCCCCTGGCCTGGCCCTCACCCGAACCCGTCATGCTGCGCGTACACCCGGGGCCGCACACCCGCGTCCTGCTTCCCGAGCGCTCACGGCCACAGGACTCGGGCCCCGAACCCGCGCCCTTCGGAGAACCCGAGGGCACCGCCCCCATCGACACCACCACGCTCGCACCCGGAGAACAGCGCTGGGACCTGTCCCACGACCTGGTGCATTACCGGTCCTCGCTGAACGTGGTCAAGGACCTGGGCACGATCCGCCTCGACGACATCGGCCTGGAGCTGACCCGCCGCGCCGTCGAGGACTACAGCTGGGTGGCCAACGACTACGACTCGGTGCGCGGCGAGACCGTGTGGACCATGGGTTTCCGGCGCGGCGACTGGGAGGTGAGCACCACCACCCGCACCGTACTCACCTCGAGCCCCAGCCACTTCCACCTGCACGCCACGCTGGACGCCCACGAAGCCGGAGAGAGGGTGTTCTCCAAGATCCACTCCACCCAGATCCCCCGGGACCACGTGTGAGCACACACACCGACCGGCCCGCGCCCGGAAGGTGAGCTGTGGCACTGTCTGTGCGCCAGCTCATGGTTACCCGCCGGTCACCCCTTACATTGGACTGATTCACCACGACCTGCTCACAAGGGGGACATGTGCTCTACGGTGCGCTGCGCCGGACCGCGGCGACCATCGCCCGGGCGGCCTGCCGACCGACCGTCCAGGGCCGGGAGAACGTCCCCGACCACGGCCCGGTCCTGCTGGCCAGCAACCACCTGTCGTTCGTCGACAGCGTCGTCATCCCCCTGTCCCTGCCCCAGCGCCCGGTCCGGTTCCTGGCCAAGAGCGACTACTTCGAGGGCCGCGGACTCAAGGGCTGGGCCACCCGCACCACCTTCGGCACCCTGGGGGCCATGCCCGTGCGCCGCGACAGCGCACGCGACGCCATGCTCACCCTCGACATGATGCTCGAACGCCTGGCCGAGGGCGAGGCCTGCGTGGTCTACCCCGAGGGCACCCGCTCGCGCGACGGCCGCCTCTACCGTGGCCGTACCGGCATCGCCCACCTGGCCATGGAGTCCAAGGCCCAGGTCGTGCCCGTGGCCCTGTCGGGCACCCCGGACGTGCAGCCCATCGGCACCAACGTGCCCCGCCCCCACCACTTCGGCGTCAGCTTCGGCGAGCCCCTGGACTTCTCCACCGGCTACGACCACCTCGCCCCCGGCAAGGCCCGCCGCGTCATCACCGACGAGGTCATGGACGCCATCGCCGCGCTGTCCGGCCAGGAACGCGCCCCCGGCTACAACGACTCACCCGAGAAGGGCTGACCCGCTAAACGCGCGGATCGACCAGAAACCGGTCCGGCGTCAACGGAAGATTNCCCCAGCCGAACCCACGATCCCGATCTCCCCCACACCGCGCGAACCCATAGGCGTGGCCCGCACGTCCGCGCCCTCCAACCACTCGGCCTCCACCCGCTGCACATCAGCGTGCGCAGCCACGTGGTACTGGGCCAGATCGTGGTTGACCACGTGCCCCGACCGTGCGTCCATCACCGTGTGCTCGTGCAGGGCCATCGACAACCCCATCACCATCCCGCCCACCAGCTGCGAACGCACCAACCGCGGGTTGAGCACCCGCCCCACCGAGAACAACCCGTACATGCGGGGGACGCGAACCTCACCGGTGTCGGCATGCACACGCGCCTCCACGAAATGCGCCCCGAAGGAATACACCGCATACCCCGGAGCCACCGCATCCTCGGGCGTGCCCGCCCGCACACGCGCACCGTCTCCCGGTTCACCGCCGTGCTCCTCCCGCAGCGCCCGGGCCGCGGCCACCACTGCCGACCCCCACGAGGACGTGCCCGCCGAACCCCCGGCCACCGTCGCCGGCGGCAAGGCGGTGTCACCGATACACACCCGCACCCGCTCGACCGGCACCGCCAACGCATCGGCCGCGATCTGCCCCAACACCGTGCGCGCACCCGTACCGATGTCGGCCGCACCCACCGAGACCGTGTACACGCCCTGTTCGAACACGATCTCGACCTCCGAGCCCGGGTTGACGAAGTGCGGATAGACCGCCGAAGCCACCCCGGTGCCCACCCACCACTCGCCCTCACGCCGGCTACGTGCACGCCCGTCACGCCCGGCCCACCCGAAACGCCGCGCGCCCTCCTGCAGGCACTGCACCAACCTGCGGTCCGACCAGGGCGCACCCGTCTCCGGGTCCAGGTCGGGCTCGTTGCGTTCACGCAGCACAATCGGATCCATCGCCAGCTCACACGCCAACTCGTCCAGCGCCGACTCCAACGCGAACATGCCCGGCGCCTCGCCCGGCGCACGCATCCAGAACGGGATCGGCACGTCCAGGGCGGCCAGCCGGTGGGTGGTGCCCCGGTGCGGCGCCGCGTACATCATGCGCGTGCACACCGCGCTCTGCTCCGCGAACTCCTTCACGGTGGAGGTGTGCTCCTCCACGTCGTGCACCACCGCCGAGAGCACCCCGTCACGGGAGGCCCCCAACCGCAACCGCTGGATGGTGGGCGTGCGGTGCCCCACCAGGGAGAACATCTGCTGCCGGGTCAGAGCCAGCTTGACCCATCGCCCCGGCACCGCACGCGCCGCCAAGGCCGCCAACACGTTGTGGGCGTGCGGAGAACCCTTGGAACCGAACCCGCCCCCCACGTGCTCGGAGACCACACGCACCTGGTCCCGACCCAGCCCCAGGACCTGCGCCAGGCTCTCGCGCACCGGGTGCACACCCTGCGTGGAGTCGTGGACCGTCAACGACCCACCCCCGACCCCCTCCTGCCACAGCGCCGTGCACGCGTGCGGCTCCATCGGGTTGTTGTGCTCCATGGGGGTGCGATAAGTGCGGTCCAGCACCACCGGCGCCTGCTCCAACGCCGCCGCCGGGTCCCCCTGCCGGGTGTCGGCGTCCGGGTAGGCGTTGAGCTCATCGGGGCAGTACAGGCGCGGATGCCCCGACCCCAGCACCACCTCGTGCTCCTCGGCGTGCTCATCCACCTGCACCAGCTCGGCGCCCCGGCGCGCCTGCTCCGGGCTCCGGGCCACCACCGCCGCCACGATCTGCCCGCAGAACCCGATGTCGGGCCCCTGCAGCACCGCGAACTCCGCGTCCGAGGTGTCGGCCAGGCGCTCGGCGTTCTCGTGCGTGAGCACCGCCTCCACCCCCGCCGACCCCTGCGCTCGCCCGATGTCCAGAGCCACCACCCGGCCCCGGGCCACCGTCGAGAGCACCGGGTGCACATACAGTGCCTGCACCGGCTGCTCGTAGGCGTACCGGGCACGCCCGGCCACCTTGTCCCAGCCCTCCACACGTTCGTCCGGGCGGCCCAGCGCCCCCTGCTCCACGCTGCTCACGCGCCCTCCTCCTCGACCAACGACCGCAACACCGCACCGACCGTGTTCACCGCCAAAGGCACCTTGAAGGCGTTGTCGGAGCCCGGGCGGGCCTGCTCGAACTCGGCCCGCGCCGCCTCCCGGAAAACCTCCTCGGTGGCCTGCCTGCCCACCAGCGCCTCCTCGGCGTGGTGGGCCCGCCACGGCATCGGCGCCACACCGCCCAGCGCCAGGCGCACCCCGGCCACGCGCCCCTCCTCCACCTGCAGGGCTGCAGCGACCGACACCAGAGCGAACGCGTACGAGGCCCGCTCCCGCACCTTGCGGTAGGCCGAACGCCGCACCCACGGCAGCGCCGGCAGGTCCACGGCGGTGATCAGATCTCCCTGCTCCAGCACGGTGTCGTACTGGGGACGGTCCCCGGGCAACCGGTAAAGCCCGCTGACCGGCACCCCGCGCTCACCACGTTCGGTCAACACCTGCACCTGGGCACCCAACGCCGCCAGCGCCACCGCCATGTCCGAGGGGTGGGTTGCCACACAGTGCTCGGAGATGCCCAGGACCGCATTGTCGCGCCCGTGCCCGTGCAGGGCCCCGCACCCGCTGCCGGGCTCACGCTTGTTACAGGGGGTCGTGGTGTTCTGGAAATAGGGGCAGCGCGTGCGCTGCAACAGGTTCCCGCCGGTCGTGGCAGCGTTGCGCAACTGCCCCGACGCCCCCGACGACAGAGCGGCCGAGAGCACCGGGTAGCGCGCACGCACCAAGGGGTGGGCGGCCAGATCGCTGTTGGCCACCCCCGCGCCCACGCGCACACGCCCGTCGGCCAACTCGCTCACACCGGCGTCCAGGGCTCCTCGCACGTCCACGAGGTGGTCGGGTTCGGCAACACCGAGTTTGAGGTGGTCGACCAGGTTGGTGCCCCCGGCCAGAAAACGCGCACCCGGATCCTCCGAGACGGAGGCCACGGCAGAAGCGGTATCCCGGGCCCTGGTGTAGCGGAAGGGCTTCACCGGGCCACCTCCCGCACCGCCGCCACGATCGCCGGGTAGGCGCCGCACCGGCACAGATTGCCGCTCATGCGCTCGCGGATCTCGGCATCGGAGGCCTCCACCGGGCCCTCGGGGTGGGCGGTGGCGTGGCTGGGCACGCCCGCCTCCAGCTCGGCGAGCACCCCCACCCCCGAACAGACCTGCCCCGGCGTGCAGTACCCGCACTGGAACGCATCGTGCTCCACAAAAGCCCGAGCCAGCCGATGGGGGCCGCCCTCACCGCCGGCCAACCCGGCCGCGGTGGTCACCTCGTCCCCGTCGCAGGCCACTGCCAACACCAGGCACGACAGGATCCGCCGCCCACCGACCAGGACCGTGCAGGCCCCGCACTGGCCGTGGTCGCACCCCTTCTTCGGCGAGTACTCCCCCAACCGGTCGCGCAACGCGTCCAACAGGGTGGTACGGGTGTCCACGGTCAACTCCCGCCGGACCCCGTCCACGTCCAGAGTGATGGTGGCCTCCACCGGCGCCGCCCCCTCGTTCTCGACCTCGACGACGCCACACAGTCTGTTGCACTGGATGCACGCACCGAAACCGACACGGCGAGGGCTCCGCCGCCGCAGGCCTCACCCGGCAAGGTTCAGGGCCGGCGGCCCGTCAGCGCGATGAGCCGCTCCTGCACCGGGGCGTCCTCGGCCACCGCCACAGGCTCGTCGAAGATGCCCGCATATACGTTGGACTCACCGAAACCCTGCCCCTGCGCCCACGTGTACACGTTCTCGACCAGGTCCGCGTCCAACGCCTCGTCCGCACCCAGCGCCCGCGCCAGGTCCCAGGCGTGCACGGTCAGGTCGAAGGTCATCTGCCACAGGTACAACTCGGCCGGGGCGTCACCGAAGGACAGGTGCACCGTCGCCTCCAGCGAGGAGGGCGCCAACCAGGCCGTACGCGCCTCACGCGCGGCCAACTCCCAGGTCGCCACCGGCTCCTCACCCAGGTTGTCGCCGTCGAAACGGTCCCCGATCTCCTCCATGCGCGCCCCGGCCACCAGGTGCGGCACCCACAGCTGCTCCGTGGTCAGGTGGTTGACCAGGTCGTGCACGTCCCAGTCCGCGCACGGGGTCTCCAGCGCCCAGTCGGTCAGCGAGACGGACTTGACGCGGCGGTCGAACTCGGCCATAGCCGTACCGTGCAGATCGATCAGTGCACTCATCGGTGCGCACCCCCCGGTGGTCTGGTGTGTGATTCGGGCCCGGACCGGCCTGTTCACCGGCCTCCGGGCCCGGGCCAACGTACACCAGCGGCCCCGGAGGACGATCCCCCCGGGGCCAGCGGGGACCTCAGTGCGCCGGGACCTCCTCCGGTGCGGCGGCCCCCCGCCGCACGAGGAAGGTCGCAGCGAAGGCCAGCACCGAGATGACCGCGCCGAGGGTGAAGGCGGTGTTGATCCCGGCCGCCTGCGCGGCGACCTCACCCGTGCCGTCGGCGGCCAACCCCGCCGCGGTCGCCGACATCACCGTGGTGAAGGTGGCCGTACCCGCGGCCCCCGCCACCTGCTGGACGGTGCCGACAACGGCGCTGCCGTGCGAGTACAGCTTCTTGTCGAGCGAACCCAGTGCACCGGTCAGCAGCGGCGTGAGCATCAGCCCCAGGCCGATGCTCATGAACACGTGCGTGGCCACCACGACCGCCGGCGCGGTGCCGGTGCCGAAGACCATCACCATCGTCCACAGCACCACCGAGACCAGCGCCGCACCCGGAATCACCAACGGACGCGGACCCACCCGGTCGTACAGGCGCCCCACGAACGGGGCGAGCAGACCCATGACCAGACCGCCGGGCAGCATGACCAGCCCGGTCGCCAGGGTGTCCAGACCCAGCACGTACTGCATGTAGACCGGCAGCAGGATCAACGTGCCGAACAGCGCCAGGAAGCTGACCCCCACCAGGCAGATGGAGATGGAGAACTGGCGCGAGAGGAACACCCGCAGGTCCAGCAGGGCACGGTCGCCGCGCTGCAGCCGCCGCTGGCGCAGCACGAACACCACNTGGCGCAGCACGAACCCCCCCAGCGCCACCGCACCGATCGCGACGGCCGCCCACGGCGGGACCACCGGGTCGGCCTCGGCGGCCTTGCCCAGGCTGGAGAAACCGTAGACCAACCCGCCGAAGGCCAGGGCCGAGACCAGTACCGAGGGCACGTCGATGCTGGCCGCACGCGGTTCGGTGACGTTGCGGATGAACAGCGCACCCAGCAGCAGCCCGCCCAGGGCGATGGGCAGCACCAGCCCGAACAGCCACCGCCAGTCGAGCACGTTCAGGATCAGGCCCGAGATGGTCGGACCCACCGCCGGGGCCACCGACATGACGATGGAGATGTTGCCCATGGTGCGCCCGCGCCGGTCGGCCGGGACCATGTTCAGCACCGTGGTCATCAGCAACGGCATCATGATCGCCGTGCCCGAGGCCTGCACGATGCGCCCCATCAGCAGCACGGAGAAGCCCGGGGCCAGGAAGCAGACGAGCGTGCCCAGGGAGAACAGGCTCATCGCGGTGATGAAGACCCGCCTGATGTGGAAACGCTGCAAGAGGTAACCGGTCACCGGGATGACCACGGCCATGACCAGCATGAACGCCGAGGTCAACCACTGGCCGGTGTCCACCGAGATCCCCAGGTCGCGGTTCAGGGCGGGCAGGGCCACACCCATGATCGTCTCGTTGAGGATGACGATGAAGGCCGAGACCAACAACAGTGGAATGACGAATCGGTCCGCGCGCGGATTGCGCTGCGGTTCGGCCGCCTCGGAGGCGGGTGGGGTGGGCTGCCCGGTCACAGGTGTCCTCGGAGTGTCGTGATGGTCGGTGGTGGTGGCGGCCTGCCCGGGGGATGAATTTTTGCAGACCGTGCAATGCAACCCGCCATGTTAATCAGACATTCCAGCACCGGACCATCGATTTTTCGCCGAGCAGAGCGTGAGACCGGCCTCAGGCCACCGCCACCCGGCCGCGCCGGTCCACACGCACCGCCAGAGCCAGGCTGAGCAGGGCACATACCCCGAACCCGGCCGAGGCGAACGGCAGAGCACCGGGGCCGAATGCGGCCAACAACACCCCGCCCACGACACCGCCGCCGGCCACACCCAGGTAGGTGCCCGAGGTGTTGAGCGCCAGCGCCTGCGGGGCCACCGGACCGGCCAGGATGTGCAACCGCGCCTGGATCGCCGGGGAGGTGAAGAAGGCCGCCGCGCCCAAGAGCGCACTGACGGCTCCCATGGTCCACACCGGGACCGGGCGCAGCCCCCAGAGCACGGCGAGGGCGGCCATGGCGGCCAGGAAGGCCCCCACGCCCGTGGCCAGTGCGCGGTCGGGGCCCCAACGGCCCCCCGCCAGTCCCCCGGCCCAGATCCCGACCATGCCCGCCAGCCCCGAGAGCGCGAACAGGGCGCCGCGCACGGTGGTGTCGGCCCCCGACAAGGCCACCGTGAACGGTGCCAGATAGGTCATCAGCATCATCGACCCGGTCATGAACAGAGCGTTGGCCGCCAGCCCCAGCGACACTGCCGGGGCCGCCAGCACCCGCAATTGCTCGGAGAGCGACGGTGGATGCCCGTCCTGTTCGGCGCGGTCCAAGGTGGCCAGGATCGACGCCGCAGCCGCCGCACCCAGTACCGCCATGAGCGCGAAGGTGGCCCGCCACCCGAGCGCACCGCCCACCCACGTGCCGATCGGCACACCAGCGGCGATGGACCCGGTCACACCCAGCGCCACCACGGCGATGTAGCGGCCGGTACGCCCTGCGGGCGCCCGGGCGGCGGCCACCGCGAACAACGAGGGCGTGGTGGCCGCCGCGGCCAGGGCCGCCGCCACACGCAACACCACGAGCACCCCGTAGGAGGGGGTGAGCGCGGCCAAGGTGTTGGCCGCCACGAACACCGCCAGACTCACCCCGAACACACGCCTCCGGTCCATGCCGGCCAGACCCACCCCGGCCACGGGCGCGGCCAGGGCCACGGTGACGGAGAAGACGGTGACCAGCTGGCCCGCCTGGGACTGGCTCACCCCCAGGTCCTCCGCGATCTCCGGCAGGACTCCGGCGATGACGTAGTCGTCGGTGTACAGGACAAAAGCCGCGAACAGCAGCGCGAGCAGCCACACAGGCACGGGAACCTCGTTTCGGGCAGGGTTGAGGTGCCCGCAGCGCACCGCGGGCGATCGGGAGGGTCGTCCCCGCGCCGGTTGAGCGAACCCCGGCCGGGGGCGGTGTCAGTCCTGTGACCCGCCGGACAGCACTCCGCGCAGGAAACGGCGTACCGAGGCCCGGATCCCGTCCGGTCCCGGGGATCCGTGCGGCAGGACCGCGTCGTGGCCCAGCCCCGCCACCAGCGCGGCCAGGTCCTCGGCCGCCTCGTGCGGGCACTGCGCCCCGGCCCCGGACAACGCGTCGCGCAACACCGTGCGAAGGTCCGCGGCCATGGTGCGGGCCATGGGGCGGTAGAGCTCCTCGGTACGGGCCGCGGAGACGAACTCGGTCAGCACAATCAGCTCGGTGGTGCGCTCGGCGTCCAGGGGCAACAGCTCCTCGGCGATGAGCGCCACCCGCTCGACGGGCTCCTCCTCGCCAGGGCCGTGGCGTTCCAACCGGGCGGCCATGCGCTCGCCCACCTCATGGGCGGCCGCGGCCATCAACTCACGGTGACTGGAGAAGTAGTGGCGCACCGACCCGATGTTGATCCCGGCCTCACGCGCCACCTCACGCAGCGACACCGCACCCACCCCGCCGGCCACGACGAGCCGGAAGACCGCCGCCACGATCGTGTGGCGGCGCTGAACAGGATCCACGGAAACAGGCACCACCGGAACGTATCACACCTGTGATACATCCAGGGGTGGCACGTCCCACTCCCCCGACCAGCCCCCACATCCGCGATCGCGCCTAGACTCGTTCTCCGTGCCCCGACGGGCACACGATGAGCCACGGCCCGCCCGAGGGCCTGCCCGGCAGCCGAGCCCCACGGGCTCCGCCCACGCAGGCCGAGCCCCGAACTGAGAGAGCCAGCCGCGCCCGACGCGCAGGATCCGGGCCCCGCCTTCCATCACGCCCCGCACACCACGTGCGGCGGGCGCCGTCCTTCATCCGAGCACTGCACCGCACACAGCCGTGCTCCTTTTCCCGACCGAGAAGAGTCTCCTTTTCCATGTTCTCCAGCCTGCGAACACGTGTGTCCACCAGCGGGGGCCGGCCCGATCCCTGGGTGATCGCCGTGACCGCGTCCGCACTCGTGGCATTCGTGGCCGCGGCCCTGACCGCCCCCGGACAGGTCAGCTCCGCCATCGACACCGCCTTCGGCTGGTCGGCCACCTGGTTCGGCGCCTACTGGCAGATCCTGCTCGTGGCCACCCTCGCGATCATGACCGTGCTCGCGTTCTCGCGCTACGGACGCGTCCGTATGGGCGGCAACGTCGCCCCCGCCTTCAGCTGGTTCCGCTGGGTCGCGATGATCCTGACCACCCTGCTGGCCGCCGGCGGCATCTTCTGGGCCGCCTCCGAGCCCATCGCCCACTACGTCGACCCGCCGCCCCAGTACGCCGACCAGGCCGGGGGCATGGACGGCGCCGCCGTGGCCATGGCCCAGTCCTTCACCCACTGGGGCTTCGGCGCCTGGGCCATCGGCGGCTCCCTGGCCACCCTGGTCATGATGCGCGGGGTCGAGAAGGGCCTGCCCCTGCGCCCACGCACCCTCCTGTGGCCGATGCTCGGCGAACGCGTACGTACCCACTGGCTGGGCACCGTCGCCGACATCGCCTGCATCCTGGCCGTGGTCGCAGGCACCGTCGGCCCCATCGGATTCCTGGGACTGCAGGTCTCCTACATCGCGGGCGAGGCCTTCGGCCTGCCCGACGGCTACGCCACCCAGGCCGTGGTCGTCATCGGGCTGGCCCTCATCGCCACCGTCTCGGTCCTGACCGGACTGACACGGGGCATCCAGCTCCTCAGCCGCTTCAACGTCTACGGCGCCATCGCCATGGTCCTGAGCATCGTCGGCCTGGCCTCAGTGCCGTTCGTCACCGACCTGTTCCTGCAGTCCGGTGCCGTGCACGCCCGCGAGATCCTGCCGATGATGCTCTTCCGGGGCGACGCCGAATGGCTCGGATACTGGACCGTCTTCTTCGCCGGCTGGTTCATCGGCTACGGGCCGCTCATGGCCATCTTCATCGCCCGTATCTCCCGCGGGCGCACCGTCCGCCAGATCTACGTCGGCGCCACCGTCCTGCCTACCGTGGTCACCTCCGTGTGGTTCACGGCCCTGGGCGGAAGCGGCCTCTGGCTGGAGATCCAGAACCCCGGCACGGTCTCCGACGCCTACGCCGAGGACGGCCTGCCCGCCAGCGCCCTGGCCATCGTCCAGGCCCTGCCCCTGAGCGGGGTGATGGCCGTGGTCATGGTGGTCGTGACACTCATCTTCTTCGCCTCGACCATGGACGCCATGTCCTACTCCATCTCCACCTCGAGCATGCACTCGGGTGAAGAACCCACCCCGCTCGTACGGGCCTTCTGGTGCCTGGGCATGGGCGTGGCCGCCGCCGTGCTGCTGCTCATCGGCGACGGAGGCGTGGAAGCGCTGCAGTCCTTCATCGTCGTCAGCGCCGTCCCCGTGGGCCTGATCCTGCTGCCCACCCTGTGGGGCGCACCACGCCTGGTACGCGAAATGGCCGTGGAACAGGGAGTGGTCCCCGCGCCCCGAACCGAACCCGCCACCCAGGCAGGCGAGGAGAACACCCCAGGGCCCACCAAGGTGGACGCCGACCAGGTCTGACCCGCATTCCGGCGCAACGGGGGCCGCACCGCACGCCGGCGCGGCCCCCGACCTGCACCGCACGCGCGCCTTCCTAGACTGAAGCGATGAGCAGCCACCACCCACACCCGGTCGCCTTCGTCCTGGGCGGCGGAGGCATCCGCGGCGCCGTCCAGGTCGGCATGCTCGAGGCCCTGCTGGAACACGGTGTACGCCCCGACCTCGTCGTGGGATCCTCCATCGGGGCCATCAACGGCGCCATCGTCGCCGCCCACCCCGGCCCCGACGCCGCCGGACTGCTCCACCGCGCCTGGAACTCACCCCGCGCCCGCGCCGTCTACGGCGATCCGTGGGCCACCAACTGCGCCGCCTCATCACCACCCGCACCCACATCAACTCCCCCGAGCCCCTGCGCCAACTCCTCCGGGACACCCTGGGCGCCGACACCCGCTTCGAGGACCTGCCCACACCCCTGCGCGTGGTCGCCGCCAGCATCGAGAGCGCCGCAGAACACTGGTTCACCACCGGCCCGCTGATCCCCGCCGTCCTGGCCTCGGCCTCGGTGCCCGGGCTCCTGCCACCGACCCGCGTGGGCCAGGAGCACTACCTCGACGGCGGCATCGTCAACTCCATCCCCCTGCAAGCCGCCCTGGACGCCGGCGCCCGAACCGTCTACGTCCTGCACGTGGGACGCGTCGACGAACCCCTCACCGCACCCACGACCCCCGTCGAGACCGCCCGCGTGGCCTTCGAGATCGCCCGCCGCCACCGCTGGGCCCGCGACCTGGCCGACCTTCCCGACGACGTCGACCTGCACGTCCTGCCCACCGGCGGCGCCCTGGAGGGCGACCAGAACCTGAGCTCCTACAAGCGCATGGACACAGCGCCCGCCCGCATCGACCGCGCCCACCGCGCCACCCGCGCCTACCTGGAGGGCCCCTGATGCCCCTGCCGCCACTGCCCGTACGGCGCCTCGTACTGGCCCCGGCCGTGGTCCTGCTCGGCTTCGTCCTGCTCAGCATCCTGCCGCTGTGGCTGCTCATCACCCTGGCGGCGATGTCCATGGTGCCCGGACGCCTGCGCCTGCCCCGGGTGCTGTGGATGATGATCTTCTACATCCTCTGGGATGCCGCCGCACTCCTGGCCCTGCTCGGACTCTGGATCGCCTCCGGGTTCGGCTGGCGCATCCGCTCACCCGGGTTCCAACGCGCCCACTACGCCCTGGCCGGCGCCTTCCTGCGCGTGCTCTTCAACCAGGCCCGCTGGGTGCTGCGCCTGCGCATCCGCACCGTCGGCGACGGCTCCAGCGCCGGGTTCCTCCGCGACCCCAACCCACCCGAGCGGCCCCTCATCGTCGCCTGCCGCCACGCCGGCCCCGGCGACTCCTTCATCCTCGTGCACACCCTGATCAACCGGGCCCACCGCGAGACCCGCATCGTGCTCAAGGACACTCTGCAGTGGGACCCGGCGATCGACGTGATGCTCAACCGGCTGCCCAACCGGTTCATCGCCCCCGCACCGCCCACCGGCCCCGCCCCCGCCGACCGCCTCGCCGACCAGGTCGGCCAACTCGCCCGCGGCCTGGACGGCGACGACGCCTTCGTCATCTTCCCCGAGGGCGGCAACTTCACCCCGGACCGCCGCCTGCGCCGCATCGACCGGCTCCGCGAGGACGGTGCCTCCGCGCTGGCCGACCGCGCCAGCGCCATGCGCAACGTCATGGCCCCGCGCACCGGCGGCCTCTTCGCCGCGCTGGACGCCGCACCCCACGCGGACGTGGTCTTCGTCGGCCACACCGGGCTGGACCGCATGCTCACCGTCGCCGACATCTGGCGCGAACTGCCCATGGACAAGCAGATCGTCATGCACGGCTGGCACGTGCGCGCCGAAGACGTACCGCCCACCGATCAGGCGCGGCGCCGCTGGCTCTACGACTGGTTCGCCACCATCGACGACTGGATCGAGGAGAACCGCCCCCGCGAGGACGCCGTCTGAGCCGGCCCGCTCAGACCTGAACGCCCTGGGCGCGCAGCACCGCCTCCATCAGCCCCGGGAAACACTCCTCCAGCTCCTCGGAGCGCAATCGACTCATCCGCGATGTGCCCTCGTAGTACTGGCGGATCACCCCTGCCTCACGCAGCAC
Organism: Nocardiopsis salina YIM 90010; assembly: GCF_000341025.1. Classification (GTDB taxonomy): domain Bacteria; phylum Actinomycetota; class Actinomycetes; order Streptosporangiales; family Streptosporangiaceae; genus Nocardiopsis; species Nocardiopsis salina. The sequence goes on along the minus strand of NZ_ANBF01000201.1, from coordinate 33,761 downwards.
CCGGAAATGGTGCGTCGAGGTCGACTTGCTCACCGGGAGCTCGAAGGAGATGCAGGCCATGTCCTCGTGGCCGCGCGCCAGATCGGAGACGATCCGCAACCGGACCGGGTCGGCCAACGCGCTCAGCACCGACTCCAGACGGATCTGCGCGGCCTCGGGGTGCTCGAGCTGCCGCCCGGGGGAAGTGCGGCCGGTATGGGGCATGATCTGGATCCTTCGTCGCCGTGTACTGCCCTCAAAGTAAGAAGACCAGCATGGTTTGACAATCTTCGTACTACGAGAGCTATCGTACGATGCGTGCGGTCGACCCCGCCCACCCATCCACACCCGACCGGAGGCCACTCCGTGAGCACCCTGTTCACCCCACTGACCCTGCGCTCCCTCACCATCCCCAACCGCGTGTGGATGGCACCCATGTGCATGTACTCCGCCGACGCCCAGGGACCCGACACCGGCACACCCACCGACTTCCACCTCACCCACCTCGCCTCCCGCGCCGCCGGCGGCACCGGACTCGTCATGACCGAAGCCACCGCCGTCCGCCCCGACGGCCGCATCAGCCCCTGGGACCTGGGCCTGTGGAACGACCGCCAACAGCAGGCCTTCACCCGCATCACCCGCGCCATCCGCGATCACGGCTCCGTCCCCGCCATCCAACTCGCCCACGCCGGACGCAAGGCCGCCACCGACCGCCCCTGGAACGGCGGCCACGCCCTGCCCCACGACCAGGGCGGCTGGACCCCCGTCGCACCGAGCGACGACCCCTTCGACGGCCTCCACCACCCCCACGAGCTCACCACCGACGAGATCACCCAACTGGTCACCGACTTCGCCACCGCCGCCGAACGCGCCCGCGACGCCGGGTTCCAGGTCGTCGAGATCCACGGCGCCCACGGCTATCTGATCAACTCCTTCCTCTCCCCCGTCGCCAACCACCGCACCGACCACTACGGCGGCACCCTCGAAAACCGCATGCGCTTCGCCCTCGAGGTCGCCGACGCCGTGCGCGCCGTCTGGCCCGACGACCTGCCCGTCTTCTTCCGCACCTCAGCCACCGACTGGCTCACCGAGAACCCCGACGACGCCCGCACTGGTTGGACCGCCGACGACACCGTCCGCCTCGCCAAGGAACTCCACTCAGCCGGCATCGATCTCCTCGACGTCTCCACCGGCGGTATGGTCCCCGACGCACAGATCCCGGCCGGCCCCGACTACCAGGTCCCCCACGCTGCCCGAGCCCGCCAGGAATCCGGCATCGCCACCTCCGCCGTCGGCGTCATCGTCGAACCCGAACAGGCCGAACGCATCGTCTCCACCGGCCAGGCCGACGCCACCATGCTCGGCCGCCAACTCCTGCGCGAGCCCTACTTCGCCCAGCGCGCCCGCGCCGAACTAGACCAACAGCCCTCCTGGCCCCAGCAGTACGGCTACGCCGTCATGCGCTGAGAGCCACCCGGAGGGGCCGGCGGCAGGAACACCCCTGCCGCCGGCCCCTCCCGTGTGCACACCCCATGACTCGGTTCACATCCCGACACACCCCCACACGCAGGCCCTCCACCGACGTAACTCGGATCACCGTGACCTGACCGCGAACCGGGGATTGCCATCCCGTGGTCCTGTGTTGGAGCCAGGAGTCGCCCCACGAGGCGGCCCGGGCGCCCGGTCGGCAACGGCCCACGGCGCCACAGCCCGCTCCGACGAGCGGACCCACCGCACCCGTCCCTGACCGGGGACCCGGACTCGGCCCCACGTAACTCGAATCACCGTGACCAGGAGCTGAACCCGGGATTGCCACCCCATGAGGGTGCGTTGGACGCGGAAGTCGCCCACAGCGGCGACCCCCGAGCGCCCCGCCCGAAGGCGGCTCACGGCGCCCCACCCCAGACCGCTTGCCAGACGCACGGGAGATCCTGGTGAACCTGACCTCCGTTCGTCCGCGCCGCCGTGCCCGGACCACCACCGCCCCGCGGCGCGGCGCGGTACTGCTCGTCCTCGTCCTGGGCGTGCTCTCCGCGCTGGGCCCGCTCGCCACCGACCTCTACCTGCCGGCCCTGCCCCAGATCTCCGACGACCTCGCCACCTCCGAGGCCCGCGTCAAGTTCACCTTGACCACCGTCATGATCGGCATGGCCCTCGGCCAACTCGTCATCGGCCCGCTCAGCGACCGCTGGGGACGCCGCGGGCCCCTCCTGGCCGGCCTGGCCGTGTTCACCCTGTCCACCTTCGGCATCGCCATGGCCACCAGCGTGGAGACCTTCACCGTCCTGCGGTTCCTGCAGGGCCTCTCGGCCGCCGCCGGCCTGGTCATCTCCCGCGCCGTGGTCCGCGACGTCTTCGACGGCGACGCCGCCGCCACCTTCTTCTCCCGACTGGTCCTGCTCTCGGGCCTGGCACCCATGCTCGGGCCCGTCCTGGGCGGACAACTGCTCCTCATCGGCCCCTGGCCCCTGCTGTTCGTCGCCCTGGGCCTGGCCGGGGCCGCCTCCTTCGCCCTGGTGTGGACCACCCTGCCCGAGAGCCTGCCCGCCGACCAGCGCGAGAAGGTCTCCGCCCGCAACCAGGCCGTCCTGTTCGCCTGGCTGCTCAAGGACGTACGCTTCATCGGCCCCACGCTGGTGTTGGCGTTCAACTTCGCGATGAGCTTCACCTACATCTCGACCTTCTCCTTCGTGTCCCAGTCCCAGCTGGGCGCCGACGCACAACAGTTCAGCCTGGTCTTCGCCATCACCACGCTCGGCATGATCCTGGGGAACCAGGCCAACGCCGCCCTCGTTCCCCGCATGGAGGTGCACCGCCGCCTCCTGCTCGGCCTGAGCGGCTCCCTGCTCTCGGTGCTCGCCCTGATCACGCTGGCGGCCACCGGAACCGCCACACTGGTGTCGGTGACCACCGCGCTGTTCGTGATGATGGTCTTCACCGGCCTGGTCGCACCCAACGCCACCGCCCTGGCCCTGAGCGGGCAGGCCCCGCGCGTGGCCGGGAGCGGGTCGGCCCTGCTGGGCACACTGCAGTTCGGCCTCGGCTCGAGCCTGGCCGCCACCGCCGGCATGACCGGGCCGGTCACCCTGGCCAGCATGAACACCGTCATGCTCCTGACTGCGATCGGCGCGTTCGCCGCCTTCGTGTTCTCGGCCCGGCACACCATGCACCCGGCCGGCCCCACACAGCCGGCCGGGGAGGAGCACGTGCCCGATCCGGAGGAGTTGGCCGCTGCAGAGAGCGTCGTGCTCACCGACAGCGTTCCGCACACCGAGGACGCCGGTGCCGACGATGGGAGCGCCCCCGGTACCGGGAGCGTGGCGCGCCCGGAGACTGTCGGCACCCGCGGTTAGGTTCGTGGCCCGGCCCCAGGGGTCGGGCCACACGACTGCGAGGTGATCATGACGGCCGTTCCCACCCCACACCCGCTCACCGACCAGCCAGCATGGAACTGGGTGGAGGCGCTGACCGAGTTCACCGCCACCACCCCCACCTACTGGCTCACGGTCTCCGGCACCGACGGCCGACCCCATACCCGCCCGATCCTGGCGGTGTGGTCCCACGGCGCCCTGTGCTTCGCCTGCTCACCCGAGAGCGCCAAACACCGGCTGCTGAACGCCGATCCCCGCGTCAGCCTGGGGTTCACGTCCCACAACGCCGATGCCGTCGTCGAGGGCACCGCCGAACGCCTCGTCGACCACGACGCCCTGACCCGGGTCTCGGCCGCCTACGCCGAACGCTACGGGTGGGCCCCCGTCCCGGGTTCCGGGCAGTTCACCGGCCCCGAGGGCGCACCCACCGCCGGCTCTCCGCCCTACCGGGTCTTCGCCGTGTACCCGACCGCCGTTTACACCTTCCCCGCCTCCGAGACCGCCGCGGGCGCCACCCGGTTCGCCTTCTGAGCAGACCCGATGCGGCTCAGAGCTCGAAGACCAGGCAGCTCGAGGAGGCGGTCGCCACGGCCTTGCCGCCATCGTCCCGGATCTCGGCCTCGGCGAAGGCCGTCCTCCGCCCGGGTTTGACCACCCACCCGCGCGTGTACAGCGGCGTTCCCGCGAAGACCGGGCGCAGGTAGCCGACCTTGATCTCCACCGACGTGTAGCCCACGCCGACCGGAAGGGTGGACTTGGACAGCGCACCCCGTGGCCGAGTCCAGCAGGGTGCACATGAGCCCGCAGTGAACAGCACCCATGAGGTTGCACACCGACTCGTCGGGGGTTCCCTCGAAACGTACCTCGCCCTCCTCGGCACCGGTCATCGTGAACCCCATGAGCTGGGAGATCGGCGCCGACGGGAACGCGCCCCCGGCCCAGGCACGCAGGCGCTCCAACCCGCTGACCCCCTCCCGGGCGGCGACCACCAGCTGGGGGTCGTGCCAGGTCACGGTCTTGCTCCGGGGTTCGCCCCACACCTCGGGGGCCTGTGCGTCGTGACTCGCCATGGCGGCACCATGGTCCTCACCGACTCCCCCGCCCCTCAGCGGGGCACCCCACTCGCAACACGCCGGGACGGAATGCGCCGCGCAGGGCCCGTGAAGCACAGTTGACCTGGGTTTTCGCCTCGGAGTGACCTCCGGACACCCGATCGGGCGAGAAACCCGGTGCCACTTCACGGCACAATCCTGTGCCATGTCGGAACACCACCCACGCCGTGCCGCCCTCCGCCTCGCCGCCGCAGCATCCGCCACACTGCTGCTGGCCGGATGCTTGTCCGGCCAGGGCCACGTCGGCCTGCACGCCAGCGGCCACTTCACCGCCGGGCAGAAGTTCCCCACAGCCCTCATCACCTGGTGCGGGGAAGAGCCTCCGGCCCAGATCGACCTGGTCGCCGACGACCACAGCTGGCGCCTGACCGCCACCGAGGAGCTCGCGGGCGGCGAGGTCGAAGTGGACCTGTCGGCGCCCGGCGAGGCCTGGCAGATCACGGACGGCGACGGGCGCGCCGCCTACCGGGTCGTTCCCGCCTCCCCCGAGACCGAGTACACCCTGGGCGTGTCCACCGAGACCGTCGAGGCCGGCGACGAACCCACCCACGACGTGGCCGACCTCGCCTTCACCACCGGCGCTCTGGCCGCCGAGGACGGCGTCTACGCCAGCGACGGTGATGAGGGGCAATTGGTGTCGGCCGAGGATTTCCCGCCGGAGTGCTGATAGGGGGACTGGGTGTGAAGTGACAGATCGGGACACCTTTACGACGTAGATGCAATCCGGTGCCCCTGCCCGGGTCGGGACCAGTGGTCTTCGCGGCGCGCATCCCCTGACCCGGAAAGCCCCCGGTGCCCCCACCCGAGCCGTGCGAGAACGACACCGATGCCACCCGCGGATGTCCCAGCCAGAACTCACTGGCCTCGGCCGTCAGCTCCGTTCTGTGGCTCTACGCCAGGCTCCCGAACGACTCACAGATTCCACACTGGCCCTGCACAACCCCGGACGCATGAGCCATCCGGATTCAATTCAAGGACTCAAGAAACTCCGTTCATCATGCATAGCCATGTCGACCTGTCGAACCTGACAGGAATCGAGAACATCACGGTTCACCTTTTGACCCAATCGCCGCGAGCCCACGGCACCCACGTCCTCGGCCCCGACTCGAAAATCCTGAGCGAGTGACCGAAAGAGACCGAAGACCCCATCCCTGCAGGCCATTCGCCTCTTGCACCCGAAACCCCATCCCCCTAAAATTCCCACCCCGCCCATACCTGGCACTCCATACCGCCTTCCGAGAAAAGCCCCCTAGAATCGGAATCGCACCCATAGACCGCTGCCGGGAAAGGCCCCCATGAGTGAAACCGACGGCAGCCGGGCCCTGCACACCGAACAGGATCGGCTGTCCCTTCCCGAAGTGCGTCTGGACGACCTCCTCGACGAGGTCCGCTCCCGGATGAGCATGATCTCGGCGACGCAGGAACGCATCCGCACACTCCTGGAGGCCGTGGTCTCCATCGGCGAGGGCCTGGATCTCGACCCGCTCCTGGTCCGGATCGCGGAGACCGCCACGAGCCTGGTCGACGCCCGTTACGGCGCGCTCGGGGTGATCGGCCCGGACGGGGATATGAGCCGCTTCATCCCCGTCGGCCTGTCCGAGCACGAGATCTCCTGCATCGACCACTGGCCCCGCGGCGAGGGGATCCTGGGCCTGCTCATCAAGGAGCCCGAGTCCTTGCGCCTGAAGGACGTCGCAGAGCACCCGGAATCGCGCGGTTTCCCGGAGGGCCACCCGCCGATGCACACGTTCCTGGGCGTTCCGATCCGCATCCGCGACCAGGTCTTCGGCAACCTCTACATGACCGACAAGCGGGACGGCTCCGAGTTCACCGGCGACGACGAACTCCTCCTGCGGGCGCTGGCGACGGCGGCGGGCACGGCGATCGAGAACGCCCAGCTGTTCGCGGAGTCGCGCAGCCGGGAGACGTGGCTGAACGCGTCGGGCCACATCACGACGACGCTGCTGTCGGGTGCGCCGCCTGAGGAGGTCCTGCGGCTGGTCGCCCAGCGCGCGCAGAGCATGGCCCGGGCCGACCTCGCGGTGATCGCAATGCCCGGTGAGACCCCGGAGACGCTCACCGTGCGTGTGTGGGAGGGGCCCGCAGGACCAGCAAACCCCGCTGATCCCGCCCGCACCACCGGCCCCACCGACCGCGGCTCCGCAAGCCCTGACGCCAGCCTCGATGAACTGTCCACCGGTGCACGCGGCGAGACGCTCTCGTGTGCGGCCCGCACGCTCCTCGGCCGGGTCTACCTGGGCGGGCAGCCGTTGCAGACCGATGTGTCCCTGGGCGAGGGCGGCGACGGCGGCACGGAGTTCCTGACCCGCCTGGGCATGGGGCCGGTGCTGGTGCTGCCGTTCGGCCCGCCCGACGGTGCGCGCGGCGTACTGGTGCTGGCGCGGGAGAACTCGCGGCCGGACTTCCGCAGCAGTTGGTCGAGCATGCTGTCCTCCTTCGCCAACCAGGCCGCAGTGGCCCTCGAGTTGGCGGAGGCGCGTCTGGACTCCGAACGCCTCAGTGTCCTGGAGGACCGCGACCGTATCGCCCGGGACCTGCACGACACGGTGATCCAGCGCCTGTACGCGACCGCGATCACGCTGATGGGCACCGTGCGCCGGATCGAGGACTCCACGTCGGCCTCCCGGGTGCGCAACGCGGTCGACGACATGGACGACACGATCCGCCAGATCAGGTCGACGATCTTCGCGTTGCAGAGTTCCTCGGAGGAGGGCGACGGTTCGTGGCTGCGTTCGAAGGTGCTGGACCTGGTCAACGGTGCGTCCGAGGCGTTGGGGTTCTCACCCCGGCTGCTCACCCAGGGCCCGCTCGACAACGCGGTGGACGAGCGCACCGGTGAGCACCTGTTGGCGGTGTTGCGGGAGCTGTTGTCGAACGTGAGCCGGCACGCGGGCGCCACGGCGGTGGACGTCGAGGTGGCGGTGGCCGACGGATCGGTGACACTGCGGGTGCGCGACGACGGGTGCGGGATCCCCGAGGGTGCGGCGCGCAGCGGGCTGTGCAACGCGTCGGCGCGGGCGGAGGAGCTCTCGGGTTCGTTGTCGGTGGTCTCGGAACCGGGTCGGGGAGCGTCGGTGGAGTGGTCGGTCCCGGCCCGGTGCTGACCCTCCGTCCCACAGGGCCCTTCCCCGGCCGCCGGCCCCGTCGGCGGCCGGGGGTGGTGCCTTCAGGCGGACTGCTCCATGGACAGGCGAACGGCATAGGCGGCGGCCTGGGTGCGGCGGGCCATGCCCAGCTTGGCCAGCACACGGGAGACGTAGTTCTTCACGGTCTTCTCGGCGAGGTACATGCGCGCGCCGATCTCGCGGTTGGTCAGGCCTTCCCCGATCAGCTCGAGAACACGCCGTTCCTGTTCGGTGAGTTCACTCAGCGGGTCCTTGCGCCCGGCCTCTTCGCGCAGGCGCTCGAGCATGCGGGCGGTGGACTCGGGGTCGAGGAGGGAGCGTCCGGTGGCGATGGTGCGAACCGCGCCGACCAGGTCGGTTCCGTGGATCTGCTTGAGGATGTAGCCGGAAGCGCCCGCCATCACGGCCCCGTAGAGGGCCTCGTCGTCGGAGTAGGACGTGAGCATGAGCATACGGGTGGCGGGCAGCATCGATCGGATGTCTCGGCAGGCCGTGACGCCGTCGCCGTCGGGCAGTCGGACGTCGAGCACGACCACGTCGGGCTCGAGCGCGAGCACGCGGGCCAGGGCCTGTGCGGCGGTGCCGGCCTCGCCGACGACCTCGATGCCGTCCTCGTCGTCCAGGAGTGAACCGACGCCGCGTCTGACGATCTCGTGGTCGTCGACCAGGAACACCCGGATGTTGTCGGCTGCATCCATCGGGTGCGCACCTCCTCAGCACTGGATGTGATGCCCGGCAGCGCGGACCGCCCCGGACCGAGGGCTGTGGGTTCGTGTGGGTGCTGTTGGCCCTGGCGCACCCTCGACGCCCCCGGGGCCACCCTCGGCGGCGGCCGCCGCCGAGGGGGCGAACGCCCGTTCACCAGATTAGACAGCCTTGATCGCGGCTTGTCGTGCCAAACGTCCCCTTCTGTTTGGGGCGTGTGTCCCGCCGGGTAATCGGGGGGTGGGGACCTTCGCCGTGCTGAGGGGGACCGGCGGACCATGCCTTCGGGTTCTCGAACCGGGAGTATGGCGGAGGTAGGAAGCGAAGGCACACCACTGGGGGGCGTGTGATGGCTGAGACGAGCGGTGCCGGCGCAGGTACGGGCGCGGCGCCGGGGGCGGCGGTGCCTCCGGGGCAGCGCCAGGCGGACGAGGAGTTCGCCGGGACGGACCGGCTGACCGAGGACGAGACCCTCCTGGAGGGCGCCGACATCGCCGGTACGGACGACGCCCGGTTCACGGTCCTGGAGCGGCAGACCTGCTACAACCTGCTGGCCTCCCACGACATCGGCCGGGTGGCCTTCACCATCGAGGGTGACGCCGCTCCGACGATCCTTCCGGTCAACTACGCGCTCATGCACGACACCATCGTGTTCCGGTCGACGCTGGCCGGGACGATCATGCGTTTCGCGCGGGGATACGCGGCATTCCAGGTCGACCACTTCGACGAGGAGCGCCGCGAGGGTTGGAGCGTACTGGCCTCGGGCCGGTGCCGCTGGGTGCGCGACTCGGGGGAACTGGCCCGGATTCCGCAGGGCCGCCTTCCCAAACCGTGGGCGGAGGGCGACCGTGACCAGGTCCTGAAGATCACCCCGGGCAGGGTGACCGGGAGGAGGATCGCCAGGTCCTGACCGAGGACGGCCGACGGGCACCGTCCGTCGGCGCTCCGTCGACGCCCGGTCCGCTGCGGGACGGACCGGGCGTCCGTTTTGTGTGTGCACAGCCTTCATCCGGTGTTGTGTTGGCCCTCGCCGGGTTCGGGGTATCGATGGCGCCATGGGAGTGCAAAGCCCGGCTCATCCACGGTGTGTGCGCGTCACCGGTTCCGACCCCGGGGGCACGATCGCCCCGTGCGCCAGCGATCTCCGCGTTTCGTCGCCCGATTCACCTTCGACCGCCGCGCGTGCGGGGACGTCCGTGCCGTGCGTGTGAGCCCGTGGGGCAGGTGCAGCCCGCTGGGAACGGGCGCGGCCGTGCTGGCCGCGGTCCTGGCAGTGTCGGGAACGGCGTTGTCCTCCGGGCCTCCGGCGACCGCGGGGGCACTGCCCCCGTCGGCGGCCCCCTTCCGACCGGGCACGGAGGCGGCCTCCGAGGAGATGTCGGTGTCGGTCCTGTCGTCGCGTCCGGACGCGGTGATGGGCGGCACTGCGCTGGTGCGGGTGGAGCCACCGGCCCCGGCCGACCCCGAGAACGTGCGCCTGAGCGCCGACGGCACCGATGTCACCGACCGGTTGCGGACGGTGGACTCGGGCGGGTCTCCGGCGTTGGAGGGTCTGCTCACCGGTCTGCCCGAGGGTGGGTCGGAGCTGGAGGCGCGACTGGACGAGCGGATCCCGGTGGCGGCGCTGGGCGGGGGGCGTTCGGCGTCGCTGACGGTGGTCAACCATCCGGCGCAGGGGCCGGTGGTGTCGGGGCCGCACCAGGAGCCGTTCCTGTGCGACACCGACGAGTTCATGCTCTCCGGTGGTAATGGGGAGACGCTGGGCCCGGCGCTGGACGAGGACTGCTCCGCCCGCACCGACGTGCGCCACGTCTACCGCGACACCGACGGGCAGTGGTCCCCGCTCCCGGACCCGGAGTCGGTCCCCTCGGACGCGGACACGGCCACGACGGCGACCGGGGCGCGGGTGCCGTTCGTGGTGCGGGTGGAGACGGGCACGGCCAACCGTTCGGTGTACGAGACGGCGGTACTGCACACCCCCGAGGAAGAGGACCCCGACCCTTGGACCCCGCCGCCGAGCTGGAACGGCCGCCTGGTGTACAAGTTCGGCGGAGGGTGCTCCGGCGGCTGGTACGTGCAGGGGCAGAACTCGGCGGGGGTGTTGGACGGCCCGATGCTGGAGCGCGGGTACGCGGTGGCCTCGGCATCGTTGAACGTGTTCGCGAACAACTGCAACGACCTGTTGGCTGCCGAGACGGTCTCGGCGGTGCACGAGCGGTTCGTGGAGTCGATGGGGGTGCCGCACTCCACGCTCGGATGGGGCGCCTCGGGCGGGGCGTACCAGGCACACCAGACCGCGGACAACTATCCGGGCCTGTTGGACGGCATCGTGGTCTCGCAGGCGTTCCCGGACGTGGGTTTCTCGGTGGTGCCGGCGGTGACCGACGCGCTGCTGCTGCGCGAGTACACACGCAGCCACGCGGGCGAGCTGGACCGGGTCGAGCAGCAGGCGGTGTCGGGGTTCCTGCAGCACGACGGCATCGAGCGCCTGGCGCGGGAAGCCGACCGGGTGGAACCGCGCGGGCAGTGCCGGGAGGATCTGCCGGAGGAAGAGCTCTACCATCCCGAACACAACCCGGGCGGGGCGCGCTGTGAAGTGTTCGCGGCCGTGGAGAACGTCTACGGCACCGACCCGGAGAGCGGCCTGCCGCGGCGCCCGTTGGACAACGTGGGGGTGCAGTACGGGTTGCACGCGCTCATGGAGGGTGTGATCGACGTGGACCAGTTCCTGCACCTGAACGAGCACATCGGCGGGCTGGACGCCGACGGTGCGGTCTCCGACGAGCGCTCCGCGGCCGACCCGGAGGGAACGGAGGCGGCCTACCGGTCGGGACGCCTGCTCAACGGCGGCGGGGGCCTGGCCGACATCCCGGTCGTGGACCACCGCTTCTACCAGGACGACGCGCCGGGCGGCGACCTGCACATGCGGTACCACTCGTTCTCGGTACGCGAGCGTCTGGAGCAGGCCAACGGCACCGCCGACAACCACGTGATGCTGGCCGAGCACCAGGACCGTTCCCCGGAGGGGTTCGTGTCCACGTCGCCGCTGGCGATGCGCTCGCTCGAGGAGCTGGACGACTGGGTGAGCGGGATGCAGGAGCAAGAGGCCCGGAATCCGGGTTGGGAGACCGTCGATGCGATGCGTGCCTCGCGGCCGGACTTCCTGCAGGACTCGTGCTGGATCGGCACCGGCGAGGACGCCGAGCGGGTGGTGGGCGAGCAGCTGCCGTTGCCTGCCGGCCAGGGCGACCGGTGCGCGGACGCCTTCCCTGTGCACACCTCGCCGCGCATCGAGGCGGGCGGGCCGCTGGCCTCGGACGTGGTGGCGTGCACGCTGGAGCCCTTCGACGCGGCGCGCCACCCGGCGGACTTCACCGAGGAGCAGGCGGAGCGGGCCGAGGAGGTCTTCGCCGAGGGAGTGTGCGACTGGGACTCCCCCGGGCGCGGGCAGCAGGGACTGGACGGGACCTGGCAGCGGTTCTGACCCGGTCGGGCTCCCCGGTGCGGCCCCGACGGCAGCCGACGCGGGGTCAGGCGGGCTTGTGCCACGCCAGGGCGAGCGAGACGGGGTGGCCGCGGAAGCGTTCCCACTTGGGTTTGGCCGCCACCCACGTGTCGTCGACGATGCCCTCGACCATGTCGGCGAGCTGCCATCCGGCTGACAGGGCCGCCCGCACGTGGTCGCTGACGAGGTGGACGTGGGTCGAGATGGCCACGTCCTCCCCGGACGCGTCGGTGTAGTGGGTGGGCATGCCCGAGAGCATCGCGAAGTGGGGGTGGTATGCGGCGAGCAGGAACCGCCCGCCGGGGCGGGCCAGGCGGGCGGCCTCGGCGTACAGGGGTGCGGTGTCGGGCATGTGCTCGTCGATGAGGGAGGCGGCCACGAGATCGTAGGCTCCGCTGCCCAGGCCGCTGCTGCGCACGTCGGCGCGGGCGAGGGTGTCGTGGGCGCCGCGTCCGCGGGCCTGCTCGAGCATGCCTTCGCTGAGGTCGACCCCGTCGATGTGTACGGCGCCGCGGGAGCGCAGCCAAGCGCCGGTGCGTCCGGTTCCGCAGCCCAGGTCCGCGGCGCGGGTCCCGTCGGGCACGCCCGGGTCCAGACGGTCGAGCAGCGCCAGGTCCATGGCGTCCAGGACAGTGCCGTCGTAGGTGGCGGCCCAGCCGTCGTAACCGGTGGCCACGTCGACGGTGCGGTAGTTGCGGGTGTCGAAGGTCGCGAAGTCGGGCATGCGCGCAGTATGCCCGGCCGGGCCGAGCCCGCGCGAACGGTTTCCCGCCCCGGGAGCGCGTCCCGGGGCGGGTCGGGCCTCAGTGGTCGCCGTGGTCCTCGTCGTCTTCGCCGCCGCGCCCGTCGCCGTGGTCGGCCATCGCCTCGACCGGCACGGTGAGCTCGAGCTCGGCGCCGGAATCGAAGGTGAGATCAGCGGTGAACTCGTCGCCCTCGGTGAATGTGTCGGTGATGTCCATGACCATCACGTGGTACCCGCCGGAGGTGAGCTCGACGTGTTCGCCGGCCGGGACCGGGATCTCCTCGACCTCCTCCATCCGCGGGGAGCCCTCGTCGCTCTCCTTGGTGGTGTGGAGTTCGGCGGTCTCCGAGGCGCTGGTGGCGATCCCGGTGAGGGCGTCCTCCTCCCTCTCGGTGTTGTCGATCTCGAGGTAGAGCGCGCCGACCTCGGGGTTGGCCGGTTCTGGCATCCAGGCCCCGGACACGGTCAGGTCGTCGGCGTGGGCATGGCCGCGCTCGGGTTCCTGGGCGTCGGCGCCCTCCTGCTGTGGTGTGGTGGTCGAGCAGGCTGCGGCCAGGGCCAGGACCCCGGCTGCGGTCAGGAGGTTGCGGGCGGTGGTGTGATCGGTCATGGCTGTTCCCTCCGGGGTCACAGGTGGTCGAGGAGCGGGTGGGGCCGGCCGGGGTCGGCGGCGGGGACGGCGAACAGGGCGCTGCCCTCGTGGCGGATGTAGTCGTTGAGCGCGTCGCCGCCCTCGTCGAGCGCCTGTTGGAGTGCGGTGAACCCGCTGCGCGGGTCGGCCTGCCAGGCGGTGAAGAGCATCCCGGCGCGGTGGTGCCCTCCGGCGTCCCGTCCCAGGTCGTAGGCGAACCCGCGGCGTACGGTACGGGCGCCNNNNGAGCCGTATGTGGGCATCGGCGGGCACGACGGGTGTGCCGTCGTCGTGGCGGGCCGCCAGGTCGGGCAGATCGTGCTCGTGGTCGCCTCCCAGGGGCGCCCCGTCGTAGAGGCGGCGCCCGATGACGGCCTCGCGCTCGCCGGTGGTTCGGGAGAACCAGGTGTCGAGCAGCATGCGGATGCGGCGGACGACGACGTAGGTTCCCTCGTCCATCCAGGCCAGGTCCGGCTCGGTGTGGACCGCCCGGACCTGCTGGTCGAACAGGGCCTCGCCGGGATCGGGGTTGACCGTACCGTCGATGTGGCCCATGGGATTGCGCGGTGTGGCGGCGGGGTCGGCGGCGGCCGCCGCCGTGCGCCGGAAGCCGGGCAGGGCCCAGCGCACCCGCACGTGGTCGCCGGCCGCACTCAGTAGGTGCCGCACGGCGGCCCCGGCCACGACCGGGTCCTCGGCACCCACGTGGAGCATGAGTTCGCCACCGCACTGGTCGGGGTCGAGGTCGTCGGCGGCGAAGGAGGGCAGCTCCTCCAGTTCCCCGGGCCTGTGCTGCTGGAGCCCGGTGCGCTCCAGCAGGCGGGCGCCGATACCGACGGTGACGCCGAGAGAGGCGGGGTGCAGGCCCTGGGCGGGCGAGCCCTCCGGCAGGGCCGCGGTGCCGTCCTCGTGCAGGGCGGGCACGTGCTCGTCCCAGGCCAGCAGGGTCTCGCGGGCCGCGCGTCGCACCTGCCCGGTGTCCTCACCGTCCAGGTCGAGGGCGAGCACGTGCACGTGGGCGGGTGTGGGTTCGGCCAGGGCCGGGGGACGCCCGTCCGCGGTGCTCGCGCGGGCGCGGGAAGGCGCGAGCGCGGCCTCCTCCTCGCCGGTTCGGGCACGGTCGGCGACCGTGTGTCCGGCCAGGCCTCCCGCGGCGAGCCCGGCCAGGCCGCCGGCTCCGAGCCCGGTGAGCAGGCCCCGCCGGGTGGGTGCGGGGCTCACAGGAGGTCCTCGGCGAGGTCGGGCAGGAGCTCGGCGATGTCCTCGGAGCCGGTGCCGTCGTCGATGAACCCGGCGGCCTCTCCGTCGGGGGTGAGCACGGCGACGCGTTCACCGTGGGAGACGAGGTAGTCCNCGGCGCCTGCCTCTACGGTGGCGCCGGCGTCGCCGCGTACGCCCTGGAAGTCGGGGTCGAAGCGCTCCAGCCAGGTGCCGAGCTGCTCGTCGGTGTCCCGGGCGGGGTCGGTGGTGACCATGACCACGTCGTAGAGGTCGCCGGTCTCGGCCTCGGCCTCCTCCAGGGCGAGGTTGATCTCGGCCATGGTCATGGGGCACACGTCGGGGCAGCTCGTGTAGCCGAAGTAGAGCAGAGTGAGGCGGTCGTCGGCGAGGTCGGTGAAGGTCCAGTCGTGGCCGTCGACGGTCTCCAGTTCCACGGCCGAGGCGGGCATGGGCTGGTCGGACAGGTCGAGGTAGTGATCGGCCTCGGCGGCGGTGGAGCAGGCGGTCAGGCCGATCAGGGCGAGCGCGGCCAGGGGCGCGGCGGTGCGCGTGGGCATGGTTCTCCTCGTGCGGGCCCGGTCGTGCCGGGCGGTGGACGCGGTGGCTCGGTGGCCGCCGGGCAGCGCAGAGGTCACCCGTGCGGTGCGGGTGCGGGCTGCTCAGGCGGCGGTGGCCACGTCCGGCGGTCCGCGCACGAGACGGGACCACCCCACGTGGGGGCGGCGCGGACGGTCGACCGTGCGGGGAGCCCGTACGGCACCGGTGCGGGAGCGTTCGGGTACCGGGGCGGCCAGGAGCAGCAGCGCCGGCAGAGGGGGCACATGCCGTGCCATCAGGCGCAGGAACGCGGCCAGGGCCTGCTCGCCGCGGTGCAGCCACCAGGCGCTGACCACAGCGGCGGCCCCGTGCAGGGCGAACATGGTGCCGGCCGGCAGGTCGGTGTGGGTGAGCGCGTCGGCGGTGTGGGTGTGTGCCCCGCCCAGGCTCTGGCTCCAGCTGAGGATGACGTGCAGCGCGAGCTGGCCCCACGCCGTCCACGCGATGAGGGAACCCAGGCCGTGGCGTTGCCCGGCCGCGGCCCACGACGTGACCAGAACCACGAGCATGCCCAGGGCCAGTCCGGGGAACGGAACGTCGTGCCCCGAGCTCAGAGCGTGTCCGTGCGCGGACAGGTTGGCGCACACCAGGGTGAAGACCCCGGCGCGCAGCAGGCGGCACGGGCGGCTCTCGGGCATCTCCCCGTATGCTCTCACCGGCACGGACGCACCCCGCACCGGGGTGGTCGGGGGACCGCGGCAGGGCGTGCGTCCAACCGGCACGGGTGCGGCGTTCCCGGCGGTGCGGGCCTCGTGGACACCCGCACAGCGCCGCCTTAGCGTGTGGGTATGCGCAAACCCCTGCCGCTCCTGCTGGCTGTTCCCCTGGCGTTGGCCCTCGGCGCCTGCGAGGGGAACGGGCCGGCCCCGATCGTGGAGGAGCCCACCGCCTCCGCGACCGAGGAGGAGCCGTCCCCGACCGAGCCCCCTCCGGACGATCCGGAGGACCCGGAGGAGCCCGGTCCGCCCGAGCCCCCGGACGAGGAGCCCTCCCCCCAGAGCACCGCCGACTTCGGTGAGCCGCTCGGTTTCACCCACTCGGTCGGCCCGGGCGGCGGGGACGAGGACGGCGGCGACGGCAGCGGGGACGAGGAGGAGAGCGACGACGAGGACGATGAGGACGACGCCGAGGTGGTCTACACGGTCGACGGTGTGGAGCGCCCGTGGGCCTCGCGCGTGGACTTCACTGTGACCGTGCACGTACCCGACCTCGGACGCACGTTCTCGTTGGCGGAGATGGAGGTCGTGTGCGAGGCGGGGCCGGAGATCCCGATCGCGCAGACCGAGGAGCCCCTGTTCGAGGTCCCGGAGGGAACCCACAGTTCCCGTATGTGGTGCGAGATCCCCGAGGACGCCGACCGGGTGCGCATCGTGGTGATGAACGGCGACGACGAGGCGGCCTTCGGCGGCGAGCTCTGAGCCTCCGCCTCCACCCGGCCCCTCACACCCGCACGACGGCGAAGGACTCCCCCGGGACACCGAAGCGGGTTCCGGAGATCCGCGGTTGGCCGTTGGCGGCCAGTAGCTCGACGGGGGCCGCGTCCAGTTCGATCTCGGCCGGGCCCTCCCCCAGATTGCACAGCACCCGCAGCCGCCCGCGTTCGAGCACGAGGGTGCGCCCGGCGTGTGCGGCCCTGACCCGGAAACGGTCCAGGCGCGGGTCGGACAGCTCCGGTTCGGCCCGGCGCAGCGCGATCAGCGAGCGGTAGGTCTCCAGCACGAGCGCGTGTTCGCCGCTGTCGCGTTCGCTCCGGTCCAGGACGGCGCTGTCGCGCGTGGCGGGGTCCAGGGGGTCGGGTACGTCCTCTGCCCGCCATCCCAGGGCGGCGAACTCGCGCCGGCGCCCCTGTCGTACCCCTTCGGCCAGGTCGGGGTCGGAGAAGGAGGCGAAGAACGGCCACGGGGTGCGCGCGGCCCACTCCTCACCCATGAAGATCATCGGGGTGTAGGGCGAGCACAGCACGAGCGCGGCACCGACCTCGAGCCGCCCGGCTGAAACGTGCTCGGCCATGCGGTCGCCCCGGGCCCGGTTGCCGATCTGGTCGTGGGTACTCAGGTAGGCGAGGAACCGGTGTCCTGGGACGCGGGCGGTGTCGACGGGGGCGCCGTGGGTGCGGCCGCGGAAGCTGGAGTAGGTGCCTGCGTGCCAGAACACCCGGGTCAGGGTCGTGGGTAGGGCGCCGGGGTCGGCGAAGTCCGCGTAGTACCCGTGGTTCTCGCCGGTCAGTGCCGTGTGCAGGGCGTGGTGGAGGTCGTCGGACCACTGGGCGTCCATGCCGAGCCCGCCGGCCTCGCGCGGCAGCACGGTGGCCGGGTCGTTGCGGTCGGACTCGGCGATGAGGGTCAGGGGCCGGTTGAGGTGGGTGGCCAGCACCTCGACCTCGGCGGACAGTTCCTGGAGCAGCGGGGTCGCGCGGTTCTCGCGCAGGGCGTGCACGGCGTCCAGGCGCAGCCCGTCCAGGTGGTAGTGGTCCAGCCAACCCAGCGCGCAGTCGAGGGCGTAGCGGCGCACGTGGTCGGAGTCGGGCCCGTCGAGGTTGAGCGAAGGGCCCCAGTCGTTCTCACCGAAGAAGTAGGGGCCGAAGCGGGGCAGGTGGGCACCGGAGGGCCCCAGGTGATTGAGGACCGCGTCGAGCAGGACGGCCAGCCCGTGGGCGTGGGCGGCATCGACGAAGGCCTTGAGGGCGTCGGGGCCGCCGTAGGGTTCGTGTACCGCCGACCACAGGACCCCGTCGTAGCCCCACCCGTGGGTGCCGTCAAAGGCATTGAGAGGCATGAGTTGGACGTGGGTCGCACCGAGCTCGGCCAGTTCGCTCAGGTGGCCGATGGCGGAGGTCAGGGTGCCCTCGGCGGTGAAGGTGCCGACGTGGAGTTCGTAGACGACGCCGCCGGGCAGGGGCCGGCCGGTCCAGTGGCCGTCGGACCAGCCGTGGGTCCCGTGGTCCAGGACCCGGGAGGGCCCGTGCACGCCGTGGGGCTGGTGGCGCGAGCGCGGATCGGGCAGCGGCTCGGGGCCGTCGTCGAGCAGGTAGGCGTAGTCGCTGCCGTGCCCGGCCCCGGGCACTCGGGTGTGCCACCAGCCTCCGGTGCCGCGTTCCATGGGGTGGTCGGCGCCCCCGGTACGCACACGCACGGTGTGGGCCCGCGGCGCCCAGACGGCGAAGTCGCCGTGCACGCCGAGCCCGTCGGACGAAGGCTTGCTCGGTTCCAGCTGGTCGTTCACGGGCGGTGACCTACCCCGGAGCGGCTGCCGCGACGCCCGCGGTTCAGTGCTCGGCGGGGCGCGGCCTGTAGGTGTTGACCCGTACCGAGGCGGTGACGGTGACCGGGTCGGGCAGGGCGGCGACCCGGTCGGTGAGCTCGGCGGCTCTCATGTGGCGGGCGCTGGGCCCCATGCCGACGACGGTGGCGGCGTCGGCGTGGTCGAGCTGCAGTGTGAAGCGCAGAGGGGCGCTCATCTGCGGGGTGAAGTGGCCGTGCAGGCCACGGGAGAGGCGTTCGTCCTTGCGCGGGTCGACCTCGAGCAGGCCGAGCGGGCCGCGGAGTTCGCCCAGGTGGTCGGTGTCGGGGGTGACCACGACGAGCAGCCCGTCGGGGCGCAGGACGCGGTGGAACTCGCCGCTCTCGCGGGGTGCGAACACGTTGATCAGGGCGTCGGCGGTCCCGGTGCGCAGCGGCAGGCCGCGCCAGGTGTCGGCGGTGGCAGCACCGGCGCGCGGGTGGACCTTGGCGGCCTTGCGGGCGGCGAACTTGGACACGTCGGTGGTGAGCCCGTGGGCGTGGGGCAGGGCCTCGAGCACGAGGGCGAGGTAGTGGCCGGTGCCGCCGCCCGCGTCGAGGACCAGGGGTTGTTCGGACAGCCCGGGCACATCGAGCGCGCGGGCCAGGGCGTGGCCGATGGGATCGTAGTGGCCGTGCTGCTGGAACCGCAGGCGGTCGGCGACCATCTCCTTGGTGTCGCCGCTGCCGGGCGGGGTGGCGCCGGTCAGCACGGACGCGTATCCCTCGCGGGCGAGGTCGAAGGTGTGGCCTCCGGGGCAGGACAGTGCGCGGACGCCGAGGGTGAGACCGGCGCGGCACACGGGGCAGGCCAGGGCCTCGAGCACAGNGCCTATCGGCTGCCCGGCGTGCAGCCGCTGCCCTGCCCTGGGCCGAGTCAGCCCCTGACCAGGACAGCGACGGGGTAGCGCCCGAGCAGGTCGCCCAGACGGGGCTGCGTGGCCCCGTCGGCGTGGGTGGGCGGTACGGGCTCGCCGGTGAGGCGGTCGGTCCAGGGGCCAGGGGGCAGGGGCAGGACGGTCCGGCCCCAGCCCCCGGTACGTTCCAGGGTCAGCGGCAGGCGGGTGCCGACCACGGCCAGGTCGGGGGTGTGCGCTCCTGGTGAGCTGCGTGCGAAGGCCAGGACGTGGCGGGCTGTGGGCCCCTCGGCGTACAGGGGTGTGTAGCCGCGGGGGTCGAGGACGCGGCGCGTGTGCAGGCAGGTGCGCACCAGGTGGAGTTTGGCCGCTCCGGTGGTGTCGACCGGGGGCAGCCACCCGGCCTCGAGGCGGT
This sequence comes from Nocardiopsis salina YIM 90010, assembly GCF_000341025.1. Lineage (GTDB taxonomy): Bacteria > Actinomycetota > Actinomycetes > Streptosporangiales > Streptosporangiaceae > Nocardiopsis > Nocardiopsis salina. Next base: position 14,199 of record NZ_ANBF01000201.1, on the reverse strand, counting down.
CCAGGAGTTCGGTGCGGGTGCGGTGGTCGACGGGGCGGCGGTTGTCCGGGTCGACCAGGGACAGGTCCCAGAGTTCGGTGCCCTGGTAGAGGTCGGGCACCCCCGGGCCGAGGAGCTGGAGGGCCTTCTGGGTGAGAGAGTTGCTCCACCCGGGGCCGCGCACGCGCTCGACGAAGGCCTCGACGTCCTGGCGCAGGCCGGTGAGCACGGCGGGCCCCCACTCGCGCACGGCCTGTTCGAAGGCGTGGTCGGGTTCGGTCCAGGAGGTGCCGATCCGGGCCTCGCGGGCGGCCTTGAGCAGGTGCTCGGTCAAGCGGTCCTCCCCGATGGGCCAGGCGCCGACGAGGGTCTGCCAGCCCAGCAGGTCGAGGGAGGGTTCGGGCAGCGGGTGGGCGGCCGACCAGCGGCGCACGGCGTCGGTGAAGTCGGCGGAGGCCTCGGACAGCACGGCCAGGCGGGCGCGCACGTCCTCGGAACGTTTGGTGTCGTGCGTGGACAGCGCGGTCATCGTGTGGGGGTGGCGGGCCTCCCGGCGGGCGGCGGCCGTGTGGAACTCCTCGGGGCTCACCGAGAACCGTGCCGGGTCGCCCCCGACCTCGTTGAGCGCGATGAAGCGGGTGGCGCGGTAGAAGGCGGTGTTCTCCGTGCCCATGGCCACGACCATGCCGGAGGTCTGTTGGATGCGGCGGGCGGCCTCCCCTTCGGGGTCGCTGCGTACGTGCTGGTCGAGGGCGGCCAGAGCGGGGGCCAGGTCGGGGCGGCGTTCCCCGGCCAGGTCGACGGCGCGGACCCACTCGCCCAGCCCCTCGGGCAGATAGGTCCGGTAGACGGCGAAGGCGGCGAGGAGTTCGGCGACCGCCTCCTCCGAGTGCGGGGACACCAGGGCGGCGATACGGCGCATCTCGGTGCGCAACATGGTGGTGGCGGCGTGCAGGCGGGCGGTGTGGTCGGTGTCCTCGACGTCGACCGGCACCCCTTCACCGGTGGCCAGGGCGGTCAGGTCGGCTTCGCCCGCGGGGTCGACGAGCACCCCGGTGTGCTCGCGCAGCGCGTCGTAGCCGGTGGTTCCGGCCACGGGCCAGCTCTGGGGCAGGTCCTCACCGGGGGCGAGAATTTTCTCGACCACGAGCCAGCCGGGGAATCGTGCAGTGAGTCGGCGCAGGTACGAGCCGGGGTCGCTGAGGCCGTCGACGTGGTCCACGCGCAGCCCGTCGAGCTGGCCGCGTTCGGCCCAGCGCAGGATCTCGGCGTGGGAGGCCTCGAAGACCGCCGGGTCCTCCACACGTACGGCCGCCAGGTCGTCGACGTCGAAGAAGCGCCGGTAGGTGAGTTCGCTGTCGCCGCGCCTCCAGGAGACCAGGCGGTAGTGCTGGCGCCGGTGCACGGTCTCGGCGTCCTCGCCGGGTTCGAAGGTCCCGGGCGCCAAGGGATAGCGCTTCTCGTGATAGGCCAGGCACCCGTCGGCGATGGTGAGGGCCTCGTCCGCGTCCTCACCCAGCACGGGGACGAGCAGCGGCACCGACAGGTCGACGTCGAAGCATCGTGCGTAGGGCGAGTCCGGGCCCAGGCGCAGCAGGTCCCACCACCAGGGGTTGGCGTCGGGGCGGGCCACGGACATGTGGTTGGGCACGATGTCGGTGACCACGTGCAGGCCGCGGGCGTGGGCCTGTTCTGCGAGCTCCTCGCGGGCCTCGTCGCCGCCCAGGACCGGTGCGACCTGCGTGGGGTCGGCCACGTCGTAGCCGTGCTGGGAGCCGGGAGCGGCGGTCAGGACCGGTGACAGGTAGAGAGCGCCCACGCCGAGCCGGTCGAGTTGGTCCAGCAGGCCGGCGGCGTCCTCGAGAGTGAGCCCGGGGCCCAGTTGAAGACGGTAGGTTGACGTCGGCGCGGAGGCCGTGCGGTGGTTGTGGGCGCTCATCACGACCAGGGCCGTGCCCGCGCGTTCGGCGTGTCATGCACACACACCGGGCCCCCTGTGAGCTCCATGCCACACGGGGGCGTCTTGGGGGTGTGGGGGCGCTGATGATTGAATTCTCGACGGTGTTCCGTCACCTGCAAGGACACCTCACCGACGAAGGGGATAGAAGCAGTCGTGCTCCCGTCCAAGAAGCGCTCGCGCGCGCACAGGCGCGGCGTCCACCAGGGTGCGGCCGCGGCCGCACTGGCAGGGCTGCTGCTGGCGACCACCGCCTGCGGCAGCGACAACGCCGTGCCCGAGGGCGCGGCCCCGGAGGTCCCCGACGACCTGGAGTGCTTCTCCGGGAACCTGGCCGGTTCGGGTTCCAGCGCCCAGGAGAACGCCATGGCGACCTGGATCGCCGGCTACCAGGCCGCTTGCGAGAACGCGCAGATCTATTACGACTCCATCGGATCCGGCGGCGGCCGGAGCCAGTTCATCGACGGTTCGGTGACCTTCTCCGGCACCGACACGCCGATGGAACCCGAGGAGAACGAGGAAGCCCTGGAGCGGTGTGACGGGTCCGACACCGTGAACCTGCCCGCCTACATCGTGGCGGTCGGCGTGGTCTTCAACATCGACGGTGTGGACGACCTCAACCTGCGTCCCGACACGATCGCGAAGATCTTCGACCAGGAGATCACCCACTGGGACGACCCGGAGATCGTCGCGGACAACCCGGACGCGGACCTGCCGAACCTCGAGATCACCCAGGTCAGCCGCGCGGACGAGTCCGGGACCACGGAGAACTTCACCCACTACCTCTCGGAGGCGGCCCCGGACGCGTGGCCCCACGAGCCCGACGGCCAGTGGCCGGGTGAGCCGGCGGAGTCCGCCCAGGGCAACAGCGGTGTGGCCGACACGGTCTCGCGCGCCGACGGTTCCATCGGCTACCTGGAGATGTCGCACCTGCACGGCCTCGACACTGCCTCGATCGGGGTCGGCGACGAGTTCGTCGACATCAGTCCCGAGGGCGCGGCCCAGGTGGTCGGCGACTCCCCGCGCCGCGAGGACAACGTCAACGAGTACGACCTGGGTCTGGAGCTGGACTACGGCACGACCGAGGAGGGCGCCTACCCGATCGTGCTGGTCAGCTACGAGACGGCCTGCCTGGAGTACCCCGACCAGCAGGAGGCCGAGCAGGTCAAGGCGTTCCTGGAGTACGTGGTGAGCCCGGAGGGCCAGCAGGAGGCCTCCGAGGAGACCGACTCCTCCCCGATCAACGACGCGCTGCGTGAGGACCTGATGGAGTCGATCGGGGCGATCAGCGGCCAGAGCTGATCGCTGCGGCGGCCCCGGACGGGGACTGCGTGAGCAAGGGGGCGTGCCCGGCGGGCACGCCCCCTTCTGTGTGTCCGTGGTTCCGTCACCGGCCGCCCGGGTCGCGGCCGTCGGTGCGTCCTCCCCCGTGGGCCTCGCGGATGCGCTGCCAGCACTCCCCGATCCAGGTGCCGAGCCGGCGCAGGAACGGGGTGCGGCGCGGGGGTCCGTGCTCGTCCGGGCCGGCGCCGCCCTCCTCCTCGGGCGGGTCGTGGTCGAGCCCGCCGGGGCCTCCGTCGTCGGCTTGCCCGAACCCGTCGAACGGATCGCGGGCCTCCTGGTCGCGGCCGCTGTTCTCGGTCCGGGTCTCGGGCGAGCGGCGCGGCAGCGGCGGGACGGCGCGGTACAGCGACAGGTCGGTGAGGGTCTCCTCCCCCGCGTGGATGCGGTAACGCCCGTGCAGGGCGGAGACGACCTCGCCGACGTCCTCGCCCTCCTCGCGCACGCGCAGAGCGCGTGCCAGCGCGCGGGTGCGCCACAGGCGCACGCCGGGGCCGGCGGTGGCGGTGGTGGCGGGGAAGAGTTCGGTGAGCCCGGCGCGGGAGCGTTCGGCACCGGCGAGCAGGCGGGAGAGCGCGACCTGGCCCATACCCCAGGCGACGGGGACCTCCAGCAGGAACGGTGCGGGAAAGGCGGTGCGCGGGGTGGCCGAGGCGAAGGCGATCCGGGGTTCGCGCAGGTAGTTGGCCTGGATGAGGCGGAGCCCGAGGCCGAGCTCGTCGAGTTCGCGGTCCTCGGCGGTGAGGCTCTCCCAGTCGGCGACGAGCGTGATGAGCAGGTCGGTCTCGGCGCTGTCCAGGAGCCGGTCCACGCATCCGCGCACCAGGTCGTAGGGGGCACCGGCGATGTCGACGACGGCGTGCACGAGGGGGACGCGGCGCCGCTCGTCGGGCACACGTTCGCGGTAGGTGTGCGGGTGAGGCATGAGTTCGGCCAGGACCTTGGTGCGGAAGCGCTCGGAGGGCAGGCGGGTGCGGAAGGTCTCTCCGGGGCCGGTGTGCCAGGCGGTGGCGGCGCGTTCGGGGAGCATGACGGCGCCGGCCTGCCAGAGGCGGTAGGCGAACTCGGTGTCCTGCCCCAGGTCGAGTTCGGGGTCCACTCCCCCTGCGATCTCGTACAGGCCGCGGCGCAGGCCCGCGGCAGCACCGACGTAGGCGTGGAAGCCCAGGTGGTCGGTCTCGCGCAGGTCGTCGGTCTCGGCCAGGCGGCGTTCGACCCAGGCGTGGTGGCGGCCGTCGTCGAGGGTGCGGTGCAGGGTTCCGGAGCGCAGGAGGCCGCTCAGGGTGTCGGGGTCCTCGGGGGTGTGGCCGGCGAAGCGGACGCGGCCCAGGGTGACGCACTCGGGGTGGACGTGGTGCCAGCGGGCCTGGGCCTCGACCAAGCGCGGGTCGGCGATCATGTCGGCGTCCATCCACAACAGGATCTCGCCGGTGCTGGCGTGGGCCCCGTAGGCGCGGGCGTACCCGGCCCCGTGGCCGCCGTCGGGGATGCGCACCAGGCGGGTGTTCGCGGGCCTGGTGTGGGGCAGGCGCAGCGCCGGGACGGAGTGGTCGTCGACCACGACGGCCTCGATGAGGTCGTCGGGGTAGGTCTGGGCGGCCAGGGAGGCCAGGGCGAGATCGAGGCGGTGCTGACCTCCGTGGGCGGGCAGCACGACGCTGACCGGCAGGCGTGGTGTCCAGCTCCCGAGGGCGGGTGGAGTCAAAGTTCCCCAGTCGTTGCCGAGCACGCGAGTGGTGACCCGTTCGACCCGCCCGCGACGGGAGACCCCGTCGACTTGAGACCCTACGTACTTATTGAGTGACACAGAGTAACTATAGCCGCCTTCGCCCGGACCGGACGGTGACGCACGGCCAGGTGTGGCGCGGAGTCGCCCGGCGCCGACCGGAACGACACCGTGGCCCTCAGCTCGACACCCGGCGGGACCAAGGGTGCGGCGGCCAGGGCACCGTCGGCAGGTGATGAGATGAGTCACCCTCCCCCGCCCCGCCTCGGGGGCGTTCCGGGCGGCGGTCAGCGGCGACACAGCAGCGCAGCCCCGGTACGGCCCCGACCGGAGCCGGAACGGCAGCGGAGCTGTGGCGGTGAACAGGGCGGTTGACCATTGCTCTGGCAGTGAGTCGAGCGCGGTCACCTCGGGTAGCCGGGCCCCGAAGGCCCTCTGGTGGTCGGCCGAACACACCGGAGGACCGGAGACCACGCGCCTCGCACACACCGGAAAGGTTGCAGCCATGGCGAAGATTCTCTGCGTCCTGTTCAACGACCCCGTCGACGGTCAGCCGCGCCGTTACGCGCGCGAGGACATTCCCACCATCGACCGGTACCCCGACGGCCAGAGCGCCCCGGACCCCAGCGCGATCGACTTCACCCCCGGTGAGTTGCTCGGCAGCGTATCCGGCGAACTGGGACTGCGCCGGTTCCTGGAGGAGAACGGCCACACGCTCGTGGTCACCTCGGACAAGGACGGGCCCGACTCCGAGTTCGAGCGCGAGCTCCCCGACGCCGACGTCGTGATCTCCCAGCCCTTCTGGCCCGCGTACCTGTCCGCCGAACGCCTCGAGAAGGCGGAGCGGCTCCAACTCGCCATCACGGCGGGTATCGGTTCGGACCACGTGGACCTCGACGCCGCCGGGGAGAAGGGCGTCACCGTCGCCGAGATCACCTATTCCAACAGCATCAGCGTCGCCGAACACGCGGTCATGCAGATCCTCTCCCTCGTCCGCAACTACATCCCCTCGCACCGGTGGGTCACCGACGAGGCGGGGTGGAACATCGCCGACGCGACCCAGCGCGCCTACGACCTGGAAGGGATGTCGGTCGGCGTGATCGCGGCAGGCCGTATCGGGCTGGCTGTACTGCGCCGGCTGCAGCCCTTCGACCTCGACCTGCACTACACCGACCCCGAGCGCCTTCCCCGCGAGGTCGAGGAGGAGCTCGGCCTGACCTACCAGCCCGACGCCGAGTCACTGGCCACCAGCGTCGACGTGGTGTCGATCCACGCGCCGCTGCACGCGGGTACCGAAGGGTTGTTCGACGAGGAGCTGATCGGCCGCATGAAGCGCGGCGCTTACATCGTCAACACCGCCCGTGCCCGGATCTGCGACCGGGACGCCGTCGTGCACGCATTGGAGAGCGGGCAGCTCGGCGGGTACGCGGGGGACGTGTGGTACCCTCAGCCGCCGGAGCCCGACCACCCGTGGCGTTCCATGCCCCACCAGGGGATGACACCCCACGTGTCCGGCGCCACGCTCGCGGCGCAGGCACGTTACGCGGCCGGCACCCGGGAGATCCTGGAGAAGTGGCTGGACGGTGAGCCGATCCGCGACGAGTACCTCATCCTCGAATCCGGCAAGCTCGCCGACGCCTACGGTTCCGGTGGGGCCAAGGCCTGATCCAGGTCCGTCACCCGGCACGGCGAGGGGCGCGCTGCACGGTGTGCAGCGCGCCCCGAGTTCCCGTTCGGCCGTACGGTCCGGCGCTCAACCGCCGGCGCCGGAGCCCTCGCGCAGCATGCGCACGCCGAGGTAGACCACCCCGACGACGAGGCCGATCATGACGACCCACACGAGCAGGCCGATGATCACCGACAAAAGCCAGAAGAGGGCGATGACGGCGGCCACACCCGCGCCGACCTTCAGCAGTACTCGTCCCATACAGGGAAGAATACGCGCCCCTGGCCGGATGTGGACACCCCCGGTCAACCCACGCGTACGGCCGTGGTGAAGACCCCGTCCCAGTAGTCGGCCAGGTCGACCTCCTCCAACGGCTTGGAGGGGTTGGAGCCGTGGATCATCTGCCCGTTGCCGGAGTAGATGCCCACGTGGCTGGGTGCGGAGGCATCGTAGAAGAAGAGCAGGTCGCCGGGCTCGACCTCGTCGCGCGAGACCTGGGTCCCGGCGTTGACCTGGTCGAAGGTGGTGCGCGGCAGGTCCACGCCCGCCTGCGACCAGGCGGCCTGGGTCAGGCCGGAGCAATCGAAGCCGTCCGGCCCGGTGCCGCCCCACACGTAGGGCTTGCCGATCTGGTCGCGGGCGAAGTCCAGGACCGCCTGCACCTCACCGGAGGCGGCCGCTTCGGCGCCACCGCCCCCGCCGCCTGCGGGCGAGTCCGAGGCCGTCGGGTCCACGCCACCCAGGCTCTCCAGCACCTCGGCCTGCTCCTCGAGGGCCTCCTCGCCCTGCTCGAAGGAGGTCTCGGCCTCCTGCAGGGACTCGGCCGCGCGGTCCTCGGCCTCGGTCGCCTGGGCGAGCAGGCGCTCGGAACGGTCGACCTCGTCGATGTAGTCCGAGAGCACCGCCTCCTGGCCCACGGACAGGAAGTCGAGGTCGGCGATGGTCTGCAGCGCGTTGTCGGGCGAGCCGTCGAAGAGTACGCCGGGCAGGCTGTGCGTGGAGCCGGTGTAGGCGCTCTGCGCGATGGCCGAGACCTGGCCCGACATCTCTTCCAGGGCCTCCTCGGCATCCTCCACGCGTTCCTCGAGGTCGGCCACCTCGGCCTCTGCGACCTCGTGGTCCTCCTGCGCACGGTTGTAGGCCTCGTTGAGCGTGGAGAGCTCCTCCTGGAGCTGCTCGTAGCGCTCCCGGGCCTCTTCCTCGGTCTGGTCGGCCAGGGCGACCCCGGAGGAGAGCAGGACCGAACCCAGGGCCAGGGCTCCGATGGTGGCGAAACGGCGGCTCGCGCGGGAACCGGTCTCGGGGTTGCGAGTCAAGGGACCGCTGCCTTTCTCCCACATCCGTTTACCGGCGCAGGGCATCCCGAAGGCACGCCTGGCGACAGGCGTGACAGGGATGTGCGGGAGGGGGTCCCGACGGCGGCGCACGGGAAGAAGGGCCGCGAACGATCGGACTGCTGCGCCGGCCTCTGCTCCTGGGAAAAGACGAACACTGAGCAGAGTGCAACGGCGAACCGGACGTTGCTCCCCTGGTGGGAACAAAAGGTGGCGAACCGGCTCACGGGAACCCTAAGCGACCCCTCGGACCGGACGCGACTCGTTCGTGACCTTGCACTGAACCGGCATTGAACTGGGGCGATGTGGGACGCGGGCCGTCAGGGGGCGCAACCTCCCGCGTTCCGGGGGCTGTACGCGCGCCCGTCTCCGACCAAATCCGCACCAAACACCGCGTCGATGGTGAGGCGACTCACTCCGGAAACGGGAAGGGGCGGCCGCACGGAACCGTCACGACCGCCCTGACCGGGGTCGGAGACCTCACACGTGGCGGCTCACAGGTGGCGGGCCCACCAGTCCAGGATCGCCTCGAACCGGGCGATGCGGTGGCTGGGCAGCCCCGATCGGGAGAGCTCGTGCCCCTCCCCCGGGAAGAGCAGGAACTCGGTGTCCTCACGACGGCGCCGCAGCCGCAGGTAGAGCCGCTGGGCCTGCTCGACGGGGCAGCGCCAGTCCTGCTCCGAATGGATGATGAGCGTCGGGATATCGATGCGGTCGGCGTGCGCGAGCGGGCTCTGACGGTCCCATTCCTCGGGCGGACCGTAGAGCGGGCGCGGAAAGAGCGAGCCGATGTCGGAGGATCCCTCGAAGCTGTCGATGGAGTGCACGCCCCGTTCGGGAATGGCTCCGCGGAACCGGTCGCCGTGGTGGGCAGCCATCCACGTGGTCATGTAACCGCCGTGCGAGCCGCCCATGACCCCGACGCGGGCGGCGTCCAGGCGTTCGTCCTCCAGCGCGGTGTCGAGGAAGGCCAGCAGGTCGGTTGCGCTGACCTCCCCGACGTTGCCGATGATGGCCCGTGCGTGTGCCATCCCGTACCCGGAGGAGCCGCGCGGGTTGCACAGCACGACCGCGTAGCCGGCCTCGACCAGGACCTGGGTCTCGTCGAAGTACTGGTGTCCGTAAGGGGCGAAGGGGCCGCCGTGGATCATCAGGACCACCGGGTGCGGCCCCTCCCCGCGCGGGGCCGCGATCCACCCGTGGACCTCGTGGCCGTCGGGGGCGCGGGCGGTGAGCTCGGTGACGGGGTGGGAGTCAAGTTCCATGAAGGAGGTCAGCGGGACGGAGCCCTCGGGTCCCACACGCACGAGTTCGCCGCTGCTGCGGCCGTCGGCGACCACGGCGACGGTGACACCCGCACGGTGGTCGAAGGACTGGGTCTGGACGGGCCCGCCCACGAGGGTCTCGGGCGCACCGCCGTCGAGGGGCACCCGGAGCAGCTGCACGGCACCGCGGCGGTCGGCGAGCAGAAGCACGGCGTCGTCGAGTACGTGCAGATGCCGGAGGACGTGGGGACCGTCCTCCTCGTCGGTCAGGCGCACCGGACCGGAACCGCCGTCGAAGGGCACGCGCCACAGGCCGTTGGTGCGGCCGACGAAGTCGCGGTGCTGCTCACCGAGTTGGTAGCCGGTCAGGAAGGCCTGAGTGCCGTCGGGCGCGGGGAAGGCGGCTCCGGCGGTGATGCGGCCGCGGGTGAGGCGGCGCGGGCGGGCGCCTTCCTCCGCGGCACACGCCCACACGTCCTCGACCAGGTCGGTGTCGGCGCTCTCGTGCAGGGCGGCGGTGAACAGGACCTCGGTCCCGTCGGAGCTCCACGCGGGTGATTCGTGGTCGGCGCGGTCGGTGGTGAGGCGGACGGGGGTGCCGGGCTCGCCGTCGGGGTCGAGGGGCGCGGTGACGAACACGTGCTGGGGGTGGTCGGTGCGGAACCCGAGCCCGTCCAGGCGGTACTTGAGGGTGGTGATACGGCGGGGCGGCTCCTTGCCCGGTTCGGTGCCGGCGGTGTATCGGTCTTCGTCCGGCACTCGGGCGGTGTGCGCCAGGCGGGTGGAGTCGGGGCTCCAGACCGGGTCGGACGCGCCGAGGGGGTGGTCGGTGACCTTCCAGGGTTCGCCGCCGTCGACGGGCAATACGTGGATCTGGGGGCGGTCGTCGGTGTCGGGGCGCAGGAAGGCGATCCAGTGTCCGTCGGGTGAGTGGACCGGTGCGGAGTCGTTCTCGCCGCGGGTGAGGACCCGGGCCTGGTGGGAACCGTCGGTGGGCACGGCCCACAGGCCGCCGCAGTAGGTGTCCTTGTCGAGGTCGGGGCGGGTGAGGGCGAAGACCGCGCGGGTACCGTCGGGCGACAGTGTGGGCGCGCCGATGCTGTGCAGGCGGGTGAGGTCGGCAGGTTTCATGGTGGTCGGCCGTCGCCGGCGGTGTGCCGGCGGCCTCCTCCTTCGGTGTGCTGGGGCGCGTCAGCCTATCGACGCGCGGGACCGGGGCGCCACGGAATTCGCGCGGTCATCGTCGGGCCCGGGGTGAACGAAGGTCGGTCTCGAGCTGGGAGCACACCCAGCGGCCCCGGTGGGTGACTGCGCGGAAGGCGAAGACCCGGCGGCGGCAACGGCATCCGACCACGGCGCTGGCCTCGACCTGGTGAGGCACGGGACTCTGGTGGAAGACCCGGTTCAGGCGCGGGGCGGTGCAGCAGGCCAGGCCGCTGCGCAGGGTGCGCAGTTGTTCGCGCACGGGCACCGTGAGCGCCGGGCTGAGCGACTCGGGGGTGCGCTGCCCCACGAGGACCTCGGCGATCTGCTGCGCGAGCCGGCAAACGCCGGGCGGCGTGCGGTGGCCGCGCAGGCACGCCCTCCCAGCACGGCCGCCGGGGCGCGGGTCGGCCGAGGCATCCGGGGGGCACGGGTCGGCGTGCCCGGGACGACCGGTCGGGGCGGTGGATCGCTGGGAGGTCGAACGGGCGGGGGCCGTGGCGGGTTCGGGGGCCTTGGGCCGCTCGGTCCCGTTGGGCTGGGCGTGGCTCTCGGTACGGCGGGAGAGGTGGGTCATGACCGGTCCCTTTCCGGTGGGGGTAACGCCTCCACCCGTACACAGAGCATCCCGGCGGGCAGGTTGGTCACCTGGCATGCCAGGTTTTTTCATCACGACGTCACCGGGGTGGGCCGGGCCGGGCCCGCACACGGGGCGGGGAACCGGCATACTGCGAGGCGTGACACACGCGTACCTCTCCGCCCCCGTCCCCGTGGCTCTGGCGCACCGGGGCGGGTGGCTCACCGACGACCGGGGCGAGCGCAGCACCGAGCTGGAGAACACCGCGACGGCGTTCCAGCACGCGGTCGACCTCGGCTACACGTACCTGGAGACCGACGTGCACGCCACCTCGGACGGCGTGCTCATGGCCTTCCACGACGCGACCCTGGACCGCACCACCGACCGGACCGGCGCGATCGGCGACCTGCCCCACCGCGATGTGTCCCGGGCCCTGGTGGCGGGGCGCGAACCGGTCCCGCTCATGGAGGACCTGCTCGGGTCATGGCCGCACGCGCGGTTCAACATCGACCTCAAGGCCGACGCGGCCGTGGAGCCGCTGGTCGAGGCCCTGCGCCGCACCGGCGCCTGGGACCGCGTGTGCCTGGGATCCTTCGACCAGGCCCGTCTGGAGCGCATCCGCCGCCTGGTCGGCCCGCGGGTGGCGACCTCCTGCGGCCCCCTGGACGTGGTGCGGCTCCGGCTGGGTTCGCTGAGTCCGTTCCTGTCGCGCCTGACCCCGCGAGTTCCGGCGTGCGCACAGATCCCGCTGCGCCACGGTTCTTTTCCGGTGCTCAGCCGCGATGTGATCCGCACCGCCCACCGGGCCGGCATGCAGGTGCACGTGTGGACCGTCAACGAACCCGAGGTGATGGAACGTCTGCTCGACGCAGGAGTGGACGGCATCGTCTCGGACAACACCGCAGCCCTGCGCGAACTGCTCATCAGGCGCGGTCAGTGGCCCGCGTCGTCCGGCCCCGACCAGGACCCGTTCCAGAGAGGTTGACCCCCCGTATGTCCTCCGCTCCCCCCGACGGCGAGGTCGGCAACACCCCGTCGCCGGACCCGGCACAGCGGCGGCGCGAACAGCGCGGCTGGTACGTCTACGACTGGGCCAACCAGGTCTTCATCACTTCGGTGGTCACGGTCCTGATCGGCCCCTACCTGTCGGGGCTGGCTTGTGATGCGGCGGGTGCGCCGGACGGCGAGGCCTGCCTGGACCCCACGGTGCGCATCCATCCCCTCGGGGTCGACTGGATCAGCCTGCACCCGAATGCGCTGCACCCGACCCTGACCACGGGCGTGGTCCTGATCCTGGTGGTACTGCTGCCGCTGGTGGGCGCGCTGGCCGACCACACCCGCCACAAGAAGCGCTGGCTGTTCTTGCTGGCCGCGGGCGGGTCCGTGGCGGTCAGTTCGCTCTACCTGACCGACGACTACCGCATCACGTCGTTGCTGTTCGTCGTCGGCAACGTCTGTTACGGGCTCTCGATCGTGGTCTTCAACGCGTTCCTTCCCGAGATCGCCACCTCGGAGGAACGCAACCGGGTGTCGGTGACGGGCTGGTCACTGGCCTACCTGGGCGGGGCGGTCCTGCTCACGTTCCACCTGGCGCTGGTGACCTTCGCGCCGGACATCGGGATCGGTGATGACGAGGCGGTACGGATCGCGTTCGCCTCGGTCGGTGTGTGGTGGCTCGGTTTCTCGGTTCTGGGCATCCGTCCCCTGCGCAACCGGTACGGAAAGCTGGCGCTGCAGTCGGGGCGGCCGAAGGTGGGCGCCTCCATCAAGCAGTTCGCGCGCACCCTGCGCGACATGCGCCATTACCCGAACACACTGTTGTTCCTGGTGGCGTTCATCTTCTTCAACGACGGGATCCAGGCGGCGATCTACTTCGCGGGCAACTTCGCCACGCAGGACCTCGGGCTGTCGCTGACGGTGCTCAGCGGAACGATCCTCATGATCCAGTTCGTCGCGTTCGCGGGCGCTCTGCTGATGGGGCGCATCTCCAGGGCCGCGGGCACCAAGAACACGGTGCTGGTGAGTCTGATGATCTGGTGTGCGCTGGTCACGGCCGCGTACTTCCTGCCACCGGGCGAGCCGCTGCTGTTCGTGCTGCTGGGCCTGGGCATCGGCACGGTGCTGGGCGGAACCCAGTCGTTGGCGCGGGCGCTGTACTCGCTGCTCATCCCGCGCGGGCGCGAGGCGGAGTACTTCAGCCTGTACCAGCTGGCGGACCGGGGCTCGACGCTGCTGGGCTCGGCCACGGTCGCGCTGGTGGTGAACCTGACCGGCGGGTACCGGACAGCGATCTTCTCGCTACTGGTCTTCTTCGTCATCGGGGCGGTCCTGCTGTGGCGCACCAACCTGAAGGCGGGGATCGAGGCTGTCGGCAACACGGTGCCGCGCCACCTGTGAGCCCCACGGCTCCCGGAGGCCCCCGCGGCCACCCGCCGCGTGCCCCCGTGAGGGCCCAGGGCATGCGGTGCCCGCCTGTGGAGGCCTCGGGTGCACCTGGTCTGTGAAACAGGAACCCCCGGGAACCCGCGAGGAAGTACCGGACCGACCAGCTCTCGAGCCGGTCGGAATCCCCCGCCTCCAGGGTCTGGGAGGAAGTCAGACTGGGGTGCGCGAGGAACGAGCCGTCCGGGGAGGGTGTCGAGGGTGTTGGTGCTGCACGGGGTGTGGGACGGCGACGCGCTCGCCGTCTGGGGCGAGGCCGAGAGCCCGGCCACCGTGGCGCGGAATGCACCCACCGGGACCCACCCGTTCGCGCTCACGACGGGCGTACTCCGTGCGGCGCTGTCGGGCGCGGGTGTGCGCGGCCGTCCCGGGGAGCTCACCGTGACGCTGCCGGGCGACCCCACCGGGCCGGTGCACTCGGTGCTCGCTCCGCGTGACACGGGACCGGCCGGGGCACACCCGTGGACGGTTCCGGCCGTACACCTCTCCCCCACCGAGGCGGCCGGGTTCCTACGCGCCCCGGCCCCGGAAGGCACCGCGCACGGACCGGGACTGCGGCACCTGCGCGCGGTCCTGGACTTCGCCGAGCACCTGGTGGGAACCGGGTGTGTACTGCCCGACCTGGTGGGCCGCCCGCCCCGCGCTCGTTGGCGCCCGGCCCCGGTCGAGCAGGCCGAACGCCACCTGTCGGCCCTGACCGCGGCACTGC